>CAZXFE010000301.1:0-1860 GCA_964639795.1 uncultured Enterobacteriaceae bacterium | reverse complement strand
CCTAATTATTCTGGTCTGTCTTCTGCCTGCGTGCTCCCCGGCATACGTTCGGCGGGCAGGGTACGAAGAAGCGAAAATCCTGTGGTATCGGAAACCCATTACCGATATCCTGCGTCACTCCACCACACTCGATGCGCCGACGCGTGATAAACTCCAGACCGTCTTGCGGGTGCGGCAGTTCGCCGAGCAGGAACTCGGTTTTCGGGTTGGTGGGAGCTATAGCAGCCTGTCTGAGCTGCCCTCTCCGCCGACGATCCATGTGGTCACTGCTGCACCGCGCACGCGCTTAGAGTCGTATACGTGGTGGTTTCCCATCGTCGGCAATGTCGCCTACAAAGGCTATTTCGACGCCGAGGAAGCACGAGCCGAAGCGCGTCTGCTGGAGACCGAAGGCTATGATACCTATATTCGGACTGCGGCCGCCTTTAGCACCCTGGGCTGGTTTGCTGATCCGCTCTTGCCCCATCTGTTACGTTATGACGCACAGACGTTGACCAATATTGTTCTGCACGAATTATTTCATAATACATTTTACCTGTCTGGTCAGACGGCCTTCAATGAATCCCTGGCCAATTTTGCCGGCCATCGCGGCGCCATTGCATTCTTTGCCCAAGAGAATGGTGAAGCCGACGCCGTGACCCAACAGGTTCAGGCGACCTGGGAACGAGAACTGGCCGTTTCGCAATTTTTTGAGTACGCACGGCAGCGGTTGACTGCGTTGTATACGTCCTCGCTTGCCGAAGAAGAAAAGCTGAAACAGCGAACCTCTTTGTTTGTCCAACTGCAAGAGGAATTTCGGCACCTTCCTGGTGCCGTCCGTCAAACGGCTGACCTTGCTTCAGTCCAGCTCAATAACGCGGTCATCCTGCAATATCTCATGTATCTCCAAGATCTTGGCATGTTTGAGCGGCTGTATACACAAAATAACGAAGACCTACGCAG
The DNA here is from genome assembly GCA_964639795.1 of uncultured Enterobacteriaceae bacterium. Lineage (GTDB taxonomy): Bacteria > Desulfobacterota > Binatia > Bin18 > Bin18 > Bin18. The sequence goes on along the minus strand of CAZXFE010000301.1, from coordinate 918 downwards.
TACCCTGCAGCGTATCAGTGCTCTTGCTGAAGAGGCAGACGAACCATTTGCCGCAGTCAGAACGCAGGTGCAGGCCGCTGCTCGGGTTTCTAGGCAACTTGAGACCGCTGTCTATGCGGAGAAATAGGAGATTAGCGACCGGCGTGGTGAAGGCAATGCCCTATTTAATATGAGCCTTAGGCTTCCCAGGCAAGATAAAGCCGCGTGCATCATTCCTTTGGCTGGACAAACTCTGGCGATCTATCGGCAGATCCAAGGTCCCCATGTCGCCCGCGTGGAGCAACAGCTGGATGAGTGGCGGAGAACATAACTTTCAGTCGATTGACGAGGTCTTCAACGGCGAATTTACTTGGCTTGGAGGAAGGCGAGCGCGGCTTTTGCTACTTCACCCGTCTGGACCATAAAAAAATGGTCCGCCCCGGCGATGATCTCAAGCTGTTTCGGCTCACGCATTTTCGAAAAGAAATCGGTCAGGTCAGGAAGAGGAGCATACTCGTCTCGATCTCCGCTTATCAGCAGGGTCGGTTTCGCCACGTCCAGGAGGAAGGACGGGTCACGGAAGCCCATCGGAAACGCTACGCCAATAAGCGTCTGAACGCGTTCATCGTTTGCTCCCGCTCGCAGGCCCACCATCGAACCAAAAGAGTAGCCGGCAACCACGACGTGAGAGACGGCCTGGCGGTCGAGTAACGCCGTAACTGCGGCTTTGACATCCTCAAGCTCGGCCTCGCCTTCACCATGTTGGCCGTCGCTTTGGCCAACGCCACGAAAATTAAAACGCAACGTGGCAATGTCTGCCTTTTGGAAAGTATCTGTTAGAGCCGACACCACATTGTTCCGCATGTCTCCGCCGTACAGCGGGTGAGGGTGACACAGGACGGCTCCTATCTGGGGTGTGTTTTGTGGGGTCGAAAACAA
>CAZXFE010000300.1:0-2011 GCA_964639795.1 uncultured Enterobacteriaceae bacterium | reverse complement strand
GGCGACAGCGTTCAATGCATCGATCTCCTTACGTAACGGCTTCAGATAATAGTCAGTCTTGTCATCTGTGAACGCCTGCAACCCGCTGTTCAACATACGAATGATTTCCCACGACTCTTTGTTCACGAGAGTGCGCCCTTCAGTGTCCCACAGCGTTGGCACCGCTACAGAGCCGAAGTACTATGGTTGGGTAAGGCTATAAACCTCGTGCAGCGCCTGTGTTCCAAGACAATGATCGCGGTTATGTGAGTCGTCATTGTCAAACACCCAGCCTTGGTCCGTCCGGCGCGGCGGGGCAATCGACATAGAAATCACATTCTCGAGCCGTTTGACTGTCCGAAAGATGCGCGTGCGATGTGCCCGGTGGCAATTGATCGCAATATATAAATGATACCGGTCAGGCTCGGCCTTGAAGCCGAACGAGCCATCGGCAGTCACCCAATCTCGAAATTGACCATCGCGCCGGATATAGCGTCCAGTCGATATTTGCTGCGCATTGCCCTCAGGCTGCCATACACCGTCTATGATCATACCCACAGCAATTCTCCTGTATTGCCGTTCAAAGAGTCATTTGCCTCAAGTTCTTTCTTTGAGCTGTCTCAAGATCGCGAGGCGAAACATCTCAACTCCACGACAAGGGGAGAGATTCTTCGCTTCGCTCAGAATGACAGAACCAAGCACCCATAGTAATTCGGGTAGGCACTAAATCACCCCCTGCTCTTTCAACGCTCCGATTTTGGCCTCGTCTAATCCAAGCAGGTCAGCGTACACTTCTTCATTATGTTGTCCTACCTCCGCGCAGGGCTGGTCGAATCCGAACGACTTGCCTATAAACTTAATAGGCATGCCAAAACCTTTGACTCCGGCCAGGGCGCCATGTTTAGGATGAACGACATCCACGACCATCTTGCGTTCGATCAGGTGTTCATCCTTGATCAGTTCTGCCGGGCTCAAGACGGGTCCGGCCGGGACCTCGTGCTGCTGGAGATAGTCAACTGCTTCGTCAACCGTACGCTGTTCAATCCAGGCCTGGACAATGGCGTCAACGTCATCGCGGAATTCCATACGCTTCTGTAAATTCACAAACCTTGGATCGTCGAGCAGATCCTCCCGCTTGAGCGCTTCGAGCAAGCTCTTCCAGTTTCCCGCTGACACTGCACAGATTGAGACATAGCCGTCTGTGGCCTGGTACACGTTGAACGGAACGCCGCCCGGATGGGTATTCCCGCGTTGTTGGGGAACCATGCCCGCAGCCATATGCTCAATCAGATCCGGCAACAAGAAAAACGTGCCATCCTGCATAGAGGTATCCACCCATTCGCCTTGACCCGTTTTCTCACGCATCTGCACTGCAGACAGAATGCCAATGACGGCAAACAGCGGGGCCGTGGTATCGCTGATTGCCGCACCACACCGCGCGGGCGGATGATCCGGAAAGCCCGTCACACTATTGATGCCACTGGCCGCCTGGATAATCGGATCATACGCACGCCAATCACGACGTGGCCCTTCTTGGCCAAAACCGGAAATCGAGCACAGAATGATACGCGGGTTCCACTCCCGGAGCGTGGCATAGCTCAGCCCCATCTTATCAATGGTTCCTGGCGAGAAATTCTCCACCACAATATCCGCTTTTTTCACCAGCTGTTTAAACAGCTCGGTCCCGTCGGGCTTGCGAAGATTAAGCGTCACACTCTTCTTATTACGTGCACGATGCAGGACCATCAGACCGATGTCATCATCGGTCTGTCGAGACATGCTGGCCCCTTGGGGTCCAGCAAAGGGCGCCCGATTCCGATGTGCCTCTCCACCATCCGGAGACTCAATCTTAATGACCTCCGCGCCAAGCCCTCCAAGCAGCAGCGTGCAGTACGGGCCGGCCAGAAAACGGGTTAAATCCAAGACGACGAGACTTTCGAGTGGTTTCACATTATCCTCCCCACACAGATTGGAGTTGGTGTATCGTAATCTCTGGCCAAAGAGAAGACGCTTAGTCAGCTTGACGGCCAAA
>CAZXFE010000299.1:0-2369 GCA_964639795.1 uncultured Enterobacteriaceae bacterium | reverse complement strand
GCGCATTGCTGCCACGCTTTAGCCCAAGACAGGCCGATCTCCTTATGGTGATTGGAACGGTGACCTGCCGACAGGCGCCTATACTGCAGCGTGTGTACGAGCAAATGACGGAGCCAAAGTGGGTCATGGCCTTTGGGGCGTGTGCCTCAACCGGTGGGTTTTATGACAATTACACTACGGTTGCCGGTATTGATCGTCTTGTGCCTGTGGATGTCTATGTGCCCGGCTGTCCTCCTCGTCCGGAAAATGTGCTCGATGCGCTTATGGCATTGCAGCGTAAAATCCAAAGCCAAAAGCAGAAATTTCGCGGGGCTGAGGTTTAGGCAAGACCGCAAGTCTGCCTGGACTTCTGGTCTTAGTCCGTGTGTTTGCTCAGACTGTAATGAGGAATGGGTGACGCAGGGAAATCAGGAGTGAGGCAACCTATGGACACACCAACACCTCAGCGCGCGACCGAGAGAAGTTCTCTGATGAACATCGGCCGGCGGGTGGATTACGCGGTTCGGGCACTGACCTATCTGGCTGCGCAGGCGCAAGACCGAGTCGTACCGCGGCGGGAGATTCAGACTCAACAGGATATTCCCGCGCACTTCCTCTCTAAGATTATGAAGCAGCTGGCCGGTGGTGGGTTGGTCGAGTCGTCTATGGGCGCCCGGGGCGGGTTTAGGCTCAAGAAGCCCGCATCAGAAATAAGTGTGCGGGCAGTCTATGAGTGCCTGGAAGGGCCGCTGTTACTGATGGAGTGCCTGGTTGAAGACGGCAAGGCGTGTTGTTATCACCGGATCTGCAACCAGATTTCAGTCTGGGGGGAGGCGCAACGTCTGCTGGGGAGTTATTTAGGCGGTGTTTCTATTGGGCAAATAGCGCACAAGCTTGGTTTGCGGGAGGAGCTTGCCCATCAGGAGCAGGCGAGATATAGAGAGGATGCCCGTTATCAGTCTGTTGAGCCGTCGCTTTGAGGTGAGACGTCTACCGTTGTGATGGCGGGGATGTTGAGGAGTCTGATCCGGCAGGAGGAGCATTTACGGTGGCGTTTAATCTTGCGAATGTGCTTGTGTTTTCTGTCTTCGCGATACTTTTCTGTGCGGGTATGCTCGCGCTCGGAAAGCTTCTGCGTCCACATAATCCGGAAGCGAAGAAACTGTCTACGTACGAATGTGGAGAGCCGCCTACGGGCGGTGCTTGGATTAATTTTAATATTCGTTTTTATTTGGTCGCGCTTATTTTTGTTATTTTCGAAGTCGAAGTTGCTTTTATCTTTCCAGTCGCAGTGGCGTTCCGATCTTGGCTGCTAAATGGGCAAGGGTTGTTTGCGTTAACTGAAATCTTGTTATTCCTCGGCATCCTAATTGTCGGCCTGGTGTATGTGTGGGTCAAACGAGACCTGGAGTGGATTAAACGCCTGCAGCCGGCGGCAACTGAGGAGTCAGAATTACAGAAGGCTGCGTGAGGAGGAAACATGTCGCTGATTAATAGCGTTCCGGAGATGGTTCTGACGACTAAGCTGGATGAGGTCCTGAATTGGACACGGAAATCATCTGTTTGGTATATGCTGTTTGGTTTGGCGTGTTGTGGGATCGAATTAATACAGACGGGCGGTCCTCGGGCTGACATTGAACGCTTTGGGGCGGCTCCGCGGGCCACGCCAAGACAGTCGGACATGATGATTATTGCGGGAACACTCACGCTAAAAATGGCGCTTCGCACCAAGGTCCTGTACGACCAAATGCCCGACCCGAAATATGTCATTTCCATGGGCAGCTGCGCAAACTGTGGCGGACTGTTCCAATTGGCCTACTCGGTATGTGATGGTGTCGATAAGGTCATCCCGGTTGATGTGTATGTGCCTGGCTGCCCGCCTCGTCCTGAAGCTTTGACCGAGGGCCTGCTCAAGCTGCAGGAAAAAATGATGCAAGAACGCTGGCTGGTAAAGGGCTCTTCAGCTCAAGCTGCCGCTTAAAAGATTTGAGGACAAACGAAATAGAAGGACGAATGCGGAAACTGTGTGTCAGTTATGAGTCCGGCAGAGATATATAAAAAATTACAAGACCAGTGTGGCGATGGTGTCGAATCTTTCGATGCAGAAGCTCTTGACCCTTTCATTGTCATTCAGCCGGATGCTCTCGTCGAAACGTGTCAGTTCCTTCACGACGACGCGGATCTCGCCTTCGATTGTTTGTCCAATATGTCTGGGGTTGATTACTTCAAGGAAGACAAGATCCAAGTTGTTCAGCATCTCTACTCGTATGCATACCGCCATCAGATTGTGATCAAGGTAGATGTGCCGCGTGAAGACCCGAGCATGCCTTCGGTTGAAAATGTTTGGAAGGCTGCCAATTGGCTGGAGCGCGAAATCTACGATTTGCTCG
>CAZXFE010000298.1:0-2390 GCA_964639795.1 uncultured Enterobacteriaceae bacterium | reverse complement strand
TTTGGCAGCCTCACAGACACAGTAGGAGGAATGACAATGTTTAATGCCACAAAAGATATAAAGCTGCCCACAGCGATGGTCGGGTCATTTCCTAAGCCAACATGGTTTAGCGAGAGCCTACGCGGACGGCCGTTTAAAGTCGCAATGGGGGATTCATTATATCGAGAACAATATATTGATGCGGTCGCTTGTTATGTAAACGAGCAGGAGCAAGCCGGCCTCGACATTTTCACTGATGGAGACGCCCGTTTTGACCTTGAAGTAGGCGGGCGCTCCTGGTTTTTCTACACAATTGAGCGCCTCAAGGGCATTGGCGGCTTCCGCGACTCTTCCCATTTTTTGGATTATGCGGATATTAAGCCGGGGCACATTCTGTACGAAGTCCAGGAAGCCTACCATCCACCAGCAGTAACAGACCAAGTCACGCGCGGACCGCTCCATTTTTCAGCAATCTGGAAAACCGCGCAAAAGATGACGAGCAAACCTGTCAAATTCGGCTCTATTAGTGCGACTTGTCTGCCCATGATGCTGTGGAACGAGTATTACAAAACTGACCATGAGTTGGTTATGGACTTAGCCGCGGCTCTTAACGAAGAGTTGCGCGAGCTGGCCGATGCCGGCTGTCCGGTCATTCAGATCGAAGAACCACCTCACCATTTCGCCTGCTGCACCACCCCGCCGGCCACTGAGAAAGAACTCGAATCCTACACCCAGGCTTTCAATCGTGAAGTCGAGGGTGTCAATACAGAGATTTGGGCGCATACGTGTTGGGGCAATCCCAACCAACAGAGCTTTTACTGGGAACGGCCCAGCTACGAACGCTCGCTGCCCCATCTTCTTCAGCTCAATGCAGATGTACTCATGCTGGAAGGGGCCAGCAACCAGGGCCGCGATCTACCACTGCTCAAGAACTATAAGACCGAAAAGAAAATCGCGATTGGCGTAATCAACCACACCGTCACCACGGTCGAGCCGCCACATATGATTGCCGATCTTATTCGTAAGGCGCTCGAATATATCCCACCAGAACGGCTGATTATTACCGCAGACTGCGGCTTCGGGCGTGAAGGCTTATCTCGAAGGATCGCCTTTTACAAATGTATCGCCCTAGTTCAAGGTACAAATATGGTACGCAGGGAACTCGGCCTGCCCGAGGTCGAGATCCGGGCGGCGGACCCAAGCTTTGCGTTTCGGGCGGTTGAGTAAGGAGAGAGCTTGGAAGAACAGCAGAGATTATGGGACAGGCGATGGAGGGGCCGCTCTCCGCTTTATCGCGTGACTGTCGCAACGGCTCACCCGTTGGGCTATCCCCTCATTACGCACGATGGGTTTCTTCAAAAGAGACAGTTTGTCCCGACCCGACCGTCTGGTACGTCAGGGTGAGGGGTCAGGAGCGGACTCGGCCTCAGCTGCGTTTTCTTGCTCCGAAGCCTTTTCTCCTTGCCCAACAAGAAACTCCAACAAATGCTGATTTACGAGCTCGGGTTGTTCCTGTTGGACCCAATGGCTGCACTGGGGAATGTATTTAATCTCAAAACTATCAGTGAAGTATTCGTCCATGTCATAAGTGAGTTCTTTGCCTAGGGCACTGTCATCCTCTCCCCAAATCAGAAGTGTAGGGCACGTGATCTGAGCAAGCTCCAGTTCGCCATTTTTCAGCCGGTGACGAAACGCGGCTCGATAATAGTTGATCGCCGCACGTGCGGTTCCGGGTTTTGCAAGCGCCTCAGTATATTTGTGGAGTTCGGCATCAGGAAAGGCTTCCTTACGTATCGCCATGCCACGAAATGTTCGTTCGACAAAGCGGAAGCGAAAGAGACGCAGGCCCAGCTCAGGTAGCCACGGAATCTGAAAATAGAATATATACCAGCTGCGCCGCAGCTGGCTGCGATTGGCCTTAAGCTGTTTCTGAAACGCAGCCGGATGAGGGCAATTTAAGACCACAAGCCGTTCAGTCGCCTGTGGATAGTTGGCGCCAAACGCCCACGCTACGCCGCCACCCCAATCATGACCGATAATGATCGCCCGTTCCTCTCCAAAAGCCCGTATAAGACTCATCACATCCGCGGTCAAACGATCAATATGATAATTCGCAACTCCAGCCGGCTTTTCACTCTCGTTATAACCACGCATATCAGGCGCAACAACTTTAAAGTGCTGGGCCAGAGCAGGGATTTGATGCCGCCATGAATACCAAAACTCGGGAAAGCCATGAAGCAAGATCACGAGCTTCCCTTCGCCCTGGGCAACGTAATGTAAGCGCACTCCGTTCACATAGGCTGAGCCGTGGGTTAAAGAATCGACATTCATCACTACACGCCCATCCCGGCCTTACGTGCCCGGTCCAATACAATCTTTTCAATATCGGCAATCGGACCGTCGATCATCCG
>CAZXFE010000297.1:0-2561 GCA_964639795.1 uncultured Enterobacteriaceae bacterium | reverse complement strand
CACAGACTTCACACTGGTCTTGGGTAACAATGACGTTCGGCTGTAATTCTTGGAGCACGTCTGTTTTTATGCGGTAGACGCTGAGCCCTTCCTGCACGATCTGGTGTACGCGGGTATCGATGTCGCTGCTTGTTCCGCAGGGATCCAGCTTGGGTTCTGTGAGGATAGGAAGGCCGACCACATCAGACGGATAGTCACACTCATGCGAGACTCCAACTAGGCGGTCTTGAAGACCTAGACCGCACACAATTTCCGTACTGCTCGGCAGTAGCGAGATAATACGTTCCAGCATACTGTTCTCCTATATGAGCATACGCGACTGAAAGGGTAGCGTCCGGTACAGTCTTTTCTCCGCACGCTGACTTTCTCTGCTATTCGTATACAATGCACAGCAGACTGGCGCCCCGACCCTACCACTCCGTAGGGGGGCTCGCAATTCAGGCGTTGCTTTGCGGCGTGGGAACGGGTACAAAAATCCTTCATTAAACAGACTATAAGACTATGAAATTAGGAGAATCACGCAAGGTTTATATCGAGACCTACGGTTGTCAGATGAATATTGCTGACACCGAGCTCATCCTGGGGCTGCTCAAGCCCGAGGGCTACGAGGCTATCCACGCGCCAGATCAGGCCGACGTCATCCTGCTCAACACCTGCGCGATTCGTGAGCGTGCAGAGGCGCGGATTATTGGTCGGCTTGGTGAGCTTGCCAAATACAAGGCACGCAAGCCTGGGGTCGTGCTGGCGCTGACGGGCTGCATGGCGCAGCACCATCGGGAGACGTTGCTTGATAAAGCTCCTTTCCTTGACCTGGTGCTCGGCCCCGATGCGTATCGCAATCTCCCGGAACTGCTGAGACAAGAAGAAGCGGACGAGCCCCTTGTATCAGTCCGTCTTGACCGGGATGAGACCTATGCGGATGTCACCCCCGCACGTAGCGCGGGCATTCGGGCTTGGGTGACCATCATGCGCGGCTGCGACAAGTTCTGTACGTTTTGTATCGTGCCATATGTCCGCGGACGGGAACGCAGTGTCCCGGCGGGAGCATTACTCGACCAAGTACGTGCACTTGCTGAGCAAGGTTACAAAGAAGTTGTTTATCTGGGCCAAACGGTGAATGCCTACAGGGACGGTGGGGTGGATTTTGGTCGCTTGCTTCACCAAACTGCACAGATAGAGGGGATAGAGCGGATTCGTTTCACTTCCCCGCATCCATCCGACATGGACGACAGCGCGATCGATGCCATGGCAGGGTGCTCCAAGGTTGCTCCGTATCTACACCTTCCGCTGCAGGCTGCCTCGAATCGCGTTTTAGCCCGTATGGAACGTGGTTACACCGTCGAGGCATATGCTGCGCTTGTTGATCGGCTGCGTGAGGCGATGCCCAACCTGGCACTGTCAACTGACATTATTGTCGGCTTCCCAGGCGAAGAGGAAGCCGACTTTCGCGCGACCTATGACTTTATGGCTTCGACACGCTACGACTTTGCCTTTATGTTCAAATACTCCGCGCGTGAAGGCACCAAGGCATATAAATGGGGTGAAAGTCTTTCTGAAGAAGAAAAGGGCCGGCGCCTCCAAAAGATCATTCATCTGCAAGAACAGATTGGGGGAGAGCTGAATCAGCAGCGCGTCGGACAGTTAGTCGAAGTCCTGATTGAAGGGCCAGCGAAAAAGCAAAAAGATTGGCTGGCCGGCAAAGATCCGCAGTTCAAAACCGTTGTCTTTCCGGGCAAGGGCGCCCAGCCGGGTGACATTGTGCCTGTGCATGTGACGTCCGCCACAGCACATACGCTGGTGGGGGAAGCACGGCTATAAGCTTGCCCCCACACAGACGATTAATTCAGTAACTCAAGCACTTTTTCTGATGGCCGGGCTATGACTGCCTTTTGGCCTTTGATAATAACCGGTCGTTGCATGAGTTCAGGATGTTGCAGCAGCACCTCAACCACGGCCTCCCGTGTGACATAGGCGTTTTCATCCAGACCCAGCGCCTTAAAATTTTTGTCTTTACGCACTAGTTCGGCCGGGGAGTCAGGCAAAAGATCGAGAAAGCGTTCAAAGTCGTCTCGACTGAGGGGGCTCTTTAAGTACTCGATAACGTCGAACTCGACGCCGCGCTCTTGTAAAATATCGAGCGCTCCACGCGACTTGCCTCAACCAGGGTTGTGATACACCGTGAACTCTGCCATAGCATGTGCCTCCTTCTGAAATATACGACTTGCACTTGTCCGTAGCGAAGATGCAGGGTCTCATTCTGAACCGCAGCGGAGCGCAGGTGAAGAATCTCTCAGAAGCGGCGGCGGCAGAGAGATTCTTCGGCCTCCAGCCTCAGAATGACACACCAATAGCATCCGCAGCCGATCACTAAGTACTGTACCGAGTTGATCCCCAGACCGCTAGACCGGATTCGCATCTTGGGGACGAGACCGCTACAATTCTCAACTGTTAGTTCTTTACGATCTTTCCGGAAAAGGTGCATATATGGATACAAATACAACCCGCGAATTTGTCGAAGAGACGTGGAATTCGAGCATCATTCCCACCCTCACGGAATACCT
>CAZXFE010000296.1:0-2735 GCA_964639795.1 uncultured Enterobacteriaceae bacterium | reverse complement strand
GTCGGGCGCACAGCAGTTAGCGGCAACCGTTCGCGGAGCGCATGCATTGGCATCGTCGTGCAACAAAACGTACGCATTGTTCATCAACCTGGATAAGAACACCTATCGAGTCGCATCGGTTCCTCCAGGCGGCGAATGTGATCGACTGCTCCTCAATCTTGAGGGTAGTGGTGACGACCCGGTAATTATCCGAAAACGAGAGGAAGGAAAAACTGACGATTCAGATTCTGAAGAGCCCGACACCATGAGTACACTGCTGTCACTCGCCGGAAGCCCTCCACCCAAAAAATCAGCGAACTCAAGCAAGTCTTCGGGCGCAGGTGGCGGACAATCGAAGCTCTATTCGATGTTAGGTAGCGACATTCGGGGACAGGCCCAAGAGATGTCAGAGAAAGCGGGCTTCGGTACCAGTGATAAAACGCCGACAAGCGACACGAAAAGCACAAAGAGTGAGACATGCCGGGCAGAAAGGTACACCCAACTATACAAGGAGAAAAAGCTCCCGAAAGACGTCTCTTTCTCTCAGGTTGTTGTCCGCGCCAACGGCGAACCGGTGACTGAAGGGGTTGTTCCCATACTATTCTACCCCCACGGCGTCATTCAACGAGCGTTAATTTATGTCGAAGGCGGCAGCGACTCAGACGAGAAATATACTGTGGAGTTGATGTCCTACATGGGCCTGGCGCGGGTACATCCTGAAGCACTGCCCCAATCCAGCTTCCTCGAGGAGATTGAGTGAACGAGATCAATCAGCGCACGGTAACCGATATACGCGGCACAACGCGTGGTTTCACGTTGCTGGAAATACTGATCTCCCTGGCCATTCTGGGAATGGTGTTCTCCGTCCTGGGGGCAGCCTCCTCACTCGGCGCCGCAACGCTGGCCGAACAACCGGATGAGACACACTCAGCCCATCTGGTGAAAGCGGCCGTGCTCAATATTGAAGAAGAATATCGAATCGAAGGATTTCCGGACAACGAGATCGAAGAGGACTTGCGATGTGAACTCCCCTCCGACTTCGATGACCGCTACGTCTGCCGTTACGATCTCGAAAAGCTGGACATGGATGTGACGATGCTCAACGAAATGGTGGGCACCATTATAAGCAGCCTCCAAGAGAAGGTTGGGCCTGAAGGCAACATCCTCCTGGCATTTCGGGCGCTAGCGTTTCTCTTTGTGAAAGGAAATGTGCCGATTTCACCGCTGTGTCCGGCAACGCCGGGCCAGTTCTTGACCATGTGCAACATCAAAACGGACCTGATTCAGAACAATGTATACGGCATGCTTCAGTTCTTTCCTCAGGTCATATTGCAAGCGTCCGAACAGACACGAAAATTGCGCGTGCGAATCCTAAGGGACGGTCAGGAAGACAAAGGGCCGCTCATTGAAATTGAGACGTTCATTGTCAGCGTACCGGAGGCCATAAAGGCACTACAAGAGGAAGGCGCAATTGCCGACCCCACCGCAAACCTGCCGGCCACACCGACCACAACGCCAACCCCGTCCACAAAATCGGGGGGCAGCAAATGAAGCGTGGCATGACCTTGATTGAAATACTGGTCGGTCTATTCATTTTTGGGCTGCTCTCCTCTCTCGTGGTGGGGTTTACCTCCGCAATGATCAGACTCACGTCGGACGCCGACGACATCTCCAAAACGTATCACATGGGCCGAGTGGCAATTGAGCGAATCAGTCGTGACATCACACATGCGTATCTGTCGCTCAATCAGAGCCCCGAGGAATCGACTAAGACCCTGTTTGTAGGAGAGCGCGACCGAGTTCTGTTTACGTACATGGGAAACATCCCAGTTCACGCAGGCGCCGGCGAAACCGACCAGGGGGTTGTTGAGTACAAGTTGAGTCGAAATCGCGGTGACCGAAATGCCTATACGCTGATCCGGCGTTTCAAACCGCTTATCGATGACACCCCCGAAAGCGGCGGAACAGAATGGCCGTTCACGTCAAGACATTGGAGTTCGAATACTTTAATGCCGACGACCAAGGTGGCGACTGGGAGTCCGATTGGACAGCCGACGATCCGCTCAGTGACATAGAGCCCGGGTTCAAGCTACCACCGCGGGTAAAGATCCGGCTGCAAATCGTAGACAGCGACAAAAAGATACACACATTTGAGACTCAGGCCGAGATACACATTCAGAAGCCTCTACTCTTCGGAAAAGCGACCTCCTCAAAGGCGGCTCAGTTTCAAAACAAAGAAAAGCTGAAGAAAATGATGAAGACGGGCCAGCCCATAACTCCAGGGACATCGCCGGCGCTTCCGCCTACGACAGCGCCCGGCGGGGGGGCCCGATGAAACGCCTTAGCCTGTCCTGGCGCGCAGTCCGCGATGAACTCGGCGGAGAGCAACAACCCAAACGCAGTGGTATGGCGCTCATCTTTGCGCTTCTGGTCTTGGGTATTCTCTTCCCCATAACAGCCGCATTTACGTACAAAGCCGATCTGGTCGGCAGCATCCAGTCAAACGCCAAGAAAGAGGTCGTCGCCTATTACCATGCCCGATCTGCGATGGAAGTCGCCCGCCTGATCATCAAGAGCCAAAACGTGTTCGACAATATGAAAAATGCGCTGGCCGGAATCATGCCGAATATCAAGAAGCAGAATATGGAGCTTTGGACTTTTGCCTGCGAGTTCGCCAACGCCTTTTGTTCCGGCAAGCTGAAGTTGATGGGCATGGAGTTCTTTAATCTCCAGGGTGTACCTGGAATCGGCCTTAA
>CAZXFE010000295.1:0-2819 GCA_964639795.1 uncultured Enterobacteriaceae bacterium | reverse complement strand
CTTCCAAAGAGCCCTCTTCGTTCTCAAACTCTTCTCGCTCGTCCAGCTCCACTTGCTCGTCAAACTCCTCTAGCCTCGCTGGCTCACCAGTCCATTCCGCAACAGCGGCCTGCATTGGCTTAACTAACTCGAGAGGAATCCCATATTCAACATCTGCCGCTGGCTTTCCCATCATCACCATCGACTTTTCTTCATCATCGGCGTCTTTAAAAAAGACGCCGCTCATGACTCTTCGCCCGCCCACAAATTTGATTGTTTCTACCCGAAAGAACTTCCCTTTTACCTCGCCATTAATATCTCTTTGGTCGCCGGCACTCAGCACCTTCCAATCATTCTCAGCTGCGACATCTTGCAGCAGCATGAGCGCGACTTGCGGGGCTACCTTGAGATGCAATCGCGCACCGACTTTGATCTTCTCCTCCGGCTTTTTTTCACCGGGGATAAAAGCGCTAGCCGCCGATTTCACAGAACTGCAGCCTGTCAGGCTTGTGAAGCCCAGCAGGCTGAGACTCACGATTCCAATAACGGTATCAGACATCCAAGTTTTCATAGAAATTTCAATGCGCCAGACAACGTCATTGTCGTAAACTCAGCAGGTTTTCTATACGTGCTGAGCCTGCTCGACAATAGGTGCGATCTCTTTTACGGCGTCGACTCCGCTCCCAAACGCGGCTTGCGCAGCGGCTACGATCACGCGACTCACACCGGCCTCTTGATAGCGCTTCAGCACTTCAACATCGAGGCCAGCCTCGGCAGAATTCAGTAAAAGTACAGAAAATTCAAGGGCATCCGAGTTACGACCTACCTCTTTGGCCAGGCGTTTAATCGTCGGGATATCTTCCTTGGCCTGCTCTGGGGTTAAGCCGCCGGGGCACCAGCCATCCGCATAGCGAGCAACACGCTTCAGCGCGTAGCGCCGGTCATGTGCGCCCAGAAAAATGGGCGGAGTCGGGTGTTGGATCGGCTTAGGGAAAAGTTTGACTGGGGCAAAGCGCACGAACTCGCCGGCATAGCTGGCCTCGTCTTTCGTCCACAGCTCGCGCAACGCTTCAACCGACTCGCGCAAGTGCTGCCAGCGTTTAGCAAACTGGACGCCCATGATCTCGGCCTCCTCAGGAAACCAGCCGGCGCCAACGCCGAGCATAAGTCGCCCGTTTGAATACAGGTCGATACATGCCGTCGCCTTGGCCGCAGTGATGATGTCGCGCTCAGGCAGAAGGCAAATTCCAGTGGCAAGACGGATCGTCTTTGTGGCCTGGGCTGCCGCTGACAAAGCCACAAACGGATCGACCAGATGCGCATAGAACTCAGGCACCTTTCCATCCGCTGAACGTGGATAATACGTGGTGTAGTGCGCCGGCATAACCAAATGCTCGGCAACCCAAAACGATTCAAAACCGAGGTTCTCTGCCTCTTGCGCAATAGCCCCTGGTTCTCCCGACTGTTCAGTTAAAAAGGCAAGCACCCCAATTTGCATATCCATCCCCTCCTTACTTTGTATCCTTTTTTCTGTAAGAAGTTGACTATAATGGGAATTCTTCTGGGACTCAATTACGTTGTCGGCTATCTTGTATAACTTAGCCTCGATTACAACACTTTATGCAACGCCAACGGTACCGGTCCTTCCCTCTTGTCTTAAAGCAGGTTCTCTTTTTTTCATTCTTCTCACTATTCCCACTTCTCCCCCCTCTCTTTCTCTCCTGTGCTTCTCTTCTTTCTGCCCAAGCGGCCCAAGAAAGCGATTACCTGCCTACCCAGGGCATGCAGGACGCGCAGGATATCAGACCGGAGTCACCCCCTACCTCGCAGGAACCTCTCCGCCCGTCGTTGCCTGAGCTACTAACATCTGTCTCCCCAGAAGCGTTCCTGCAGGGATATCAGGCCTTTCAGAAAAAGGACTGGTCGGCTGCCGTGACAGCCTTTGCGCAAGCACTTCAACACGAAGAGACAATCCTGACAGACTACAACCGGTATTATCTGGCTCTGGCTCACCTCAATGCCGGGCGGGCAACTGAGGCCGGCAGCACCTTGCAGAGCTTGCTGCGGACCTATCCAACCACCGTGTGGCAAAGCGAGGCAGCATTGGTTTTAGCCAACCTGGCCTTTGCGGAAAACAAATGGCAGCAGGTTATTCATACGGCTACTCAAGCTCTGCAGGCTGCGCTTGCCACTGATACCACTCGCAACACAGCACGTTTGCTCATCGCGCAAGCCACACAATACCAGGGGCATGTTGATAAGGCGTTTGCGCGCTACCAAGAACTCCGCTCCACACTCCCTCGGTCACCCATAGGCCAAACGGCAAAAGAGAACGTTCAAAAGCTCCGTGTAAGCCACCCACACCGCTTTGGTTTGAAGACCGATAGAGCATATTACAATGAAGCCAACCTTTTGCTCAAAGAGGGCGACGTTCCGAAAGCTGAGGCCCTGGCGGAGCAGTTCAATGCCCGGTATTCAAACAGCCGCTTGCGTCCAACCGCCCTTTTACTCCTAGCCGGGATATATAAGAGCCAAGGGCGCACTGACGCGGCACAGGCGCACTGGCAAGAGATTGTTGAACGCTATCCGAAAACATCGTCAGCTGCGAGAGCGTTGTATCGATGGGCGCGATTTTTCTGGAACCGAGATCAGGACAAAAAAGCGCTGCCGTTGTTTGAGCGTTTGACGCAAGTTCATCCGCGCCACGCATTGGCGCCGGAGGCCTGGTACGCCATCGGCCGGATTTTTCAAGATCAGCAGGCTCACGCGCGTGCGGCTTCCGTCTATCAGTACCTGACCCAGCATTTCTCACGCGGGTCACTGGTGCGTGAAGCGCACTG
>CAZXFE010000294.1:0-2940 GCA_964639795.1 uncultured Enterobacteriaceae bacterium | reverse complement strand
GGCTCCCGGGACGGGGAAAGCCTGGGTGGAGATTTTGCATGACACCAGCACGTCATACTGGCCATTCGTCGTATTCCGCTATGCGGCTGCCTGAAAGGAGATCGATGCTGCAACTGGTGTGCGGTGTGTACAGTATGTGGCTATTTTTTGGTTTGCTCTTGAGCTTGCCCTTATCCGGCTGCCAAATGGTTCAACGGGTGTTCTCATTTCCTGAGTCAGGCCGTGACTGGGAGCTTGGGCAGGTATTAAGCCAGCGGTCGGCGCTTGAAGAACAATACCGGCAGTGTCTGATCGAGCAGGCCAAGGGCCAAAAAGGTGAGACAGGTAATGCAAGTGATAATTGTTTTGCGTATAAGGTAGAGCTGAAGAAACCGATTGTCCTACCTGCGGAGCAGTAAACCAATACTCTGTGTAGGGGCAATTTGAGAATTGCCCTTATATAAAAACAACTACCTCGAAATCATGATTTCGAAGACGGCATGTCCATAACCGCCATACCTTCTAGAGCGAGACCATAACCCAGCCCGTCGAGCATCAGCTTTTTGATCTGGTGGGTAATGGCCTCGCGTGCATAGCGTAGGGTCAGCGGTGGCTGTTGAGCCAATTGTTCAGCCAGCTCCCAGGCGCGAGCCGACAGCTGGTCCTGTGGCATGACTTCATTCACCACCCCGAGGGTGAGCGCTTCTTGCGCGGACAGCTTTTGTCCGGTGAGTAGAAAATAGCGCCCTCGATTCGCTCCTAAGAGTAAAGGCCAGACTAGATGGACGCCGTCACCAGGCACAATGCCACTTGGGAAGTGGGGCGCGTCTTGAAAGGCTGCGGTGTCGGATGCCAGTACGATATCGCACAGAACGGGGATCTCTGCGTGGATGAGTGCCGGTCCGTTCACTACGGCAATCATTGGTACCGGAATATCGAGCAGATTCATGAGCAGGCGTTTCCCTTCCCAATACACCGTGTCCCACCCGCGCGGGGTACCTAGGCTGTCGCCAAAGCTGGCAAAATCAATATCTGCACAATAACTGTCTCCCGTTCCAGCCAGAATAACAACTTTGTTTTCCGGATCGGCTCCGATATCTACACAGGCATGTCCAATCTCCCGGTGGACAGGCTCGTTCCAGACCAGCGGTCCATCATTGACATGGAAGGTTACTTCCAGAATGCCGTCACGACGCTGCATTTTCATCGTTTCGTACTTATTGGCATAGTCTTGGAATTGGCTCATCTTGTCCCTCCTCTGTTAAACTGCTTTCCTTCTACCTCTTCTCTTCATGGACTGTCGAGAGATAGAGGAGAAGAGAGAAGGAGAGCAGATGCGTTTTGTCGACCAATTTCATGTAATCCTGTTGGATATGGCTAATACGTTTATGTTTGGTGTTGACCGTTTTTCTGAGGATAAGAATTTTGCTGCGACATATTGGAAGGCCGGTGAGAAGTTGGCTGTTACGGAAATTGATTTTACAGCCTGATCGCTACCTCTCCTACGGTAGCCCGTGTGCGGACTTTCGGATAGCTGAAAAGCATTGGCGAAGCTGTCTATAGAGTGGGAGTACGTGGTGAAGAAGCGCAACAGGCTTGAGAGATGAATGACCGCCACGTCGATTACGGAAGCGGATGTCTATCCAATCAATTCCATTATAGCGCTCTTGCAGTGCGGCTAAAAAGATATTGCTGAGAGATGCCTTGTCTGGGATAAGGGCGAGATGCTGTGCGACGGTGGAGACGTGCATGAGGCGGTACGGGACGTTTGGATCTCGTACCCAGGTGCCGCGAGTTGCAGCATAGACAAACCAAGTCAGGACTCGTGAGATAAGCAGGCGTTTGAGGCCATCGTCTCGCTTGTATCGAAAACCGTACACGGATCTCTTTTCGTTCCGTTTGTCCCATAGGCTGGGAAAGTAGTGCGGGTCGCATTGGCCGTCAGAGTCGATCTGAAAGATCCATTCCGCATTTCGAGAGACTGCAGCGTGGTACCCCCGCACACACGAGCGACCGTGGCCGGAGTTCGACTGATCCAATATTTCGAGCTCAGGAAAATCTGCTGACAGGTCGGTGAGTACACGGAGACTCGAATCAGTCGAGCCATCATTGATTGCACAGAGGACGAAATTCTCACAGGCCGCTCTGAGAACGGGAACCCACTCATGGAGGACGTGTCGAAGGGCAGCCTGTTCGTTGTATACAGGCAAGACAACGAACAGAGCCGACGATTTCTCGGACAATTGTGATAGTTGCTCCACTACGATGCTTCTGCACTACGCTTCCGCGCATCGGCTTGGATGCGCTCGAAGGTCTGGAGCGCCATCTCCATGGCTTGGTCGGAATTAATATAGGTATACTGCGCCAGACGGCCACAAAAATAGACGTGGTTTTCTTTCGTTTCTCGTTGCGCGAGTTCCTCATATGAGCGGTACAAGCGTTCAGTGTCAGTCGCTGGTATCGGATACAAAGGGGGACCATCCGCACCTGGATATTCATAGGCAACGACCGTACCTGGGTGTTGTTGCTGGGTAATGTGTTTGATCTCGGTGGTGCGGGTATAGGTGTACTGGCCCGGATAGTTCAGTTGGACGCAGGGTTGTTTGCGTTCTTGCGCAAAATATTGAAACTCAAATGCGGCAGAGCGCCAAGGCAGCTTGCCTAAACGGTAGTTAAAATATGCGTCTACCGGGCCGGAAAATACTGTGGCTTTTCGTGGGCTGATTGCTCGTACGACGTCTCTGTAGTCTGTGTTGAACCGGACCTCGATATTGGGATGATTCAGCATGGCGGCAAACATCGCCGTAAACCCGAGCGCGGGGGTTTTTTGAAAAGCGTGGTCAACATAGCGTTCGTCTCGATTGAACCGAATAGGAATACGTCCGACAACGCTCGGATGTAAATCGCGCGGATGTTCGTCCCAAGCCTTGAGTGTATAGCCCCGATAAAACGTTTCATACA
>CAZXFE010000293.1:0-3023 GCA_964639795.1 uncultured Enterobacteriaceae bacterium | reverse complement strand
GGCGACATGGCGAGTGAATCAGAACAGGCAGTCGAGGACAGCAGTCTTTCGAAAGCGGTATGGCATTACCTCGGTATCGGGATGCTCTGGCTTTCTTTATTTATAACCGGCGTCGCCTTCGAGCGCCTGGGGCTGACAACCGCGTTCTTGACAGGCCTGCTCCCAGGCGAAGTCAACAGCCTCAAGACTCAGGTCGCGGAACTTGACGGCGCCAATAAAGACCTCACCCACGATAGAGACCGCTATTTGAAAACCAGAAACACGCTTGAGATTGAAATAGGCAAGCTGAAACGGATACAGCAGGAGCTAGACGCCGAGATTGGTGAATTGAAAACGGCGACTGCAGCAGGCACCACACCCCCGGCGCCATAACGAGCAGGCTTTTCTAGAGTTCTTTTTTGTAGGGTTCTTTGATGATTGGAGTTCAGAACGTTACCAAATATTATGGGCGAATTTGCGCCCTTGATCGCATTTCCTTTGAGGTCAAGAGTGGGGAAATCGTCGGCCTGCTCGGACCAAACGGTTCCGGTAAAACCACACTTATGCGTATCCTGACCGGATTTTTTCCGGCGACAGAAGGAGTCGTCCAAGTTGCAGGCCTTGATGTGGCAACGTCTTCTCTCGAAGTCCGCAGCCGTATCGGCTACCTGCCGGAAAACGTCGTCCTTTACCCGGATATGTCGGTCCAGGCGTTTTTGAACTTTTGTGCACTGGTCAAAATCGATGGAGTACTGCAACGCCGCAGTAATGTCGAACGGGTCCTGAATGAATGCGCGCTTGAAGATATGGCGCGGCGTCAAATCGGGACGCTCTCCAAGGGCTATCGCCAGCGCGTCGGGTTGGCCCAAGCCTTGCTGGGCCAACCGAAGGTCCTCATACTGGATGAACCAACGGTCGGACTTGATCCTAATCAACAGATCGACATGCGAAAATTGATCAAGCGCCTTGGCGGGCAGTCAACGATCTTGCTGTCGAGCCATATGCTGCACGAGGTCGAATTGACCTGCGAACGGGTGGTCATTATCGACGAGGGCCATATCATTGCGAAAGAGACGACAGAACGCCTCCGCGATAGAGTCCAGGGCACGGCAAACGTGCTGGTTCGAGCTAGCGGTCCCGGAAAAGACATTTTGGCTGCTCTGCACGCACTGAATGAAGTCAGCCAGGTCACACAACAAGATGGCAGCGAACAAGAAAATACTGTTTTTACTGTTCGCTCCTCAAATCGAGATATCGCCCGCGAGATTGCGCAGGTCGTCATCCGCAACGGCTGGGATCTGCATGAACTCAGACCTATCACGCTTGATCTCGAAGCCCTCTTTGTCCGGTTGACCGGAGAAGAAGAGGACGAGCAGCAAGAGGCGGCGTAAATAGAAAAATGGAGAAGAGCTGCCTCCGGTTCTCCATCGAGTCAATCGGGGTCGCCGAACTATAGGCCGTCTGGCGCTGCCACAGCGTGAGAAAGGCGTCCTTTAACTGTCAAGCAGTAAGGCGGGAACATGTTTGTGAACTTCTGGGCCATCCTGAGCAAAGAATTACGTTCGTACTTCCTGTCGCCGTTCATTTACCTGATCTCCGCAGTCTTTCTTTTACTGAGCGGCTATTATTTCTATACAGATCTAATTTTCTATGTCCAGTTTGGCTTCGGCCTGAACATCATGGAAAACTTTTGGCAGCTGATGTTTACCGACCTGCGCCTGGTTATTATGTTGACCGTGCCCTTCTTGACCATGCGCCTCTTTGCGGAAGAGAAACGGCTCGGCACGATCGAACTACTGCTGACCTATCCGATGCGCGATGGCGATCTCTTCTGGGGGAAATTTGTCGCGTGTGCCATTGCCACGTTGTTTATGCTGTCGTGCACTCTTGTCTATCCGGTGATCATGTTCTATTTGCAGCCGTTCGACTGGACGCTGGTGGTGCCCGGCTATGTCGGCCTCGTACTGCTGGCCCTATCCTTCATTGCGTGCGGCCTGTTTATTTCGTCGCTCACTGACAACATCGTCGTCGCCGGTTTGGGCTCCCTCGGCCTGCTGCTGTTCTTTTGGATTCTCAGCTGGAATGACGGGGCAACCCAATTCGGGCTTATCAGCACCATCGCCACGGTCTCCATGGTCACCCATTTTCAAAACTTTGCGCGCGGATTAATCGATTCAAAAGAAATCACTTTCTTTTTGATGTTTATTATCTTTTTCAGCTTTCTTACCCTTCGTTCTCTAGAAGCGCGACAGTGGAAAGGACGCCGATAAATCCAATGACTGCCTCCGCCCACAATGTGGTTAAACTTGTCCTTGGCACTCTGGGCTTTTTTGGATTGCTCGTTGCCGTTCAGCTTATCTTGGTTGAACACAACCAACGTCTTGATCTGACCGCACAGAAAACGTTTACCCTTTCACCGCGTGCCAAGCAGGTTGTGTCGGACCTCAAACGTGATGTCCAGGTGACAGCCTTTATTCACAGTGATCGGCCGGAAAATTTCTTCATTAAAGACATGCTAAGCCGGATGGCGGCCCTCTCGCCCCACTTCCGCCACAGCATTATTGATATCAATAGGAATCCTGCCTTGGCGCGAGAATATAACGCCACCCAGTATGGGACGCTGGTCTTTGAATCGGCCGGCCTGCGAAAAGGCACTCTGCTAGGCAGGGGTGAAGCCGCAGCCATAGCCGCCTTGCTCCAGGTCTCGCGCGCGCCAGGAGACAAGATCATCTACTTTCTTACCGGGCATGGTGAAGCATCCTTCGACGATTCGTCTCCGGTGAGCGGCTATACGAAGTTGCGCGGAGCCCTGGTTGACGAGTTTTATGACGAAAGGACTCTCTCACTTGGAGATAACGGTACTGTTCCGGACGATGCTACCGTTGTCGTCGTCTTTGGCCCACAGGCAGATTTTCTGCCCTTTGAGCTGGAAGCGCTCAGTGCCTATATTCAGCGCGGCGGTGCCCTCTTGGTCTTGCTGGATCCGGGCAAGTCGCTCTCGTTCGTTACCTTTCTAGGACGGTACGGAATTACCCTTCCCCACC
>CAZXFE010000292.1:0-3104 GCA_964639795.1 uncultured Enterobacteriaceae bacterium | reverse complement strand
GATAGTGGTGGCTATCAAATCTTTAGTCTCAAATCTTTATGCAAAGTGACCGAAAAAGGCGTGGAGTTTCGTTCCCATTTGGATGGCTCACGGCACCAGCTGACACCGGAAAGCGTGGTCCGGACCCAGGAGCAGCTGGGTGTGGATATTGCCATGGTCTTAGATGAGTGTGTGCCCGCGCGGGCAGATATCGATGAGGCGGAACGGGCTGCCCTCCTGACGGTGCGTTGGGCGGAGCGATGCTTGGAAGCCAAGCATCGGGATGATCAGGCTTTGTTTGCCATCGTGCAAGGCGGTATGTTTCGAGAATTGCGCACCCAGAATGCCCGCGCACTCGTGGACCTCGGCTTTCCAGGTTTTGCGGTGGGCGGGCTGAGTGTTGGCGAAGATCCGGCCCTAACGCACGACTTGGCCGAACATACGATACAGTTCTTGCCGGAATCTTGTCCGCGTTATTTGATGGGAGTGGGCACGCCGGAACAGTTGGTCCGCTATGTTGCGCTCGGGTTTGATATGTTTGACTGCGTCATGCCTACCCGCAACGCCCGTAACGGCACGCTCTTTACCTGGGGCGGTAGGCTCAATATTCGGCGGGCCGAGTACGCAGCAGACTCTCGACCTATTGAAGAAGACTGTGGGTGCTATACGTGCCAACACTTTTCGCGCGCTTATCTGCGCCATCTTGCGAGAGCCGGCGAGATCTTGTCTGCACGGCTCAATACGCTGCATAATTTGTATTTCTATCAAAGCCTTATGCGCACAATGCGTGAGGCCCTGGCCGCTGGCCGATTCGCTGAATTCGCACGACCCTTTCTTGAAGCGGCAAAGTTCGAAGGGTCGGAAAAATCGGCTGAGTTGCAGCCAACAGAGGAGAGATTATGACAAGTCTCGCATACGCACAAACCGAGGCCGCGCCGGCAGGGCCGGGGCCGCTCGTACAGTTTTTCCCGCTGATTCTTATTTTTGTCGTGTTTTACTTCCTGCTTATTCGGCCTCAACAGCAAAAGACGAAAGCCCACCGACAATTGCTCGACGATCTCAAGCGGAATGATGAAGTTGTGACCGCCGGCGGTATTTACGGGCGGGTTTTGGAATTGAGCGAAAAAATCATTACTCTTGAACTTACCCAGAATGTTCGCATCCGAGTCGAACGTTCCAAGATCGAGTCTGTGGTTACGGGAGGGAGTGTGAGCAAAGCAGGTGGCTCTGATAAGAAAAAGGGAAAGGATAAGTAATGCCTCAAGGTCTACGTTATCGCCTCCTTTTAATTCTTGGCCTGACCCTCTGGGGGAGCGTCTATCTCACGCCTTCATTTACGGCTGCGTTGCCTGGCTGGTGGCCGTCTGTTCTGCCCTCGCACCAGATTCGTTTAGGCCTAGACCTGCGGGGGGGGACATATTTGCTGCTCACCGTCGATCTGGAGAAAGCGGTTGAGAATAGCTTAGATCGGTATGCCGAGGAGCTGCGCCGTGCGCTGCGCGAGGCTGACGTGTCGAGTGTCACGATCGAACGCCGGGGGAAGACGCTGTTTATCTCTACCCGCTCACCCACAGACCGAGAAACCACGCAGGACATTCTGGCCGAGCAATTCACCATACTGGAACCCCGAGTCGGTGCGGGATCAAGTAGTGAAATTATCGTTGATCTCGGGCGCCGTCAAATTGACGCCCTGGAACAGTATGCGGTAGACCAATCGCTCGAAACCATTCGTAATCGCATCGACCAATTTGGTGTGGCTGAGCCTGTTATTCAGCGCCAGGGCGACCGGGATATTTTGGTCCAGTTGCCTGGCATCCAGGACCCGGAACGCGCAAAAGCTCTGATCGGAAAGACCGCCCTGCTGGAATTCAAGCTGGTGGCCCTAGAGGGGGGCAGCGTCGACACCGAGACGCTGAATGGACAAACCCTCGAGCCGTTAAGTGGGGAGATGACTAAGACCACGTATACGCTGGAAAAGCCGACCTTGATGACCGGAGATGGGGTATCGGACGCACGCGTACGGCCCAGTGTAGACATCGAGGGGCCGTATGTCGAGCTTATTCTGACGGACCGCGGGGCGAAGATTTTTGGGGATGTGACGGGGGATAATGTTGGTCGGCGTATGGCTATTGTGCTCGATAATACGGTGTATTCAGCTCCGACCATACGTGAACGCATAGGCGGTGGGCATGCCTCAATCCACGGAACCTTTGACATTAAAGAAGCCCGAGATCTCGCTATTATTCTGCGTGCCGGAGCTCTACCTGCGCCGGTGACGATTGCAGAAGAGCGGACTGTGGGGCCGTCGCTCGGGCGGGATTCCATCGAGCAGGGAACCATGTCTTTTATGATAGGCGGAGCGGCCGTCATCATATTCATGGTGCTCTATTACAATCTGGCCGGGGTGCTTGCCGATCTGGCCTTGGTCTTAAACATCTTGCTACTGTTGGCCGCATTAGCCGCCTTCGACGCAACCCTCACCTTGCCGGGTATCGCTGGTATTGTTCTCACGGTTGGTATGGCAGTGGACGCCAATGTGTTGATTAATGAACGTATTCGAGAAGAGGTCCGCCTGGGTAAGGGCGTTCGCGCGGCCATCAATGCCGGTTATGAGCGTGCCCTGCCGGCCATTTTTGACTCCAATATCACCACGTTTTTGTCCGGTCTGATTATGTTCCAATTCGGATCCGGTCCGATTAAAGGTTTTGCCGTGACTCTGTGCATAGGTATTATCAGCACAGTGTTTACTACCGTGTTTTGTACGCGGGCGGTGTATGATTATTTTCTTTTCCGGCGGCGCATCGTCACGTTGAGCGTGTAAGGAAAAACGTTTCCAGTCGAATAGTGAAGGACTATGGAATTTATAAAAGCTGGTACAACGATTGATTTTCTGCATTATGTCAAAAGCGCATATATATTTTCGGCCGCCCTCATCCTGATTGGGGCAGTCGCCTTTGTGTATCGTGGTGGACTGAACTACGGCGTGGACTTTGCGGGCGGTACGATTGTGCATGTCAAGTTCAGTCAGTCCAGTGATGCCGCCAGTATCCGTACGGTTGTCTCGCAGACGGATATTGCCGACATCACGGTTCAGGACTTTGGTCAGGCCGGTGATGAATTTCTGA
>CAZXFE010000291.1:0-3158 GCA_964639795.1 uncultured Enterobacteriaceae bacterium | reverse complement strand
CTTATAACGAAACGGCAATTGCCCGTCCGTACGCCTATCATAGCGTTTTGGTGTGTCCTGTATATTGTCATTGCAGTCACATTCTTCCCCTACGAAGGTCCTACAGACTCTGACCCTGGTCCCGAGCCGTCACCTCAAGAGGAATCTGGGCCGCCCTTAAATCAGCCGATTCGCCTCCTATACGCTCCTGAGGCTCAGACTGAGACGAAAGCACTGTGAAGACACAGCAGAAACAAGCTCTAGCCGACCGCACGTCTTCTCCGATTAGCATCGTTTCATTCAAAACCCGGTTCGGTCCGCTGAGTCTTGCCGCAACCGAGCGGGGGATCTGCCGCCTGGCGCTGCCTCCGACTCACGAGCAGTGGCGCTTTCAGACCTGGTGTGCCAGCCGGACGGTTAAACCGAGAATTGGCCGGCCGCTGCTTGCCCTAGCCCGGCAAGAACTCACAGAATACGTTGACGGAACTCGTCGTACCTGGACGCTGCCGCTCGATATTGACGGCAGTACCTTTTTTCAGGAGGTCTGGGCCGTACTGTGTTGTATTCCATATGGACAGACTCTGACATATACACAGCTCGCCGAAGATGCGGGCCGTCCGCGTGCATTCCGGGCTGCAGGTGCGGCCTGCGCCCTGAATCCGGTGCCGCTTATCATTCCGTGCCATCGCGCAGTCGGCAGCAACGGCTCGCTACGCGGTTTTGGGGGCGGGCTGGATATGAAACGGGCACTACTTGATATGGAAACCGGATAAGAGCGTATGAGGGTGTATAACGAAAGGAACAACGATTGACCAATCTTCAGCCCCAATCCGATCCGTTCCATGAGCTGTTAGGTCTGCACCTGGATATTGTTGAACCGGAGTTCTGCCGTATGCGTCTGCCCTTCAAACCCGAGCTGCGCACCGTGGGAGACGTCGTCCATGGCGGTGCCATTTCCGCTCTGATTGATAGTGCGGGTGTAACCGCAGCCTGGTCCAATGCCGATTCGAGTGTGACACATGGAGCGACCGCAGATCTGTCCATCAGCTATTTATCGGCTGCACACTCAGTCGATCTTACGGCAGAAGCACACGTCATCCGACGTGGCCACAGCTTGGTCTTTGTTGAGGTCGACGTCACCTCGCCAACGGCGGAACGTATTGCCAAGGGCATGCTGACATAGAAGCTAGGATATAGTTAGGCCGAGAGAGGCATGCTCCTGCGGATATAAGGTTAACCCAAAATCATTCACAATTAAGATCTGTTATGAATGGGATATCTAACAATTCTCCCATTATAACTCTCCTTACCGACGTCAGCTTACAGGCGCTTTTGTTGGCACCATGAAAGGCGTCAGGCTGAGCGTTGCTCCCGCGTTCCAGTTTGTGGATCTGTCGCACAAAATTCCCGCCCGCTAGCATTCATACAGCCGTGGTCGATCAGGGCGTAGAGGCCGTAGGCACCGTGGTTGAAAATGGTCACAGCATGTTTGTCTGACATGATAATGGCCTGCTCAGTATGGCTGCTCCAATTGAAAGCGTACAACGCATTGCTCATGTGACGAATGCCGCGTATTTTCTCGATTACCCAAGTCCGATATTCCCTGGTCGGGATAATATCGCCCCGGTTGCTGCGTATCTCGCCCAGGTGGTCGAGCCAACACAGCTGGGTCCCCGGCTCTCCAGCCTGCCTGTTCCGGACCCTACGCCAGAACGCATCACCGACAGCGTGCTCTACATCGACCACTATGGGAACGCCATCACCAATACGACCGCAACAGATCTCCATCCCTTTTCAACCCAACGCCTTTGGGTTAGCATCAACGCGCAACGAATCGGTCGAATTGAAACAATCCACGCCGCCGTTGCTGAAGGAGAAGCAATCGCAGTGATGAATAGTTGGCAGCAGGTAGAGATTGCGATACGCAACGTCTGTGCAGCGCGTGCTTTCAATATAAAAGCGGGCTGCCGTGTGGCCATGGCTCTCGTCCAACCGGAACCTTCATGACGCAACCACTTCCCGAACAGCCGCCTCAACCGTTTGTTTCGCCGCCCATTCTGTCTTCCCAGACCGTCCCAAAACGGCGAATTCCGCTTATCCATATTGTCCTTTTTGGGGCAACCCTCTTGACCACCACTGTGGCCGGCACTTTTCAACAAGGGGCCAATCCCTTCAGCGATCCGTCTTCTCTCCTGGTGGGTTTTCCTTTTGCAGCCACGTTGATGCTCATTCTGCTATTTCACGAGATGGGGCATTACCTGATGGCTCGGGTCCACGGAGTCTGGGCGAGCCTACCCTATTTTATTCCCGGGCCACCATTCTTTGTCGGCACCTTTGGGGCATTCATTCGGATGAAATCGCCACCGGCAAATCGGCGCGCGCTTTTCGATGTAGGCGCGGCAGGGCCCTGGGCGGGTGTCCTGCTCGCCATTCCAGCCGTTATCATCGGTCTGGCGCTGTCCGAAGTCCGAACGCTCGACACCTTTGCCGGCGGGATTATTTTAGGTGACTCCTTCTTGTTCTCAGCACTTACTTCTCTCGTTCTGGACATTTCTGCAGACGAGGTCAGTATCATCCTCCACCCTGTCGCCCTGGCTGGCTGGTTTGGTTTATTCGTGACCTTTCTCAATTTGCTCCCGGTTGGCCAGCTCGACGGAGGGCATGTGGTCTACGCGTTGTTTGGTCCGGCGCATCATTGGATTGCACGGGCCTTTCTGGTAGTCATTCTTGTGCTCGGGTTACAAGGTTGGCAGGGCTGGTTTGTGTGGGTCGTCCTCTTAGCCCTGCTCGGCATAGACCATCCGCCCACGCTCGATCGCCTCTCCCCGCTTGATCGCAATCGTAACATCTATGCCTGGTGTACGGTCGGACTCTTTCTCTTGACCTTTATTCCAGTCCCGATCATGATGTCGGCAGATGCAACGTTTCCCGAAGGAGAGCTCACACCAGTCCTCTACCAGGTCGGACCAATTTCGCCCAAACCAGCTCCAATCTCAGCGTGGACTTTTGTGTATCAGCCATGACAGATCGGCTTACCTGGGACCAATATTTTGTGACGATTACGCGCCAGGTTGCCGAGCGCTCAACCTGCCAGCGAGCCAAAGTTGGCGCCGTTATCGTACGCGAGCGCAACATCCTGACAACCGGATATAACGGTGCTCCAGCCGGCCTGCCACACT
>CAZXFE010000290.1:0-3231 GCA_964639795.1 uncultured Enterobacteriaceae bacterium | reverse complement strand
CCCTTGTGAACAGCCCGATGAGACTCCACCAGATCTCACCCCGTCTCGGACAGTTGCAGCCAGCCGCGGGCTTGATCCAGGAGCGTGCAACAGCATATAAACGGAAAGCAGCGTGTGCCTAAACGGGCAAGCTGGGCTAAGAGTTTAGTGTATCCGGCCTGCTGTGGGGGCAGGTAACCAGCGTACCGGACTAAACGGTCGCGAAGTAAAAGCTATGGCTGCATCGCTGAAAAATCAAGTCTCGGTAATCGGTGTTGGCTGCATCAAATTTGGCGACAATTTTGATCAGGGCTATGAGGAAATGGCGGTTGATGCCGCGTTTGCCGCGTTCCATGATGCCCGCATAGCACCTGAAGAGATTGACGCCGCCTGGTTGGGCACGTATTCGCCTGCGCAAGGCCATGGCAAAGCGGCCGTGTCTTTGGCCGATGCCCTGCGTTTGTATAATAAGCCGATCTCTCGGGTAGAAAATTTTTGCGCGACAGGGACAGATGCGTTTCGGCACGCCGTCCTCGCAGTGGCGTCCGGTATGTATGATACTGCTCTCGTCTTAGGCGTTGAGAAGTATAAGGATCGTCCTGGTCGTGGTTTGGCCCGCGAGGGCATTCATCCTTACTACCATGACGGCTCCACCGCACCTGGGCTGTTTGCTTTAGCTGCCACGCGGTATATGCACACGTTCGGATTGAAACGTGAAACCTTAGCCAAAGTAGCGGTCAAGAATCATTATAACGGCTCTCTGAATGCTAAAGCTCATTTGCGAAAAAAGGTGACTGCGGAAACCGTACTCAGCGCGCCTATTGTGGCGTACCCCTTTGGCTTATACGATTGCTGCCCAACCACAGATGGAGCAGCGGCCGCTGTGGTATGTCGGGCCGATTTAGCTCGGAAATACCGACCTGACCATATTCCGGTTAAAGGCGTCGGGCTCTCAGTGACGAGTGGTCGGCCGTTTATGGACCCGAATTTTGATTATCTTGGATTTCGGGCAACCCAACACGCGGCAGCCCAGGCCTATGCCATGGCCGAGATCACCGATCCGCTCAAGGAAATCGATGTGGCCGAAGTGCACGACTGCTTTACCTGGACCGAAATATCCAACTACGAAGACCTCGGTTTCATTCAGAAAGGCGAGGGCGCTAGGCTGATTGAGGAAGGACGGACCGCGTTGGACGGAGATATTCCGGTTAATCCGAGTGGGGACTGAAGTCGTTCGGCCATCCGATTGGAGCCAGCGGGGTGCGCATGGTGTATGAAATTGTCACCCAACTGCGGGGTCAGGCTGGGCCGCGTCAGGTCAAAGATCCAAAGCTTGGCTTGGTGCACAATGTCGGTGGTCCAGGGGCCGTGTCGTGTGTGGCCATTCTCGGACAACCGTGAAGAACACACCGACAGACACAAGAGGGAGAGTGAGGACATCGTATGTCGAACACGCTGGTAGATGAAATCTGTGATCGTGCACTCCGGATTGCCCCCGAAGTGCCCTGGTTTGTTGAACCCCTGACACACGGACGCGGCCAGGCGTTTATCTTGCAGCATATCTTGCGCAACCGCTTGTTTAGCTCCGTGATTCGGCCGGCATGGATGAGTCGCTGTCCTGACCTGGCGATCGTGCGCAAGACGATTGGGCAAATGCGTGAGGAACTCGTCTTTGACGATGAAATTTCGCAGCCGCATACGACTTTGCTCTGGGAAATGGGCCGCAACGTGGGACTGACGAATGAACAGATGGATGCCACTCGCGCCGTTCCACTGGTCGATGTCGCACTCAATGTGTGGGAGAATGTTGCG
The DNA here is from genome assembly GCA_964639795.1 of uncultured Enterobacteriaceae bacterium. Taxonomy (GTDB): domain Bacteria; phylum Desulfobacterota; class Binatia; order Bin18; family Bin18; genus Bin18. The sequence goes on along the minus strand of CAZXFE010000290.1, from coordinate 1,440 downwards.
CGGACCAAGCATTGGGTTGCCGGTTGGCTGGCGACTTCAGTTGATGAGTTTATGCTCACGGCTATGCCGGGCAAACATAATTTCTTGGCTGAGGCGTGGCGGGAGACGTACAACCTGAATGACGAACAAGTCTTCTTCTTTACCTACCATACCAAGGCGGATGACGATCACGCAGGCCGTAAAGTCTGGGAACCGATCTCCCGTCATGTCACCACGGACTCTACGCTCAGTGAAGTGCTGGGAGGCATGGAACTCGCACTGACGGCAGTCAAGTTGTTCTATCAAGGCATCTGTGAGCTGGGTGACAAGATAGACGCGAACGGCGCTTAAACGTAGGGGCGAGGTTACTGCGCCCGGGCGACCGGCCGGTCGCCCCTACAAGGAATTATGCATGCCTGTCAACGAAAACCTCCGACGCTTGGTTGATCTCTCCGCCCCCTATTGGGCTGGAGAAGAAGAGGTTGTCTGGACGTATTTCCAAAGTCCGCAACGCACGACTAAGACGGATCTACTATGGCTGAAGCGGCAGTGTTTCAAAGAAATCTGGGGCTCTGGGGTTGGTGATAAAAAAAAAGGCCTCTTCCAGGGACCCGTGGCATACCTGAGTGAGGTCTTCGACAAGATCGACCGTGAAATTGACCGCCATGCTGTTTTGAATGTGATCGATGACCTGAGGACTGAATTCTTTCATTATTGTTTGTTTGCCGATATCTACGATGCACTGAGTGTAACAAAGATAGACCCCCAGCAGCTCACAGGCTGGGAGGCTGATCATGAGCTGGCGCGCAGCCGATATGAATACCGCGAGAAGCGTGGCCAGCTGGGCAATTTTGCTGTCCGGTTTACCGAGGGCGGTTACTGCAGCATGTATTCTGCCGGCATGCGCCTGGTCGGCACGGGTGAGATTAACGACCGGATCGCCCAGGCGTGCGAGCACGTCTACACCGACGAGATCGGGCATATGCGTTCAGGCTTTATCGGGCTATCACAACAGGACCTGTCCCCGACTGAGTGGGGCGAAGTCGCAGACATGACGCACACGATTCTCTTGCAGCGACTGCATATGCGCAATGAACAGTTCGGCTATCCTCTCACCCAGAAGCGGATTCAGGCTATCGATGCGGGCCAAATTGAGCCCATGGCGTTTGATTATACGGGGCTGGAGTGAAAGAACCCGCCCGCGTTTGGATCTGGGCGATCTTTGTCGTCTTACTCTTCCTGTGCGTCCCATATGGCTTTGTCGGGACGTATGAGCCGCTCATCTTCGGCATTCCACTCTGGCTTTTACAGACCCTTGGAGCTTCGTTTTTACTGAGCGGCTTCACCATATATGTCGTACTCCGCCATTGGTGTTTAGCGCCCTTCATCCTTGATGAAGACGGCGTCTTGGACGAAAACGCTGTCAAAGACGCGGACTAGGGTATGGGTGGCACGGCCGAG
>CAZXFE010000289.1:0-3277 GCA_964639795.1 uncultured Enterobacteriaceae bacterium | reverse complement strand
GATCTGCTCAAGGCCACCGATATTGCTAAGAATATGGTTAAAGCATATGGCATGAGCGAAAGGCTTGGCCAACAGAGCTTTGATCAAGAGCAGCAGCCCATGTTTCTACAGAACGGCCAATCCCATGGTCCGGGCGATTATAGTGAAGAAACCGCGCGGGAGATCGACGACGAGGTGCGGCACATAATTGATGAGCAACACGTGCATGTCACTGCGCTACTCAAGACTAAGCTGTCCATACTCCGCCAAGCTGCCCAGGTGCTTTTAGAGAAAGAAACGATCACGGGTGCCGAATTGAAGATGATTGCCGAACAGGCGAATGGTACGTCCGTGCAAGAAGACCGGAAAGACCAAGAAGAAATTGTTGCTGACGCGGTGGGCCAGTAGTCCGGTCCGTTCCGGCCTCACGCTTAGAGATCTCTATTTTTAGTAGAGCAATTGCCAACTCAGCTTGTTGGTCTTATTACTGCTCTACACCTGCGTGCCGCTCCTCAGTTGCCCTTCTTGTCAATGCTAAGCAAGGGCAGTATCAGTACCTGTCCCCGTCGGTCTCAGGAGAGGCGGACCAGTAAAAAAAGGAGGGAGCCATGAGCAAAGAATCGTTTACGGTTGCTGTTCCCGACGAGGTGTTAGCCGACTTACGTGAACGGTTGGCAAAGGTGCGTTGGCCTGGAGATTTTGCCAACGCGCACTGGGAATATGGGACAAACCAGGCGTATTTACAGGAGCTTGTTGAGTACTGGCTCAACGAGTACGATTGGCGCAAACACGAGAGCGAGATGAACACCTTCTCGCACTATAAAACTGATATTGACGGGGTACCAATCCATTTCATCCATGAGCCGGGCAAAGGGCCGAACCCAGCGCCGTTGATTCTGAGTCACGGCTGGCCGTGGACGTTCTGGGATTTCCAGAAAGTTATTCGGCCTCTCACCGATCCTGCGGCCTTTGGTGGGGATCCGAACGATTCCTTCGATGTCATTATCCCCTCCCTGCCTGGTTATGGGTTTTCAACCCCGCTGACGACGTCGGGCATCAACTTCTGGCGAACTGCGGACCTGTGGGTCAAACTCATGCAGGATGTTTTGGACTACAAAAAGTTTGCAGCCCAAGGCGGAGACTGGGGCGCGATCATAACGGCCCAGCTCGGTCATAAATACGCAGACCGACTGCTTGGCTGCCATGTGAATCTGATGGTCCCGCTTGATGTCTTTGTCGGCAGTCTGCCTGAAGCTGGAGAGTACGGTCAGGAAGAGGCCGGCTGGTACGACAGGAACATGAATTTCTTTGCTGCAGAGAGTGGTTACTCCGCACTCCAGACGACAAAACCCCAAACACTCGCCTTTGCCCTCAATGATTCTCCAGTTGGGCTGTGTTCGTGGATACTCGAAAAACGCCGCACCTGGAGTGACTGTGATGGGGATGTGGAGAAACGCTTCAGCAAAGATGATTTATGCACCACAATGACGCTGTACTGGATCACTCAGAGTTTCGGCACGTCTGCGCGCTATTATTACGAAGCTACGCATAATCCGTGGCAGCCCGCGCATGAAAGGACGCCGATTGTAGAGGCGCCAACGGGTGTCGCCGTTTTCCTCAAAGAAGTGATTCTGATGCCGCATAAATGGGCGGAGGGCTATTACAACTTGAAACGCTGGACGACGATGCCGTCCGGTGGACATTTTGCGCCGATGGAAGAGCCCGAACTTCTGGTTAATGATGTCCGCGAATTCTTCCGCCCGCTCAGAGCATAATGTGCAGGCAGCGACAGAACGCATAGGATACCAGCTATGAAACTCAACGGAACACGAACCGTTCCAGCCTCCCAACAGAAAGTTTGGAATTTTCTGATCGACCCGAATCAGCTCGCCAAATGTATGCCCGGCTGTGAGAGCCTAGAAGAGATCGGCGAAAATGAATATAGCGGTGTGATCAAAGTTGGTGTAGCGGCGGTCAAGGGCGTGTACAACGGCAAAGTCAAAATGGAGGAGATCCAGCCGCCATCTCACTATAAGCTCAACCTGGATGGCAAGGGCAAGCAGGGGTTTCTCAAGGGCTCCGGTACCGTAGACTTGGTAGAACAAGATGACCAGACTTTATTGACCTATCACGGCGATATCCAGATCGGCGGGCTACTGGCGAGTGTTGGCCAGCGCATGATTGACGGTGTGGCCAAGATGCTGATTGGACAGTTTTTCACCGCCATGGAAGCAGAGATCCAAGCCATGCCGGATGAAGAGGTCACTCAAGGGGTGCCAGTGAATATATGGCGTACCTTTGTCAAACGGATACGGAGTCTATTGGGGCAGGCCTAATAAATACAAACGACAATCGTCCTCAGACAATATCAACGTGAAACCACACTGTAAAATCGGCATCGCCCAGTTCAGTCCTCGCCTTGGAGATGTAGCAGCAAACCTGTCCATCTATGAACAGCATATCGCCCGGGCTCAAGAGGAAGGCGTTGATCTGCTCGTCTTTCCCGAACTAAGTCTCACCGGATACCACCTACGTGACATGGTGGCGACTGTGGCGCTGCGTGAAGATGCAGCTGAGATCACGCGGCTCAAAGAGCTGAGCCGAACCATTTCTTTTATAGCCGGCCTTGTTGAGGAGAGCGCGGACTTTCGCTTCTATAACGCTGCCCTGTATCTCAGTGGCGGAGACATCCAACACGTCCATCGGAAAGTCTATTTGCCGACATATGGCATGTTTGATGAACAGCGCTATTACGCCCGGGGGGATAGAATCCGCTCCTTTGAGACGCCTTCTGGACGAGTCGCAATCCTGGTGTGTGAAGATCTATGGCACCCGTCTACCGCCTATATTGCAGCGCTGGATCAGGCGCTGATGATTATCTGTCCTTCGTCGAGTCCGTTGCGCGGCATTGCCGATGACAAAGAACAAGACGAGAACGCGCGCTATTGGGAGTCGATCAACCGCGCCTACGCTGAAACGTTTGGCGTGTTTGTGATCTACGCCAATCGGGTAGGTTTCGAGGATGGCGTGGGGTTCTGGGGAGGCTCTGAGATCATCGATCCATTTGGGCAATGTCTGGCCAAGGGGCAATATTATGAGGAGGATTTTGTGACCGCAGAAATCAGTCTTGACGCCGTACGGCGTAAGCGCATTGCCGCGCCGCTGCTGCGCGATGAAGACATCGATCTGACGATCAACGAACTCATGCGCATACGCGGACGGAGCGAATAAGAACGAAACCAAAAAGGAGGATGCATTATGTCAAACGCTGATGAGATTGTGGCCATTCAACAGGTTC
>CAZXFE010000288.1:0-3305 GCA_964639795.1 uncultured Enterobacteriaceae bacterium | reverse complement strand
CGGACTCTCCGGCAGAAGTCCGGGCCGCTCCTCTCCTGGGCCAGCACAACGAAGAGATCCTGGGAGCGCTCCTGGGACTTACCACGGCCGACCTAGAAGGACTCAAAGACGACGAGATCGTCTAGACGTCTCGTCTCTCTGTATCTGGCTTGTAAATCGTAATAGAGGCAATGCGTGTATTCCCCAGGGCGACCGGCGGGTCGCCCCTACAATTTCCCTTCTATTCTCCCGGCCTAAAGACAAACACCCTTGCGGCCTTGTCCCAAAGCTGACACAAAAAAGAGCAGTATAGGAGCACGCGTATGGAAGAGGTCACCAGAGAAATTTTGTGGAATATCTCGCTGGCGGGCAAAGTAGTTATGTATATCCTGCTGCTCACCACCTTCTTTGGTGCACCGCTCTATCTTGCCTACGAATGGTGGCATCGGGTTCGGCACGGAGCAGCAACCACACGTATTGATAATATCCCGGAACGGATCAAGCTCGTGGTGTTCGAAGCCTTCGGCCAAGGCAATGTCGTGTCTGAGAAACCGGGCGGCCTCTACCATCTGACACTCTTTGTGGCGTTTTTTGGTTTATTCATTGGTACCGGACTAGTGACTCTGGAGCATGACACGCCCCTGCATTTTTATTTTGGTGCCTTTTACAAAGTATATAAATTGGTCCTCGACACCTGCGGAGTCCTGCTGATTATCGCCTGCGGTCTGTTTCTGTACCGGCGTTACGTCCGACGGCCAGCAGCACATGCCGGTCCCGACCAGGAAAAAATGGTTGACAACTTCGAAAATCGTATGGGCTATGGCCTGCCTCTGCTGCTCATCCTCCTCATTGGGGTGACCGGCCTCATGCTCGAAGGCGTTCGTATTCACACCAACCCCGAAAGTCATCCAGGCTGGGCCTATGCAGGCCTGGCTTTCGCTTCTGTGTTTGCTATGTCGGATGCGGGTGAAGGCACCCACCAAATTGTGTGGTGGGTCCACATGCTCATCATTACCTCTTTTTTCGGCTCGATTCCGTTCACCAAAATGCGGCACATGTTCCTGGCTCCCGTGAACATCTTCTTCACCAATCTCAAACCGCGCGGTCGCCTGGAGCCGATTACCAATTTTGAAACGGCCGAAACTTTCGGTGTATCCCAAGTCGAGGAGTACAACTGGAAACAGCTGCTTGACATGGCCTCCTGCTTGGAATGCGGTCGTTGCACCCTCAACTGCCCAACCGTGAATACAGACAAACCCCTCAATCCGAAAAAATTGGTCATGGTTCAACGGGAGCATTTGATTCAGAAGACCCCGTTCCTGCTGCAGCTTGCTACCGTGAAAGCCCAAAACGCGCAGAACAAAGAACAAATCGAGCTACCGGTGTGGGACGGCGCCGACATGATCAACGAGGTCGCGACCGAAGACGTCATCTGGGGCTGCACAACATGCGGCTGGTGCGAAGAAGGCTGTCCTGTCAATATCGAACACATTCAACGCATTGTGGACATGAGGCGTTACGATGTGATGATGGAAGCCCGCTTTCCACAAGAAGTCGTCAACGTCTTTAAGGGTCTGGAAACCAACTCCAACCCGTGGAATCTAGGTTTTGATAAACGTGCGGATTGGGCTGCAGGTTTAGGCGTGAAAACGCTGGCCGAAGATCCCGAAGCCGATGTGCTGTACTGGGTCGGCTGCGCGGGTTCGTTTGACGAGCGGAATCAAAAAGTTTCGACTGCAATGGTAAATATCTTGCAAAAAGCCGGAGTACGGTTTGCCATTCTCGGCAAAGAAGAAGGCTGCACGGGCGATCCGGCCCGGCGTTTGGGCAATGAGTATTTGTACAGTACGCTTGCCGAACAGAATGTGCAGATCATGAACAGTTACAACGTCAAGGAAGTCATTGCGCAGTGCCCCCACTGCTTCCACACCATAGCGAACGAGTATCCGGACCTGGGCGGAAACTATAAAGTATATCACAGCTCGGAATATATCGAGGAGTTGGTCAAGCGTGACAAGATCAGCCCACGGATTGCAAATAACCAGAACACGACCTTCCACGATCCGTGTTATCTCAGCCGTCACAATGGCCGTTATGCCCCGCCGCGTGACGCACTCAGAGCCATTCCGGGCATCAAGCTCAACGACGTAGAACAGTCGAAAAAGCGCACGTTCTGTTGCGGCGCGGGCGGCGGCTCAGTCTGGAAGGAAGAGACCCAAGGTTCGCGGATTAATTACACCCGCCTTGACCAGCTCATGAAAGCTGAACCAGAGACCATCGCCGTCGGCTGTCCCTACTGCATGATTATGATGGACGATGCGGTGAAAGGTAAAAACCTGGATGAGCAAGTCCAGGTCAAAGACCTGGTTGAGCTGGTATCAGAGTCCCTCGACGCGGCCGAGGAAGTTACCCAAACTGAAGAGGTCGAAACCAACAATTAGGAGAGATCGACGCGTACCATTGAAAATTCAGGATCTGATAAAAGAGCTACAAACCGCTTTATTTCTGAATCGGTAACCTTTTCCGGCAACCCTGGTACCCACCTATTGATGCAAAACGCTATCGGGAAAAAGCCGTAAGGACAGCGATTGGGGCGTCAAAACAAAGAGAGCAGGCGGCCACGACGTAAAGATCGTTGAATGGTCCGAAGAGGATCAGGGTTTTGTGGGGAGTTATCCTGCCGTATTTTATGGTGGCTCTCACGGTGACAACGAAACCATCGCATTATACAAAAGGTCCAGCAAGCCTCTTCCTCCGTCGACTTGCAGAAGAGACTACGCAAATAAGATGTTACACGTTGCATAACAATACATCTCAAAGACAGTCTTCTCGCCCCTTATGGAAGACGGTAATGGAAAATTCTCGTTCCCACCTTCTCCTGCTCATCTCTTTCCTTCTCACGGCCTGCCCTGCCACGCATTTGTCTTCTCCCCACGTCGTCATTCAACCTCAAAGCGGCGAACCCATCTATCTCACCGTCGAAGTCGTCGACACCCCAGAAAAACGCCGATTCGGCCTCATGTATCGTAACGAGTTGCCGAAGTTTAGCGGCATGCTGTTCATCTTTCCTCAGGAACAGCCCCTCAATTTTTGGATGAAAAACACCCCTCGCTCGCTCGATATCATATACATCAATGCGGACTATACAATCGTCAGCATTACTGAAAACACGACACCCTACTCCCAGACCCAAATCTCCTCCCAGCATCCTGCCAAATACGCGCTTGAGGTGAATGGGGGATTTTGTCAGAGTCAGGGCATCGCGGCGGGGGATCGCGTTGAGTTTTTGCAGGTGGCCTCATCCCTCCAATAACATCGTTACCGCC
>CAZXFE010000287.1:0-3315 GCA_964639795.1 uncultured Enterobacteriaceae bacterium | reverse complement strand
GCTGACTCTAGAGCGGTTTGCCCGGGAAGTAATTCCTGAAGTATGATAGCTGGATCATCTCAGGAACTAGAGAAGGGAAGCTAACAATGTCTGTGCAAGAACAAGTGAAGCTCTGGGAAGAGCATGTTGTTGGTGAGTTTGCCGAAAAGGACGTTGACCTCTCGCTGTCGACCATGGTTGAAGATGCTTCTGTCATGCACATGCCGACGCGGTCCGGAGGCAAAGGAAAAACGGAGCTGCGCACCTATTACCGGGATATGTTTATTCCTTCGATTCCCGATGAGTGGGAGCACACGATGACGAATCGGGTGGTCACTGATGAGTGTATCGTTGAAGAAGCCCGCGTACGCATGGTCCACAGCAAACAAATGGATTGGTTCTTGCCTGGCGTTCCGCCCACGGGAAAATCTATTGAAGTAGACTTAGTGATTGTCATTGAATTTCGTGACGGAAAAATGTCTGCGGAGCGCATCTACTGGGACCATGCCGCGGTGCTTCGACAGATCGGCCAGCTTGGCAGCTAGCATAGCCCAATCACGGAAGTCCTATCCATGTGGGTGGTGAGTCTGTGCAGTGAAAGGAGCCGTGATGAAGAAACAACAACTCTCTTGCAGTCTTCTCATTCTGCTATTGCTATGTCTCTTGGCATCGCGCGACTTCGCAGCCGCTCTTGAAGAGGAGTCTGCCGCTGCTCAGGCGGAGCAGGGGGATCTTATTGGCGCGGTTGCTATGTACAAGGCCCAGTATGACCCTGCAACGCGCCAGGGATTGGTGGCCTTGCAACAGATGGCAATTGAGGTGCTTCGGCTCGGTCTCCGGCTTGGCGATCCGCACGAGCGGAATGTCGTTGCAGGCATACTGGGACGGCGGGGTGACCCTGCTGGGCTCTTTGTTCTGGATGAAGCCTTACAGTCGAACAAACCCATGCTGCGGCGCACGGCCGTCGACGTTCTTGGAGATATGGCCACACCTGATGCGGTCGGACTCCTACGCCGGCTATACTACAAAGACTTGGAAGGACAGCGTCTCGCCCTGTCTGGATTGCGGCGGACACGGGATAGAACGGCACTGCTGCTGTATCTTGATGCTGTCAGCAGCACGGATACGCGCATTCGGACCCAGGGGGCCGGAGGACTGGGAGAAATGCGCTCTCCAGCTGCGTTTCCGATTTTACAAACCTTACTCAAAACAGAAAAAGACCCAATCGTTGCGGCCACACTGGCCTGGTCTTTAGCTGCTGCGGGTAATCCGACTGGGCTTACTTACCTCACTGCAAAATTGAGTGACAACAGCGAACACGTTCGCGACGCTATTGTTGGTCTGCTTGGTTCACTTGACGACCCCAGCGTCATGCCCCTACTGAGGACGGCGCTGCTAGCGGACCCCTCAGAGATGGTCCGCACCACGGCTGCGGCCTCACTGGCCCATTTCAAGGATGCGAGCGGGCTGCCGCTCGTCCAGGCAGCTTTGGAGCATGTTGATTTTCGTATTCGCCTGGCCGCAGCCATTTCATTTACACGTATGGACTACAACATCGTAAAGCCGCTTGTAATCCGAGCCCTCAGTTCCCGAGACTCGTTGGTACGATCTAATGCGTATCAAGTCATCGGTCAGAATGTGGATAGTAGCGTGGCTGCTGAGGTAATCGAGGCAGTGGACCGCGAGCGGGATTTGTATGCAAAGGTACAGGGTTTATGGACCGTCGGCAGGATAGGCGAAGCTGAGAGCTTGCCGAAGCTGTTGGATTTGTTGCCTGATGAACAAGAGGAATTGCGGCACGCTTCTGCTGAAGCGCTCGTCTTGATTAGCGACCGCTTGCTGCAAAGTGGTCGTGTACCCAACAAAAGGCCTTGAGTTCGTAGCACTTTCTGCTCTTTACTAGCGTGAGGCGGCTTGATACCTAGCCAATCCGATACGAAAAGAACGGCGATCTGCACCACGGCGAGCCGTACCGCTGTGGAGTCGGCTTCCGTGCGACTATACTTTAAAAAGGAGGGACACTATGGCTGTGTTTGACGCCGGGTGGATGGAGCGCTGGCAAGATTTAGTCAATCAAGACAGCGTGACCAAGATCATTGGGCGACATTTGAGTGCAGATGTCTTATTAGAATTTGGGGAAACGGCCTATGTCGTTTCGTTTGTCAACGGAGCAATCCCTTGCATTGCTCAAGACATTGGTCCGGAGTCAACCTATGCCTTTGCCCTGCGTGGGCCCACAGAAACCTGGGGCAAGTTCGTCCAACCCATTCCGCCCCCGATGTATAACGACATCTGGGCAATGGCACATCCCCTCCACGGCCGTCTCAAGATCGAAGGCGACGTGAAAGTCATGTGGCAAAATCTGCGGGCGTTCACCTGGACGCTAGATTTCATGCGTAACGTCAAAGAATAGGGGAGTGAGACCATGGCGAATATTGAACCCATCACCGGTCATTATATCTATGTTCCCTACGAGGGAGAACAATACCGAGTGTATTATGAAGAAACCGGCCAAGGCATTCCACTGGTGTGTCTGCATACCGCCGGTACGGACACGCGTGAGTGGCGGCACCAGTTGTGTGACGCAGACATTAACGCAGACTTTCGAGTCATTGCCCTGGATCTGCCACGGCACGGCAAATCGATCCCGCCCACGGGCTGGTGGAAGGAAGAGTATAAGCTGACGGCGAAGTTCTATTCGGAATTCCTAATCGCTTTTTGTAAAGAGCTCGAACTTGATAACCCAGTCATCATGGGTAGCTCCATGGGGGGTAACATCTGTTTGCACTTGGCGCTGAATTTTGCACAGGATGTACGCGCCCTGATTGCTATTGAAGCCTGCGATTACTCGCCAGGTTGGTGGTTGGACTGGTTGTGGAATCCTCATGTGCATGGTGGGGAAGTGTGCGCTACGGCCATCTACGGGCTGATGGCGCCACAGAGCCCGGAAGAGTACCGGCGCGAAACGTGGTGGTATTACTCTCAAGGTGGCCCAGGCATCTTTAAAGGCGACTTATACTTCTATAGCGTTGATCACGATTTTCGTGAGCTGGCGGACAAACTCACCGGAGATGTGCCGATTTATTTTATGACGGGTGTGTATGATTTTGCCTGTACACCGGAAATGACGGAACAAACGGCGAAAAAGGTCAGGAACTCGGAATGCATTATCATGGAGGAAATCGGCCACTTCCCAATGTGTGAGAATCCGCTCACATTCAAAAAATATCTGATGCCTGTGTTGGCCAAGATTCAACAAAATAGTTAGAAATAATGAGAACTAGGGCCGACAACAGGCCGAGGAAAGGAAGGCGTCTCATGAAATTCAATCTTTTT
>CAZXFE010000286.1:0-3533 GCA_964639795.1 uncultured Enterobacteriaceae bacterium | reverse complement strand
TCAGTTCAATGGCGGGTTTCCCCGCGCAAAGGGGGAGGCGGATGTAACCAAAGAACTGCAGGGAATTTACGATACGGGATTTCGTGGTGGGGTGTTCACGGTTGACGATAATTTTGTGTCCGAGCCCAAGGCCATGGAGGAGATCCTGGGCGCCATGACTGAGTTCCAGCGTCAACACGACTATCCCTTTGAATTCTTTACTCAAGCGAGTATCGACTTGGGCAAGGAATCCCTGGCCTATCTCATCCCGCTCATGCAGCAGGCGGGTTTTGTGACGGTCTTCCTGGGTGTTGAGAGTCCGGACCCGGCTACCTTGCGGAAGATGAATAAGTTTCAAAACATCAAAACTTCTCCTCAAGACACGATTCGCCGGCTCCAAGATCACGGTATCGAGGTACAGGCAGGATTCATCTACGGCTCGGATACTGATACGCGTCAGACCGCCGACGGCATCGTTGATTTCGCAGAAGAGAACGCCGTCTTTTCCGCGATGACGGGCACCTTGACCCCGCTACCTCATACGCCCCTGTATGTGGAATTGAAAGAGCAGGGGAGACTGTTGGATGCTGATCTGGCGTGTAACAATGTGGATGATACCGTACAGTTCAAACCAGTCATGGGGCTGGATAACCTGCAGAGTGGTTTTCTGTATATTTTGGAATCTTTGTTCAGCACGCGGGCCATGTATGGCCGTGCTGAGCATTTGCTGAGTCGCCTTGATATGCACATTTTTTCCCATAGTGACGTCACTATGAACTCCGCGTTCGCCGTTCTTCGCTCATTTACGCAGCAGGCTGTGGCTGGATTCCGGGCCGAGGACAAACGCGGGTATTTGCAGTTGCTCAAACGGGCCGCCCAGCTGGACAAGGAATTTCTGCGCGACATTCGAACTGAAGCACAAAGCCTAGGTACCTATTGGGCCAAGGTGAGTGCCGTCGCCAAGCCGTCTATTGAGCTTGACGGGCAGGATGTACAGCGCTTTGGCCAAATGTTGCCCTATGCGCAGAGCGCTTTGGTGCGCTGTCGACCTGATATGGGCTTGGCCGAGATACAGGATTTCGTTCACACCGTACGAGATGCCATTGCTAAAGGGGTCCTGCAACGGACACAGGCCCAATCGGTCTATGACGCGGCACGCGAGTATCTGAACGCGAAACGTGCCCAGGTAAAGTTCCCCGGTGCCCACTTAATCAAGGCGTTTGAATTGTCCATCGTTGGTATACATTACGGGATCGTCGTGGATCATGTCCTGGCCCAGATGCGCACGGGCAGCGATCTGACTCTTTCTACAGAGCCGATGAGCACTCGGCCTGCGTGACGAGACGTATAGTTCTGTCTCCATGACTCAGCCTGAGGTCGCCTGTGAACCTTCGTTGGCCTTGCCACAGGGCGGATATGTACGGACCTTTGAGGCCGCAGCTGACTATCTCCTAGACGAGACTGTGCGTATTCGAGGGACCCTGTCTGATCACCGGTGTACACTGGAATACGACTGGGTGGTGCAAATCCCGGAATGTAAAATCCTCCAAGCCTCTTCCCAACATCTCTCGGGCGAACCCGTGGTTCTCTCTCCGCAGCTACGCGACCGGTCCTCAGATATCCTCGGCGTATGTACGAGTCAGGGTTTTACCAAAACGATACGGCAGACGCTCGGCCATTTGCCCGGTCACCAAGAACACCTTGCGCTGGCAATCGAAATGGCCCGGGTAAGCCTACAGGCCTACCCAGTCCCCAAAGAGGATCATAAACGTTTTGAGGCGTCCGTTGCGGCTTTCCCGCCCGGTCCGCATCGTTTGGCGCGTATGGTCTGGGAGCGAGACCGGGCTGACTGGCCCTGGCTGCGGAACTCGTGCCATACCTATCGTGATGAATCAGCATCGTTGTTTGATGAGCACATGGCTGTCGGTTTTGATCTTGATAATATATCGCCCGAGCCGGGACAGAAACGCTTCTTCTGGCGCCGTAAGTGTATGAAAATTTCGGGTCACCAAAACCCCTTGCGCTTTCAGTGTCAAAACGACCTAGCCGACTCATATCAGGAGATGAGGGTCGCGTTTGATATTGAGCCGGACGGCACGCTGAACAACGCCACGAGTCAAGGCGTTCGCCTGCCGTTCCAGGGCCTGTGTGAGGCACCACATCGACGGACAGCCGGGCTCAACGGGCTTACGCTGAGCAAAAAATTTACTCGATTGCTCGCGGATCAAGTCGGCGGATCAACCGGCTGTAGTCATCTGTTCGATTTGGTAACGGACTGCGTACGTTTTTTCAACTGGCGAGACTAACCGATCGTCTCAAGCCTTCATTGGTTTACCTGTGCCTGAACAATCCAGGTGGCGCTATGAAGATTTACGCTGTTCCCATCCTCATGAGGAGCAAGCGCCTTATGGATGGCACCAGCAACACGCGTGCGCGTCGCCTCATCTGATTCGCGCAAAAGAGATGCAACCGGACCGATTGCCAGGAGGAATTCCACAGCACCTTCTATACCTGCCGCTCCGCCCAGACTCATATCTGTTTCATACGACTGGAGGGTTACGTCTCGAAAACTAGCTGACTCAAGAATATCATGCACCCGGTCAGGGTCAGCAAAAGCAAACGGGCCAGGAGTGCCGGGTTCTGGCGGAGGAGGAAGGGGGACATGCTGAGCCGCGGCCTGTAGCGGAACACGCACCCAGTCGTTTTTTTTCAATTCCTGCCAACAAATGAAACATAATCGCCCTCCAGATCGGAGGGCAGTCCGCAGATTGCCAAACGCCATTTTGGCATCATCGAAAAACATGACACCAAAACGAGAAAAAATTAGATCAACGTTTGCTGACTCAAACTGATGCAGCTGCGCATCCGCGTTGATGAAGGTGAGGTTCTCAATTTGCTGTTCCTGTTGACGCTCACGCGCACGACCCAGCATAGGCTGGGATATATCCACTCCAGTAACTGAGCCTTGGGGACCGACCAGTTCCGCTAAGGTAAGTGAGGTTTGTCCACATCCGCAGCCGACGTCGAGGACGGACTCGCCTCGTTGTGCGGCCGCTTGATCCAACGTAACGAGTCCAAACGGACTGATCTGGGTGTCGAGCCTCTCTTGGAGCTGTACCCATTGCGGGCCGCCTCGTTCGTTCCAATACTCAATCTGTTCTGCATTGGCTTGTGCATCTGCCATACGGTTCTCCCACGAATCTTCTACGTGAAAAGACATTACGATTGCGAATTCACCGCTGCGGTTTCCTCCGATGCAACGACCGACATGATCTCGAACCCGACCAAATAATGCCATTCGGCCACCCATTGCTGGAAAAGGCGCGGGTCATCGCCTCCCATTAATAGAAAACAGCGATCAAAGTTGGTCTCGACCCAACTGTCCATATACTGCAAGCCTTCAGGCAGTAGACGCCCGTGCTCTTTGGCCCGTCGATAGACAGCTTTGGCATCTCGACTCTTAAAGTGCTCAACGAGCAAGAAGAGCATACGACATCCCTTAAAACACGATAGGTAGTTCCAAATACTCCTGATAAATGAAGTCGCGATGTTCT
>CAZXFE010000285.1:0-3618 GCA_964639795.1 uncultured Enterobacteriaceae bacterium | reverse complement strand
CTCAGATTATTGTGGGCTCATTGCCGGCTGATCTCCAGGCAGTGAAAGACGACATTGGGAAATTCGCCGAACAGATAGTTGCACCCGCAGAGAATTTGTAGGGCCAATTCGTCTAAGAGGGCTTTGCCGTATTGCCATTTGCACAACCACGCGTGAAGTATCCGTGCTCCTCTAAGTGTTGGTGATAAGTAATCGTGCAATCTTCGCCGAGACGTGCTTCGGCCCCTCTGACAGCGGCGTCAATAGTTGGGAACGGCTCGAAGCCCATTCGCCACAACCGCTTCGTTTTCTTTCCGCACCCCCGCAGCCAAGACTCCACCGGGATGTTGGTAGTGAGCTGTTTTCGGGACCTTGGACCGAGCAACCAGAGACAAGCGGCCCGGGGGTGGGTGATAGCGGATGGACTCCCAATTACTCATGCTGACGAGGTTAGACTTCCAACCGCAGTCTTCCCTCCTTATAAATTCATTACCAGCCCACGGCATACGATGGACGGCGCGGGTCAGCCCCACCGGCTAAGACACCCGTCTTTGGATCTGCATGAATGCAGCATACGGCGCCTGCACTTGGGCAATGTATCACCTGTTTCCGCAGGGATACGGGTCTCGATAGGGCTGCCCCTATAAGACAAGCTCCATTGGTCTTGAGGCAACTTCTGAGATGATCCCTCTTACCAGAACGACCCGAGTTCGGGCTCCACAGCCATTAGCCGAAAGATGCTGCCTCTGCGAGCGAAATCGCCTTCAATTTTGAGAGGTTGCCCTCGCATCTCAGGGCTCTGGATATAGTCCAGTAGTTCTGGTGGGCCCACCAAATATAACGATCGCAGGGAGCGTAGGGTTTTCCGACCAGACCGGTCGTCAGCCAGATGGCGTGATTCCCGGATATGGAGCGTCCAGGGCTGACCGGAAATCCTGACATTCAGGCTTGGGTCGTATTCTCCAGGGTCGTCTTCGGCACTCACGAATACGCCAATGATACTCATCATGTCATGAGCGAGGAGAGGTGTTGGCAAGACGCGCAAAGTCAACACGACCAGAAAGAATACCAACAGAACAGATCGCATACTTTACCCTCCCCGAACGTTTTTTTCTTCGTAGCGTACTTGAAAGACAAGCCATAGACGCTGAGGTATTTTTTCATTGACACCATGCCCGAGATGGACTAGAGCGATTTTAAACTGTCTGGAGGTCCGTCCTCGTTCATAGGACCTGTCCACTACCAAAACGCCTCAATAGGAAGGAGGGACAAAAAATGAGCGTTGAAGATCTTGCCCAGCGCATTCAACCGCTGCGGAGCATCGAAGCCCTCAAGAAACTCAAAGCTCAGTACTGTGCCTTGTGCGACAACGAATATGATGCAGATGGCTTTGCTACACTTTTACGGAGGACGTAGTCCGGGACGGCGGCGACTTTGGCCGCCGCGAGGGTCGCGAGGCGATCCGAACATTCTTTCAAGGCGCATCTGAAATATTCTCTTTTGCCATTCACAATATCATAAACCCTATTATTGAGGTGGACACTGATATCGCAACCGGTCAGTGGTATATATTTCAGGCGTGTACCTTAGCGAAAGGCAACCAAGCCATCTGGCTGACCGGCCGGTACGAGAAGAAGTGTGTGAAATATGTGGGGGAGTGAAAATGCAAAGACCTCACAGCGTCTGTCTTCTTCTTTACCCCATATGGACGGCTGGGAGAAGAAGCCACTTGTCAGACAATAACAGGACAGTAATCGAGTAGTGAAAGAGAGTATACATGCCATACATCGAAAGAGTACGTGGGGTCAAAATTCATTATGACGATTACGGGCAGGGTTTGCCTCTTGTTTTTCTACACGGCTATTCGTGTAACGCCTGGATATGGAGCTACCAAGTCCCACTTCTAGCCCATAACTATCGCTGCATTGTTATTGAAGCCCGTGGTCATGGACGTTCGAGCAAACCCCTGAGCGGTTACTCTATTCAAGATATGGCAGCAGATGATGCAGCTGTCATTGCATCCTTAGGAATAGACCGAGCGATTCTCGTTGGGAATTCCATGGGTGGCATGCGGGCCATGCAAATTTGCTTAGATACGGCTGATCTCGTTACAGCCAATGTCATTATCAGCAGCGCAACAAAACTGACTCAATATGTGGACTCGACCGATTTACTGAGAGACTTACGGACCAAATACGAAGAGATGACCGACGAGTTTGTACGGCGGTGTTTTTCAAAGCGGACGAGACAAGAGCGGCCAGAGATCTGCGCTCTGCTGAAAAACAATCTTCTGGATAGTGTTGGCTTTCCGCAGCGAGTGGCGTGTGCGTTAGTCGAACACCCTGACGGCGTATGGAATTGGGATATTACCAATAGGCTCGAAGAGATTACCCAGCCCACACTGATTATGGTTGGCGAAGAGGATGATGCCACGCCGGTTGAGGCGAACCAGTTTCTCGCGGAACAGATTCCCAATACAGAGTTACAGATCATCACAGACGTCGCCCATATGTACCAAATCGAGCAACCGCTCGCATTCAATCAAATGCTAGAGCAGTTCGTTACCCAGCTTTGATAGTACCGGCTGGCAATCGAGAGTGATGGACGGAGGACGCAACTATGCCATCGAAAGAACAAGACACACAACACATCATGCAGGTCCTTGAGCAATATTCCAAAAGCTGGGAGGCGATGGAGTGGGAAGGACTCAAAAGCATTTGGGATCCTGACTATGAACATATCCTCTATATTCCCGAAGAGCGGGCGGAGCCCGTCCGCGGATGGGCCGAAGTCGAGGCGTATTTTCGCCACGCGGCCGAGTCTGTCATCCGTGTGGAAGCCATGCGGCTGAGTGACATCACCATCGACGTGTTTGGCGACACGGCCTACGCCTTTTGCAACTTTCATTTTGAGGGTGATGTCAAGAGACTGGCTGAGACCTTTGTCACTGGTGGGCGCAATACCTTTATCCTCCACCGTCAAAATGGCGTGTGGAAAGTCATCCACTATCACGAGTCACGGCCTCACACCTCCTAATGGAGGAGGCGATAACGGTACCAAGGAGAAATACATGGCAGGACGTTTAGCAGGAAAAGTCGCGCTCATCTCGGGGGCGGCCCGAGGCATGGGAGAAAGCGAAGCACGATTATTTGTACGCGAGGGAGCAAAAGTTATTCTGGGCGATGTCCTTGAAGAACAAGGCCGAGCCACCGTCGCGGATATTACCCGGCAAGGTGGAGCTACCACCTTCGTACCCCTTGATGTCAGCAAAGAAAGCGACTGGCAGCGGGCGGTTGAGACAGCGGAACAGGCCTATGGCCAACTTAACATCTTGGTCAACAATGCGGGCATAGTCCGTATGGCTCCGCTCGACGAAACCAGTCTTGAAGACTGGAATGCCGTCATCAGTGTGAATCAAACCGGCGTCTTTCTCGGCATGAAACACGCGATTCCCGCCATGCGCCGGGCAGGTAGTGGCTCGATTGTGAATATTTCGTCTATTGCCGGTCTCATTGGTCTACCCAATATTCCCGCCTACCAAGCCAGCAAGGGCGCGGTGCGGCTGCTGACCAAGAACGCCGCCGTGCAATATGCCGCCGATAAGATCCGGGTCAACTCTATCCATCCGGGCCGCATCGA
>CAZXFE010000284.1:3345-3757 GCA_964639795.1 uncultured Enterobacteriaceae bacterium | reverse complement strand
ATTTCGGCATCGACTACAACCGAGTTCTCTGAAGAGCAGAGGAGACCGTTGTCAAAGGTCTTGCCTTCCAGAATGTCTTGTACGGCCGTTTTGACGTTTGCCGACCGCTCAATGTAAGCGGGTGCGTTACCGGGTCCAACACCATAGGCGGGTTTGCCAGCGGAATAAGCGGCTCGAACAAGCCCCATTCCACCAGTTGCCAAGATGACCGACACCTCGCGACAAGTCATAAGGGCCTGGGTGCCCTCAAGACTGACCTCTGTCATCCAATTAATCGCGCCGTCTGGTGCCCCCGCGCTGGATGCAGCCTCGGACAAAAGCTCAGCTGTTCGCGTAATGCAGTGCACGGCTGCCGGATGGGGGCTAAGGACGATTGCACAGCGCGCCTTCATAGCAATCAGCAGCTTATAGA
>CAZXFE010000284.1:3057-3335 GCA_964639795.1 uncultured Enterobacteriaceae bacterium | reverse complement strand
TGAGGTCGGATTTGACGACGGGATAATTGCTGCCACGACACCAAAGGGTTCCGCAATTTCAATAACACGCTCGGTCTTTCGGCGCCGGACGACACCGACGGTCTTCATCGGTCGAATAAATTCATAAATCGTCTCCGCAGCGAATAAATTCTTACGGACCTTATCTGCCTGGACACCATATCGCGTCTCCTTGACCGCGGCCGTGGCGAGCTCGTCCGCATGCCGTTTAGCGACGGACGCCATACTTGCAACAATCTGGTCAATGGCGTCTTGACTAA
>CAZXFE010000284.1:0-3047 GCA_964639795.1 uncultured Enterobacteriaceae bacterium | reverse complement strand
ATTTTGGTTGTGCAGCAGCTGCCCGAACGGCAAGTTCAGCAGCTTCCTTTACCGGACCGGAAGAAGCCTCGGTGGTCGAGGGCGTATCACCCATACAGAATCTAGCAAGGCCGATCCAACCAGCTCCTAGTGCTGTGTCGGTAAGCCTTAGTTATTTACCCTTTGGCAGAATCTTCTCAACTTCAGTGTGTGGCCGCGGGATTACATGGACAGACACGAGTTCGCCGACTCGGCGTGCGGCAGCAGCTCCAGCATCCGTAGCCGCTTTGACAGCGCCCACATCGCCGCGGACCATCACAGTCACGTAGCCAGCCCCGATCTGTTCTTTACCAACGAGGACGACATTGGCGGCCTTGACCATTGCATCAGCCGCCTCAATCGAACCAACAAGGCCCTTTGTCTCTACCATGCCTAGCGCTTCGAGTGTCATGTTTAGTTGGCTCCCGCTGTTGGCCGTAAGAACGAATCAGAGCACCGCGCAATGACCGTGGATACAGCGTCTTTACCTGACCGGGCGGCAGAGTAGCATATTGCGCGGAATTGCCGCAACAAGCTACGATATGTTGTTGTGCATCTGCTTAACAAGCGAACCTACCGCGGCCTCATTGCTGTTAGCGTATTTTCTCTCTTTGGTTTTGCGTGTGTCGGCAGTCCTCGGCCAGCTGTGGGGACAGTTACGCTCGGCGTCGATCGCGTAAATGCACCGTTAGGCGCGCCCCTTGCGTTCAATATTCGGTTTGATCTCGCGCCTGATTTGGTGCCGCTGAATGAAGATTATCGTGTATTACTCCACATCCTCGGAAGTGATGAAGAATTGCTCTGGGCCGAAGACCACGACCCTCCAGTCCCGACGACGCAGTGGCGGCCAAACCAGACCGTAGAATATCAATATCGGATACAAGTTCCGATGTATCCCTATGTGGGTGAGGCACTTATCGCCGTCGGACTCTACTCGTATCGGACGGGAGAAAGGTTGCCGTTAGCGGGCGATGATCTTGGGCAGATGGCCTATCAGGTAGGGACAATCACGCTTGCTCCACAGCCGGAGAGTAGCTTTCTGGTGTACGAAAATGGCTGGCACTCTGCAGAATTTTCTAGCGACGGCCGAAACGACTGGAGATGGACAAGTGGGCGAGCAGTGCTTTCAGTACGAAACCCGATGACGGACGCTGTCTTTTCGTTGGAAGTGGACGCCCGACCGGATATGTTCGACGAACCGCAGAATTTCGCCGTGCTCGTAGGCGAGAGGATTATTTACGAACAACGCCTCGACACAAATGGTCGAACGTATATCACCCAGGAAATATCCCGTGAGGACCTGGGCAGCGATGAATTCGTTGAGCTGGTCCTTGCCGTTGATCAGACGTTTTCGCCCGCAGCACATGGGGGCTCGCCAGAGGACACACGTGAGCTCGGGGTGCGAGTGTTCTACACATATTTCGAAGCGAGCTAGCGACGGTCTCCTAAATCGTAGAAACTAAAGCTGTTATGAGTGAACCGCTGTGCAAATACGTGCAATTATGCTACTTTGGGGCGATGCCCAAATCGCGTTTAGTGCCGATCTGCCTAGCAGTCGCTGTTGTCATGGCGTTTATCCCTTCGGTATTTGCTCCGCCCGCTGGGGAACGAGTGTTTTTTAGGAATGGCGACATTCTTCACGTGAGGTGGCACGAACTTTCTCGGCACGAGGTCGTCCTGACACTCAGCGATGGCCAGACAATGGCGGCCGACCCCAGATTTATAGACAGGATTGAGCCTGACGACGTCAGGCCGATGCGGGCAAGGCCCATCGAAAGCGGTCTAGCCCCGCAGGATAGGCCCTATGCCGAGCTTATTGAGCGCGCTTCCTCACTCCATGGCGTCGACCCAAGCCTTGTCTACGCGTTGATCGAAGTGGAGTCAGGCTACCGAGCCGATGCCGAATCACCCCGGGGAGCGATGGGCCTGATGCAATTGATGCCAGGCACGGCCGTTCGCTATGCCGTTCTGGATCCCTTCGATCCGGCGGCAAATATCGATGCCGGAACCCGCCACCTTCGCACGCTTCTCGACGAATTCGGAACACGTGGGGCACTGGCTGCATACAATGCTGGCGAAGGGCCCGTCCGGCACTTTGATGGTATCCCGCCTTATTCCGAGACTCGAAAATATGTCAGTCGGGTCTTAGACATTGCAGGCCAGTCAGTGCAGATCCGGTAAGCACAGGACGTTCGCCACAATTTAATTGAGCGTCCGTCTAATCGTTCGGCACGACGCGTTCAGCCCTGACATCGCTATAATAGTTTGTGACGATTGATCCCTATAAGCTCATGGAAATCAAGGGGTTGCGGAAATCGAACAATAAACAGCTAGACTAAGAGTTACCGTAGAACATGGAATTCCGTTGTCGACTCGGAAGTGCTTCAGGTGAGATTCAAGAAGGCGTGTACGCCGCCGATACCGAGGCGCAGCTGCGTTCTGAATTTGAGGAACAGGGCCTCTTTGTGTTGTCGTTACAGCGACGAAAAGCATTTTCCGTCAGTGGGTTACAAGCACGCCGAGCAAAACGCCTTGGAATTCAAGAATTCATTGTTTTCAATCAGGAATTAGCGGCACTGTTGAGAGCTGGCATGCCAGTTGTGCAGTCACTCGATATTCTCCGGCAGCGCCTCGACAATGGTCGCTTTAAGATAATCCTGGATGATGTATATGAGCGCGTGCGAAGCGGTTCGTCGTTAGCGGAAAGCTTTGAAAGTCACGGCAATATCTTTCCTGGTGTCTATATCGCGTCATTGATGGCCGGGGAGAAAAGTGGTGGGCTTGAAGAGGTTTTGCGTCGGTACGTGACGTACACAAAGATTATCGAACGTGTGCGCCGGAAGACACTTTCTGCCCTGATTTATCCGATGGTGCTTTTTGCCCTGTCTATTCTTGTTGTTACCGTGATCGTGCTTCGTGTTGTTCCTGAATTTTCAAATTTTTACGACAGCATGGGGGCATCGTTACCAGCAGCCACGCAGGGTCTGCTCGCGCTCTCGTCCGTAATCGTAAATTACTTTTGGCTGTTG
>CAZXFE010000283.1:0-3895 GCA_964639795.1 uncultured Enterobacteriaceae bacterium | reverse complement strand
AACGCCGTTTTCCCCATACTCGGTCGAGACGCGATAATGACCAGGTCCGCCGGCTGTAAGCCGGCGGTTTTCATGTCCAGGTCCTTAAAACCAGTTGGTACGCCAGTCACCATCTCCTTGCGTTCGTACAGCTGCTCGACCGTCTTGATCGTATCCATGATCATATCACCTACCTTAGAAAAGGCGGGACGAATTCGTTTCTCAGATACATCAAATATAAGACGCTCGGCTTCGTCGAGGAATTGTTCGATATCTTCCTGACCGGTGTAACAACGACTGACGATCTCTCCAGAGACATTAATCAAGCTGCGCAGGACAGCCTTCTCTTTCACGATACGAGCATAATAGGCGATATTTGCGGCACTCGGCACCTTATCGATGAGTTCCGCAAGATAGGTTGCGCCTCCTATCTGTTGCAACTCGTCACGTGCTTTGAGGGCGTCGGTCAATGTAATCAAATCAATCGGCTCACCCCGCTCGGACAGCGAGAGCATCGTCAGGAAAACCTTCCGGTTGGTCTCGCGATAAAAATCATCCGCGGCCATGACCTCAATCACCCGGTCCAGGGCATGCGCATCCAGGAGGATGGCACCTAAGATAGACTCTTCGGCTTCCAAATTCTGAGGAGGAACTCTCCGCAGCGCGTCTTCAAGTATCGCCACTGTCTTCAAGTCTCCCTAACATCTAAAACGAAGTCGAAAACAAAGACGGGAAACGGGAAATAGCTAGTCATCTATCGTCTTCCGTACAAAAGCAAATAAACGCGACAGTTCAGTCAGGCCATCCGCAATCCGCGGTCCATACCAACACAGCGCCATGCCGTCAACACAATAAAAATGTCCGGCCTGTCCCGCCGGTGTATCCAGCAACGATTCGAGATGTGCGAAATGCTTCTTCGCAAACGGGTACGGCTCGCTCGGGAGAAGAACAACCTGAGGGGCCGCAGCAGCCACCTCATCAAGGTTGAGAGAGAAATAGCGCTCGTCTTTTGTCCGGAGAATATTCTCACCACCACAGCACCATAACATATCGTCGCTATACGTATCGGAATTAAAGGACATCCAGGGTTTGCGCCAAATTGGACAAAAAACTCTCAGCCGTGAGACCCCCTTTTGCCCTGTCGTCACTTCCCCATACTGTTGCTCAAGACCTCGGGAAAGTGTATGTCCTTGCTCTTGACAGCCAACTAATGGTCCAAGCTGCGCAACCATACGGATGCCTTCCCGCACAGTCCGCGGCGCAGTAACGTAGAGCGGCAGGCCCCGTTCCTCCAGCGCACTGAAATCCTCGTGGCGGTTTTCTTCGTCATTGACAATAATGAGGTCGGGCTCCAGCTTCTCGATCGCCTCGAGATCTGGATCTTTGGTTCCACCAACCTTTGTTATGGCTGCCACACTATCAATCGGATGCGTACAATAGGTCGTCACCCCCACAACTCTTCTTCCAGCTCCAAGTGCAAATAGCGTCTCAGTAATACTCGGAACGAGAGAAATAATACGCCGTGGTACGCGTGGCAGAGCAAGCCAGCGTTCACGGTCATCAAGAAATTCCATCAATCACCGGCACCCGAAAAAATGTAGCACTATGCGCCATCTTCGCTTTGCTTTTGGAGAATCGCTTCTAATTGCCGTCGTTCATCTTGCGTGACCTCTTCAGCCACGGTGGCGGCGTTGTGACCAGCACCTGCAGCGTCAGCCGGTACCATTTCACTCTGCGTCGGCTCGTTTATACCCTCCGGGCCAAACAGGCCAATCCGACGCAACTCTGCTTCCATTACGAAAATCGCTCCAATGAACAATACCAGACCAACACAGGCCAGGAGGAGCAAGAGCTTTGGAATCAGAAGCCAACGTCGTTTCTTGCCCGGCTTTGCTACCGCCCGACGCTTTCGCCGTTGTGCCATGATTTATCCTCCATTCGCGCTTGCACCCACTCGTATTGGACGCCCGCGCAGGACCGTCCGCACGGCATTCCAGCCACTGCGCTGATGCCAGCCATCCACACCGTTATACCACTTCAGGCCGACGGACTGGAGTCGTCTGCTACGGGCGGCCAGAGTGAACCAGATCAGTGCCGTCCGGCCATAAAAAAGCTTGGTTGCAAAAGAGAGACGTGCCAACTTTTTCCCCATCCAAGACTGTGTGATGCTCTGGGTGTAGTCGCCGAAGGTGAAATCCTGCGTATGCAGTGCTCGAAGCACAGCCTGAGCAGCAAACGCCCCATATTCAAGCGCAAACGAAATGCCTTCGCCCATGAGCGGCTCGGCACCTGCCGCATCACCGGCAAGGACGATGTGAGGTGCGGCAAGCGGGCGCTGGGGATCGTAGCCATAGATGGGAAAGGCCCGCAACCGTGGTGTCGATTCCGCGCTATCGGGGCAACTGATACGGTCGATCTCTTCCGTGAGGCACTGCCGAAGAGCGACATTTGATAAAGACGCTGTACCGAGTGAATACACACCGATATTCACATGCGGTACTTGATCGATGAGGCACGGAAAGGCCCACAGATAGCCCCGTAGCCCGTTTTGGACTTGCAAGAAATTAAACTCGTAGCGTTGCTGAGCAAACCCGTCCCAGCCCGTTTTCGACACAGGGACGTCGGACATAATCGCTCTGCCAACCGGCTGGCGCGCCTCGCCGACCAACTGACGCCGGACCCGGCTGCCTGATCCGTCCGCCCCCACGACAATACGAGTGCGATAGGTCGTCTTTTCAGTCACCACACGAATTCCATCAGGTTCCCGAATTAACTCTCGAACTTTTTCGCCTTGGCGCAGCTCGGCACCACGTTCCTGCGCCGCCTGCACAAGCAAATAATCAAATTCATTTCGTCGGACTATCGAACACATGCCCCCATCTTGGAACTCGAGCGCTTGCCCAGGTGGTACCCGTACCAAAGCACGATTCACCTGAATGTGCGGAACCGTCAACGGAACATCCAACACATTGAGACAATCGAGGGTATGTGGAATCAGCCCGCCGGCACAGATTTTCTCGCGGGGATGAACGGCTTTATCAAGCAAAAGAATATGGCCCGCGAGTGCAGAGTCAGCTTTGAGCAGATGCAGGGCGGTCGCTGCCCCGGCCGGGCCGGAACCGATTATGATCACGTCATAGCAATCCACAGTGCTGCGCAGCCGTCCTGAGACCGTTTAAGAAGGCAAAGGATAACCTTCAATCACGGGCTCTTCTTGGGTCACAAACCAAGCTAGGTTGGTGTGGTCCGTAAATTTCAGTTCATCAGGACGAACTTTTACGATGCAACCCAGATCGGCAAAAAATCCATCATCAGCGGCCATATCATCAAACCAAAGTTCCGCAACTCCATCGAACGACGCCCCGTTGCGTTCATACGCTCGTGGCACGGTACGGCTCTGGATATTTTTCCGTACATATTTACGCGACCCAGGGATTCTCTGAATCAGTTCGCCTCGAGAGGTCCGCCAGGACTGGTGGACCTCCTCTACATCTATGTCGGTATTTGGTTTCACACATACCATAAGTTTGACCATACCCGCACTCTTTACAGTCCACGCGTACTCCTCATACAGTGGTACGGGGTTCAATGTTGGCTCGAATCCACTCAACAATCTCTTGCGTGCTCACCCCAGGGGTAAAAACCTCTCGAACCCCTACTTTCTTCAATTCGGGCATGTCATCTGCAGGCACGATGCCACCGCCAAAGACCGCTACATCGTCTGCCCCACTTTCCTTGAGCGCCTCTATAACGGCCGGGAATAAGGTCATATGGGCACCAGAGAGCATACTCAAGCCAACGGCATCCACATCTTCCTGCACTGCCGCCTCGGCAATCATTTCTGGCGTTTGGTGTAGACCGGTATAAATCACTTCAAAACCGGCATCCCGAAGCGTCCGAGCAATAATCTTGGCGC
>CAZXFE010000282.1:0-3999 GCA_964639795.1 uncultured Enterobacteriaceae bacterium | reverse complement strand
TATACGAAGACGAATTTCAACACGAAATAAATTTTATGGAGGGGGGGGGGTTGCAAAATCCGCACTAACAGCTAGTAACTTGACCTTATGATGAATGCTGCTGTGGATGTGCTGTTGGTGGATGTGGAAGGCGGCGAGCAGCAGCCTCGCTATTCGTCGCATAACCCTTTTAAAGCCTTGCTCCGTGATATACTGTCCGACGCCTTCGTCGTACGGGACCTCGCGCGGAAAGGTAACACACTGTTTGCTGCTCAGCTTGAGATGGACGGGATCTGGTTCCAATCGAGAGATGAGAGTTCGTTCAGCTTTTCGTGGATCTGTCAGCACCTTGGTCTTGATCCACTAAAAATTCGGACGCTCTACTTCTCGCTGGACAAAGTGACCATCCCACGCTGGTGGGCCGCATAAAGGGTTTCTCACGTTTTGTGTGTGGACCAGGGGAAGAGGATCGGCCCCTTCCCCTTCTCAGTGCCGACAGAACGTCGGGCCTACGGCCGGACCTTCGCGCGCCGAAGCGCTTCCGTCAGGAGTGGCACCACCTGTGCGTAATCTCCAACTATGCCCAGATCGGCCGTTTTGAAAATAGGCGCTTTGGCTTTGGTATTAATCGCAACTATGGTGCCCGCTTTCCGGAGCCCGACCGTGTGTTCAAAGACGCCACGAATACCAATCGCAAAATAGAGCTTGGGCGCAATCGCCCGCCCAGTGAGGCCTACCTGGTGTTGCCGAGGCAACCAGCCTAAGTCGGATATATCCCGAGTAGAGGCCAGCGGGGCTCCACCCAACACCTCTGCCAGTTCCTCTATCACGGGCAGATTCTCCGGCCCGCCTATGCCCTTTCCCACTCCGATAGCGATTTCCGCTGAGTCGAGCGCCGCCGCTTTCGCTGCGTCGGCACCTATTCGTGACACAAGCTTTACGCGGCTGTGTACGGATGCATCAAGTGCGAGCATTTCGATCCGCGCCTTGCGGGTGGGGTCGGGACGAGCCTTGGTCAGCATTCCCGGACGGACGGTTGCCATCTCGGGCGTCGTCTTGGACAGAACCGGTGCAACAATATTACCGCCAAAAGCTGGTTTGAACTGTAGGAGCTGTCCTTGGTCGTTGACCTCAAGGCCAACACAATCGCCGGTCAGTCCCAACCCAAGTCGGGCGGCAACACGCGGAGCGAGATCGCGTCCAACCGCAGTTGAGCCAAGCAGGACAACCTTCGGCTGGTGGCTCTGAATCGCGTCGGTCAAGACGGCCGCATGCAAATCGGTATCATACGAGGCCAAACGCACGTTGTCGGCGCGGTACGCAACGTCTGCCCCATGAATCGCTAGTGTAGCGATATGCGCATCCACCCCACTACCTATCAAGACGACGCCGACTTCTCCGCCGTAGTGCGCCGATAGCCCGACGGCTTTGCCTAAAAGCTCAAGACTCACCGGCCGCAGAGCATCCCCGAGTGTTTCGGCAACAACCCATACCGCTTTGCCTGGTTCGGGTGTAGCTGTTCGTAGCCGCCCTGCAGGAGCATCCCCATCATCAGCCCACGTTCCGAACAGACCACGATCTAAAAGAACCTGGACCACAGTATCGACTTGTTGCGACAATTCCCCTTCAAGCACATGGCCCTCACGGCTGTCCTCAACGGTTTCGACAGACTCAACCCACGTCGGCGAACCCGCCGCTCCGAATTGCGATAAGTCCGAGGAGAGATCGCTCGCCGTGACGATCTCAATCGACTTCTCTTTAGCCGCCTCTCGCTCGGCTCTTTTGGGGAACCGTTCCGGAGCCAGATCTTCTGTAGCCGAAATGAGTGCAGGCAGAGAGCACTCCAGTATGTCAAAACCACTATCCGTCTCGCGCTCGACCGTAATCGTGTGGCCATCATCGTTGACGGTCAATTTTCCAGCACCCGTGACCTGGGGAATATCCAGCATTTCAGCAATCTCTGGCCCAACCTGACCGGTTTCTGCATCCGTGCTATGGCGTCCGCATAAAATGAGATCATAGCCTTCTTTTTTGCTTGCCAAGGCTAAAGCACGCGCGGTCGCAAGCGTGTCTGCGCCGGCAAGCGCCCGGTCCGTGAGATGCACCACACGGTCCGCACCAAGGGCCAGACAGTGGCGGAGCGCCTCTTCAGCTTGCGGCGGTCCCATGGTCAGGGCGACCACTTCTCCGCCATGTGTCTCGCGCAGTTCGAGCGCTTTCAGCAACCCACGCACATCAAACGAACTGACCTCTGACGGCACGCCCTCACGCTGGAGCGTTTTTGTCTCAGGATCGAGCTTCATGGCCGAGACTACCGGCACTTGTTTCACCAACACAATTATTTTCATAGGTATAGTCGCTCCTTAGATAAAAGAAGTGGACGGTAGCCTATCTTGCTTTTCCGCGCAGCGTCAACCAACCAGACTTAGCGCGACCGCCCACCGCGTCTCTTCTGCATCCGAAAGGTATCGATGCGTCTTCCGTCCGGATCGAAGAGAGAAGCCGTATCCGCATCGTTATTCCAAATCGGAGATAGTCCCTTCCAACTGAAAGACGAGTTGCCCACCACGCCGAGGTCCTACACATTGAAGATACGGAGACGAGCCGCTTGTTGAATGAGGTGGGGCTGTTCCTTCACACCCGTGCCACGTATGCCGAGGCGGAGCCGTTGTACGAGCGGGCATTGGCGATCCGAGAAGCTGCGTTGGGACTCGAGCATTCAGATGTGGCGCAGAGTCTGAACAATCTGGCGGAGCTCTACCAAGTACAAGGGCAGTATCGGGAGGCGGCGGCACTGTATGAGCGTGCGTTATGGATTATGGAGCCCACCCTTAGGACGCATCCGAGTTCTGCCACCAAGCTTGAAAATTATGCGAACTGTCTAGACAACTTGAGTCGTGGCGAGGAAGCGGGACAATTCCGAGCGCGGGCGGCGGCGATCAATAGCAGGAGAATCCAGCGGGAACGGGCCCAAGAGGCGATACAGTTCGACAAGACTATTCGCGCCTATGCTGATCGCCAAGTATGGAACTAGGAAGAACAACGCCGATTCTGAGAATTCTCTACGTAGCAAAGAAGAGGGAGTTCTACATCGACTTCCTTGGATTCTCGCTCGACTGGGAACATCGCTTCGGCGAGAACTTCGCTAGATACGAGCAGCTCTCTCGCCGGAACTGCATCCTCCACCTCTCCGAACAACACGGTGATATTACTCCAGGATCCAGAGTACTCATCGAGGCAAACAGTCGACCAGCTCCAAAAAAAGCTCGCTGCGTGAGACTAAAAATATCTTAACCCCCAAATCTAGCAGGCTGAACAGCGCGGCCGTATTATGGAGGTCATCGATCCGTTCGGCAGCCGACTAACCTTCTCTCAATCCGAGACATAGGGCATGAGCAAGCCGTAGAGTAGCCAATCATCTGACCGTAGTAGCGTGCGCATAGCGTAGGCCACTACACCCCCCGCCCCGGTGCATATTCGTCCACAGGCAGGCTGTAGTAAACAATAATCTTGCGCTCTTTAAACCACCAGCGGCCTTCTTCTTTGATGAACTTGTCATCATAACGGCCAAAGACGATCATGGGCTTATCTGTAGACTTGGTGATCGCGTCCGCGTCCAGATAGCAGGTCGAGGCGGCCTCGTTGCCCGAGACTTCAATCACCGGCGATTCAATCTTATGGCGCAAAAAACGCACACTCGCCCGGAGCGTGTTGTCATAGTTCGCATACCAGCCTTTGACCGCGTCTCGGCCTTTATACTGCTCGTTACTTTCATAGGCAGGAAGCAGGACCGCATCTTTGTGGAACAGATCGCCGATTTCATTTACCGTGCCACGGTCTACTACATGGCAGTATTTGTGAAGCACCTATTGAATGGCCACAATCTCGTCAGCGTTTGACATAATGCGTCCTTTTTTTGGGTTTCGTTTTTATTCTCTCCGTCCGCGTAAGCGCAGGAGTTCATTGATCGTCAGATCGATGTTTTCATCGCGCAGCATTGGCGCGGCAATGCGCTTACGC
>CAZXFE010000281.1:0-4078 GCA_964639795.1 uncultured Enterobacteriaceae bacterium | reverse complement strand
CGAATGGAGGGATCCTGCAGCACGTCGACCGTCTCATACGGGACGCCGAAAGAGTCAAAGATTTGAATTGTTGCGGCTGAGAAGCCACACATCGGGAAGGCGGGATTACCCTTCATATAGATGAGGACTTTGTTATTTTTTACGGTCTCATCTATATGGGCATGAACAGGATTGTTGGGGTGAGCAGCATCTTGCATATTTTTTCTCCTTATGATTTGAGCGGTGACTCGATTACGCATGTTTTACGAGGCTTTGTACGTTTCGATATTCACTAGCCCCGAGTTCTGAGAATCGGCCTCGAATTCCTCTGGTGTCATAGTCTTGAGTGTCAATGCGTGAATACGCTCAACCATAGCATCCTGAAGGGCGCCATACACCAATCGGTGCCGTGCCACAGCATTTTTTCCGTCAAACTCCGAAGACACTACAACGGCTTCGTAATGATCACCACCACCTGTGTAGTCGCGGATGTGTACCTGTGCGTCAGGCAGAGCTTCAACAATATGTGACTGAATTTCGTTCGTAGAGATGGGGGAAACGCCGTCCGGCATCGATAACACCTCACTTGACTTTCGTTTTTTATGCAGTCTACCGGCCCACGCTATGTTATAGAGAGGAAATCGTTCTTGCAAGTCCATTTTGATGACAAGCCGTTTCTCAAGCCTTCTGGTGAGCGGCGTGATCAAAAAAGGGCACCCATATACGGGTGCCCTTTTTTGGAACTTTTGCCCGCCCTCTTCCGAGCGGACTGTCAGAGGCAGGATTATTTTTTCTGCATCTCAGCGTCGCAACACTTGACTGCCCCATCTCCACCTTTGGTCACGATAACCTGCGCGCCACAATTGCTACACAAATACATTTTACCGAGTTGGTTTGCCATACTACTGTCCTCCTATTTTCTGTCTCAGCATCCAGTAAAACTGGGCTTGCGTTTTGCTAAGAAGGATTTTACGCCTTCTGCTCGGTCCTGCGTAGTCTGGAGGAGTACGTATAGATCTTCTTCCAGCCGAACTCCCTGATCTAAGGTCAGGTCCATTGCCTTATGTACCGCTTCTTTGGCCAGTCGTAAAGCGATGGGGCCTCTGCCTAACAGACCAGATAGGACTTCGTCAACATGGGTAAAAAGATCATCCGGTGCTACGACTTCGCTGACCAGACCGATACGTTGGGCTTCGTGCGCGTCCACTTTTTTTCCGGTCAGAATCATTTCAAGCGCTTTTGCCTGTCCCACAATCCGGGGTAGGCGTTGTGTCCCACCGCCGAAAGGAATGAGGTTTTCCGTAATCTGGGTCAAGCCGAATTCTGCAGTAGAAGCTGCGAGACGAAGATCGCAGCCTAAGGCCAACTCAAGACCGATGCCGAATGCATTCCCGTTCATAACAGCAAGCGTAGGTTTGGTCAGAGCTGCAAGCGCTTCAACCCCGTGCAGACGACCAAACTGCTGACGAACATCCCCGGCAGTCGCTGCGCCAGGCGTGAGTCCCTCGCAAAAAACATTCGCAGAGCCTGTTAGGACAAAAATTTCGATATCATCGTCGTCTTCGACTACCTTGCAGACGGCGACCAATTCCTGGTCGATTGCTGGAGTGAGTCGATTGCCCTGGTCTGGACAGGATAGGCGGAGCCACGCCGCCTTGTCGCGCTTTTCGTATATCAGATCAGACACAAATCGGTCCTTACAAGTCTGACGAAGAGACCTCTTGGTCTTACCGAGAGACTTCTTGGTGCTAGCGTCCCTTTTTTTATCCCTGATAGAGGGCTTTAAGCTCTTTCTTGAGAACTTTGCCCAGCGGGTTCTTAGGTAACTCGTCGATGAAATTAATCTCCTCGGGTTTTTTGAAACTTGCTAGTCGTTCCTTACAAAAATCGCTCACGTCGTCAGCAGTTGCGGACTGGCCGGGTTTGAGCGCTACAAAGGCAACGATCTTCTGACCAAAATCCTCGTCCGGCGCGCCTATGATGGCGGCTTCGTCAATCGCTGGGTGGGCGTGCAAGACCGCCTCGATTTCAGCCGGCGCGATATTCTCACCCCCGCGAATGATGATGTCGTCCTTCCGGCCAACGAGGTAGACATAGCCGTCTTCATCGATATAGCCCATGTCACGGGTATGCAGCCAGCCGTTTTCATCCAAGAGCGCGGCTGTTGCACTCTCTTGGTTGGCATAGCCCTTCATCACGCGAGGTGTGCGAATGACGACTTCGCCAATTTCATCGGCGGGGAGTTCTTTGTTGTCCTCGTCGAGAACCTGGACTTCCACGTCCGGCAGCGGTAGGCCGACTGAAGTCAAGCGCTTTAGGTTGCGCTCGACTTCTTCCGGAGTGCCGTTCAGTTTGTGATCCTCCGGACCGAGCACAGTCAGGGTCGAGTTGGTTTCAGTTTGGCCAAAGGCATTCACAAAGCCGGTAGAATCGGGAAAGAGGTCGATGGCTTTGCGAATGACCGGAAACGCCATAGGCGCACCGCCGTACGACAGGTTCTCTAGGCTGGACAGGTCGTATTGAGAAAAGTCTGGATGGTCGATGAGCTGCTTCAGCATTGTTGGGACGACGAAGGCGTGCGTCACATGCTCACTCTGAACTGTGGTTAACCATTCCTTGGTATCGAACTGGCGCAGGACGGCGATCTTCCTGCCGTTCCAGAGCGCGGTCATGATATTCATAGTGCCGGCAATGTGGTAGAGCGGGGCGCACAGCAGTGAGGTGCCGCGTGGCGTCCCATCGGCCATTTCTACGGTACCGATGACATAATTGGTAAACCCGCCGTAGGTGAGCATTACGCCCTTGGGAAGGGAGGTCGTGCCGCTTGTATACATAAGGATGGACAGGTCGTCCTCTTCTACTTCGGCTTCCTCGATGTCAGGCGAACCCTGCTCAATCAGATCGTCGTAGTGCAGCATGTCGTCACGCCGCGTCTCGATCGTGACGTATTTTTCGACACAGCTTAGACTTGGTTTGAGCTGATTGACAACATCAACATAACGATCGCCTATAATTAGGATCTTGGTGTTGGCCGCCGTGATCATATACTCCAATTCGGGTGGTTTGGCACGATAGTTCAGCGGTACAAAGGTCGCGCCCAAGGTAGCAGTGGCATAATAGGCTTCGATGTATTGCGTGCAGTTAGTCTGCAGGATGGCCACGCGGTCACCCGCCTGAATACCCTGGTCGCGCAAGCCGCTGGCCAGCCGCTTGATCCGATCCACCAGTTCTCCATAGGTCACCCTTTCGCCTTCAAACGCTAGGATTTCCTGATCAGGAAACATTATGCCGGGAATGCCGATGAACTGTGACGTGTTCATTATCGCTCCTTACACCATTGCAAACAGATTTTGTTCCAGTCGTAATCCGTCAGACAAGTTGAGGTCTCCGCCCTGTCGGACAGCCCGTTTTGCTAGGGTTATGACTTTTGGATCATAACGGGACAGTGTGTATGCCAGAGATTTGGCTGCCGTCAAGAGGGTTGCCCGAGGAACCACCTGATTTGCCAGGCCGATTTGTAACGCTTCCTCCGCCTTCACTTGTCGCCCAGTGAGGACCATATCCAAGGCCCGGCCTAACCCGATTGCCCGTGGCGCCGTCTGGGTCCCCGCCACACCAGGAATCATACCTAGGCTGGTTTCCGGTAAAAAGAAAACCGTGTCATCGGCGGCTATGCATATGTCGCACAACAGCGCCATTTCCATCCCGCCGCCGACTGTATAACCGTGAACCGCAGCAATAGTCGGTTGTGGCAAATGGAGCAGCGTTCCCCAGTTGTCACGGCGCCAGCGAACCTCCCTGGCCCGAACCGGGGAGGGGGCTGAGCCAAACTCCGACACATCTCCGCCGGTCGAGAATGCTGCACCCTCTCCACGCAAGATCATTACCCGAACCTCGGGATCGTCTCGAATCGCCAGAAGAATCTCATACAAATCGTCTCGCATCTCGACGTTATAGGCGTTGCGCACTGTGGGCCGATTCAAGCTGACAATCGCCAACGGTCCATCTTTTTCGTATAAGACAGCGGGGGAGGTCATAGGCCTTCTTTATGCCGAATACACAACCTGTCCGTCAATGATTGTCGTTTGGACAGTCGCAC
>CAZXFE010000280.1:0-4088 GCA_964639795.1 uncultured Enterobacteriaceae bacterium | reverse complement strand
TGCGGCAAGATACCGTCCGCGTGCCGAACCAGCAAGCGGGCAGAAAGAAGGACAACTCAATTCGCAGAGGAAAGGGAAGCTGAATACGCTGAACTACCGAAAGGAAAGAAGTGGAGCCGATGAGAATTGAACTCACGACCTCTTGAATGCCATTTAACCCGTCGTCTTTGGAATTCTTCTGTAATTACAATGACTTCGCGGTGTTACCCATTTCCCAACTGTGCATAGTCGTGCAAAACCGTGCAGAATGACCCGTAAATCCTGACCCTAGATGGACCCCATCTCTCAGCCCCTTCGACCCCATCCACGGCACGGGCAAATTCGGCTAGGAGATTATCGCCCGGCGAATCCACCACCCGACCATGATGCTGCTCGATAAGTGTCGTCATAACCTCCCGGTAGGTTGTGAGGGTACGAATCGTGGCCACCTCATCGTCACCCATCAGACGGCTGTAGCCTTGGACGTCGGCACTGAGGATCGCGGCGAGTTTGCGTGTAACGGGAGTGTTGGCCATGAGGTCACTTCTGGACCGGGAACACCAAGTGGATGGGATTGTAGGGTGAGCAGCGCGTCATGACAACTGCTCCAGCAACTCCTTTGCATCCTTGAGGTCTGCCGTGTCAAAGCCTTCGGTAAACCATCCAGACATCTGAGCCAATAGCCGGAGCCACCCGAACTGTTGCTTATCCACAAACCCCTGCGATATAGTCGAGGGCGGTTGGAGGCTATGCATTATGGAGTTTGGAGTCGCCTACACTGCGGACAAAAACTTTGAAGATGTCTTGTGGGGCGTCAGACGGGCGGAAGAGTTGGGGTTCAGCTTTGTTGGTATACCTGACACACCGTACCAATCGATGGATCCCTATCCGTATTTGGCCGCCTGTGCGTTGCAGACCTCTCGTATCAAGCTCGGCCC
Source organism: uncultured Enterobacteriaceae bacterium (assembly GCA_964639795.1). Classification (GTDB taxonomy): domain Bacteria; phylum Desulfobacterota; class Binatia; order Bin18; family Bin18; genus Bin18. Next base: position 3,171 of record CAZXFE010000280.1, on the reverse strand, counting down.
CTATATTACCAACCCACTCACGCGTCATCCCAGCATTACGGCAAGCGCGATGGCAACCATTCAAGTCATGTCGAGCGGACGGGCCTTTCTTGCCATGGGACGCGGGAATAGTGCGGTCAAACAACTGGGTTGGCAACCGGCCTCGTGGAAACAGTACAGGCAGGCGGTATCGGACATACGGCGCTGGATGCGAGGAGAGGCCGTGGAAGTTGAAGGGTCACCGGTCCCTTTGCAATTGGAATTCACGGAAGGCGAAATCCCTATTTCTTTAGGCGTCTGGGGTCCTCGGGGAGCCCAAGTTGCGGGAGAACTAGCTGATTGTGCAACGACTGAGTGTGCTGAGGTTGGCACGGTCCAATGGTTTGCCGAGACAACCCAAAAAGCAGCCCAGGCAGCAGGACGCGAGCCGATCGACTTTGAGGTCAGCTCGGCGACCTTTGTTTCCGATGACATCAACAAGGCCAGAGACGCATGCCGCTGGGAGCCCGATATCCTGACCAGCCTGATTTGGGGCGTTGTACAAACCTGCCCCGCTGAGGAGTTACCTGGCTCGCTGATGAAGGGGTTTGAGACTCTGGTGGAGGACAAGGAGTCCTGGCAAAAATACGATTGGGATGGTCATAGAATAGATATTGTTGGGGTTGAGGCGGCCATGGCCGACGAAGGGCATCGGAGGCTGCTGACAGATGAGATGGTGGATCGATTTTGTGTTTTAGGCAGCACCCAGGCCTGTGTTGAAAAACTGCGGGCATTAGAAAGCGTGGGCGTCAATAAGTTTTGTGCCTATCTCTTTGGGTTTGACCGGGAAGAGCTGGATCGACAGCTACGCGCCTATGCAGAACACATCATGCCACACTTTCAGTAGGGCGCTTTTGACCTAAGAAGTTCGAAAAAGGGGGGGCTATTATGAAAATCGTTGATGGTGACAGCCACTTCATGGAGCCACTGGATTTATACGAGCGGTATATCGATCCAGCTTACCGGGAGCGGGCCATGCGAGTTGAGACAGACCCAGCCAGCGGCAACCGTAAGCTTATCGTCGATGGCAGACCGCTGCAGATTCTCGATGTTGAGCAGGCCCTGGGCATTGCCGTCGCATATGGCCAAAAAGAAGCCGGCCAGGACATCGACAGCTTTGACCGCTACTTAGCCTTTAACGCGGACTGGCAGGATATGGACAAACGGGTCGGCTTTCTTGATGAAGAAGGCATAGACTGCCAGGTCATTTATCCAACCCTGGGCCTGTATTGGGAAGGCGCAGTGGACGACCCACGCCTGGCCGATGCACTGTGTCGGGCGTACAACACTTGGGCCTTTGAGCTATGCGCGTCTCATAAGGACCGGCTGTTCCCAGCGGCCCATATCTCTCTGCGTGACGCGCACTTGGCGGCGCAGGAGATGGAACGGGTAGCCAAGCTAGGCTGCCGAACGGTGTTTATCGGAGCAGCACCCCTAGAAGGAAGGAGCTTGGGGCATCCTGACTTTGATCCGGCCTGGGCCGCTGCCCAGGATCTCGATCTCTGCATTGCTCTCCATCTGGTGGTACATCCTAATTACAGTGGCAGTCAGTGGTACCGCGACCGGGACCCCGGATTTATGTACGTCTCGATGAAGGTTGTTGAGGATCCGCGCCAGGCGCTGACGAGCATGCTGTACGATGGGGTGTTTGAGCGTTTTCCCAAGCTTCGCGCGGCGACGGTTGAAGCCAGAGCCGGCTGGGTGGGCGAGTGGCTGGAACTGTTTGATTATCGCTACAAGTATATGGGCCATACTTCACAGATGAAGCGACCGGCCAGTGAGTACTTTGCTCGCAACGTCTGGATTAATGGCGATCCAGAAGAGAAGATGTTTCCGCTGATGGTGCAATTTGCCGGGGATGATAGATTTTTCACCGGCTCCGACTATCCCCACGCCGAGGGCTTTGTCAATCCGGTGCAGAAGGTGCGAGACTTGCTCTCCGCCTTGCCGGCTACGTCCGTTGACAAGATCCTTGGCGCCAACGCGAGTAAGTTCTACGGTATATGAGAGAGGGTCAGTATACCTGCTTGGCCATTACTGATTGCCCGCAAACGATTCCAGCGCTCTCGCACTTCGGCCTCTTCCGCTTTCAGCGCTTCCGTCCATCCGAGCGGTTCGGCCGAATCCATGAGAGTGGCCAGTTGGGATAGCTTACGCTCAAGCAGAGTGGATTGGAGTTCCGCCTGCTCGGCCGCATTGACCAACTCCCAGTGAGCCTGGAATGCCTGCGCTTCCGCTATCGGGTGTGGCTGTCCATCCTCATGCGGGCGGGCATTCGGCGCATCCGCATGCATGATCTCAGGCATACGTTTGCCTCGCTCCTTATTCAGCAGGGGGAGTCGTTAGCATATGTCCGCGATCAAATGGGACATCATTCCATTCGGGTCACCGTGGATTCCTATGGGCATCTGGTACCGGGCGGGAACAGGGCAGCGGTGGATAAATTAGATGAACCCGTCATGCCAAAAGTGAAGAGAACGGCCTGACCCAGGCTGACCCTATCCGGACCCTAGGGATTTCGGGGGTGTTCTGCATAGGCGCTAAGTCATTGAAAAGAAAAGTGGAGCCGATGAGAATTGAACTCACGACCTCTTGAATGCCATTCACAACTCAGGAGATTACGAAAGTCCTTAGTTTCTGAGGGTTTCCGTGATCTGGCTTATAGTTAGCCCCGTTTTCTTCTACGCTCTCTTACGACTGAGTTGGCTCAATTTCGATGACCAACAGCCATCAAAACAGCTACTCACTATTAGTGAGATTCCATAATCTGTGACCTCGTGCTGATTGCTTCAGGGTTGTAGCCCGCCCTGAAATCCCCCCTTCTCTGGCCACGCCTAAGTGAGAAAGAAAGCCACCCCCGAAACAGAAGGGCTGAATGGCCTGTTCTCCGTGAACTGGCCCAAGTACACAGCCTCTCAATGTGATTGCGTCACATTGCATCCCATGCGGTCGTCGTTATTCACGGCACTCGACTCGCACACCTCCAAAAGAGAAGGTGGGACATTCAAAGGCGCGTTTGATTCTCCCCATTCTCCGCGGCACCAGGGGTACAACCAGAGGGTCACAATAATCGCTCCGGCTTCCTAACGTTGCTAAGTGAACCACTCGACAGTAGCTACTTCCTGCCATACACAAACCGGGGTTTAAACCTAT
>CAZXFE010000279.1:0-4094 GCA_964639795.1 uncultured Enterobacteriaceae bacterium | reverse complement strand
AGAAGAAATCGATTATGTCACTGGACAGCTGGGGATGAAGGTCGTGATGATGGGCAGCATGATTAAACGGCCTATTCCTGCTGCGGTCGAGCAGCAACCAGGAACGGAAGAGATTGCGACCTGGCGCGATGTGTTGGGACTGGATAGTGAGTACGACTACGACCCGGTATGGGAAAAGTGTGTTGAGCTGGGCTTATCGCCGACGTTTCATACCGGCTCGCGTGGCTATGGGCTGCGGATCTCACCTTCAAATTTTGTGTACAATCACATAGGGCATTTTGCAGCCGCCAATGAAGCCGTCTGTAAAGCGCTCTTCTTGGGCGGTGTGACACGACGTTTTCCCACTCTCAAGTTTGCCTTTTTGGAAGGCGGAGTAGGTTGGGCGTGTCAGTTGTACACGGATCTGATTGAACACTGGGAAAAGCGCAATATTGATGCACTGGAAGAAGTCAACCCGGACAATCTCGATCAACAGTTGCTTGTTCAGCTTGCCAAAAAATATGCGAACGATGACATGGCCGAGGCCCTCAAGCAACGGGAGACTGCGCTGGACACGGCCATGAGCGCTACAGGCGCAACCGCTATTGGCGGTATTGATAATTTGGATGATTTTTCCGCTTGTCAGATCGAGCAGGCGGAAGACATTCGTGATCTGTTTGTGAATAATTTCTATTTTGGCTGTGAGTCTGACGACAAGATGAACGCCTGGGCCTTTAACCGGCAGTGCAATCCTTTTGGGGCGCAACTCAATGCGCTGTTTGGGTCAGACATCGGACACTTTGATGTAGCCAACATGGATCAAGTCGTTCCCGAGGCCTATGAACTGGTCGAAAAAGGTTTAGTTAACGATGCTGGGTTTCGTGACTTTATGTGTACGAATCCTGTGCGATTTTGGGGCGAAGCCAACCCCGACTTCTTCAAAGGGACGGTGGTTGAAGAAGCTGCGTCGGCCGTTCTGTCTGAGGAGAAGATTGAGACAGGCTTGAACGGGCAGTTGGCCAGTCAGCTGTCGAAGTAGTTTTTAAGTGCATTTCCTTGGACGGTAATCCGATCATTCGCAGGGGCGAATTGTGTACTTGTCCGCCTGGATACCTGCCTTCGCAGGTATGACACAACGCGGGCTGTCATTCTCGTGAAAACGAAAATTCAGCTCAGCAGGCCGGATTGCCGAAGCGTAATCGGACACCCCAAGGTTAAGCCATCAACAGCGCCAGATCTTCTTCCAGACCCACTCGGACTTGCTCTGCAAGGGCACCCCGGGCGCGTTCTTTGGTGCGTCCATACGCTGGAAGGTCGAGTTTTGCGAGCTGGCGGGCCTCTGCCAACGCCTCGTCCAAGAGTGTATCTGCCGAACATACACGGTCCAAGAAGCCCACATCAACCGCATCTGTTGGATTATACAGCCGCGCCTGAATCGCGGCGTTGGTGAAATGGCGTTTGGATAGACGTTCCCGGGCGAACATCATGCCGAACTCAGGCAGGGTCATGCCAATCGCGACTTCATTCAGGCCAATTTTGAAATCCCCCTCAGTTCCGAGACGCGTATCAGAAGCCAGGAGCATAAAGGCCCCGGCAGCAATGGAGTGGCCGGTGCTGGCTGCGATCACCGGTTGAGGATGGGTAAAGATCTGGAGCAGCATCTTGGCACCAGCCGTGACGAGGGCACGTGCGGCATTGGATCCGGAGTTCAAGACGGATAGGTCAAACCCAGCGGAAAAACGACCCGGTCGACCAGTCAAGATAACGGCTTTGGCTTCTTGGGCCGCCCTGGCCAGCCCTGCCGTCAGATTACTGATTAAAGCATGGCTGACAGCGTTGGCCTTGCCGTCGTCGAGGCGGATGACGGCGATAGTCTCGTGTAGTTCGTAGTGGACAGAATCGTTCGACATAGGTGTTCTACTCCTCAAAAGAATTTGCCTCCCCCTTATCGTGTTGCTGCCTGGGTGTATAGCTAAGTTGGAGTGGAGCCGTGTGGTCGGGCTGAACGGCTACCCGAGTAGTCTGTTCGCCGAGTTGCTCGTGCCACACTTGCACGGTGTAGATGCCTGGAGGAATTCCTTGTAGTGAGAAACTTCCAGTTGAGTCCGTGACCGCGGTATACGGGTGTTCAGTGACAATGACATACGCTCGCATCCAAGTGTGCAGGACGTCACAATCAATAAGCACCCGGCCCGGCTGCTCAAAGCGATAGGTTTTGCGCGACCACTCCAGCAGTCCCAGGTTGAAAAGGGTCTTATATCCATGTACGCGAGCGTGGGCGTCGTGTAGGATCGCGTCGCTATTGCGTAATTCAAGGGTTTGGCCCACGGTCAGGGTTTGTACACGCGGGACAAACGCACAGTCTTTATTGTCGAGAACAGCCGGCGTGTCTGCCGGCGACTTGCCTGCGGTGATGCCGTTGAGCACAACAACGACATTCTTGAGACCGCCGTCTTGACCGACGAGCAGACTTTCATCTTGTGCCTGCTCTCCACACACCGCTCTATTCTTGTGTACAGGCAGAAAGTTGAGCTGCGGGGTATCGCCGGCGAAGACCACTCGACCGGCTATGGCCCCGGCGTGTTCAACCGAGATTTCTTGATAGGCGAGGGCGGGAAGGGTATACCACAATACGGAGAGGCACCCTATCAGCCCGCCCAGCCTACTTAACAGTTTTTGCGCAGCCATGCCTTATACATGGCTGCTTTAGGGAGGGTGGGTCAAGTGGTGTTTCCCTCGCCCACAGCCGCTCCATTTGTGTTTGACTCGCTTACTCCACCGACAATCCATCTGCCCAGTTGCCGTGAAAGCCATACGGAATGCGGTGTGGCAGTTGGACGATCGCCAGCGGTTCTTGCTCGATGTTCTCCGCGTCGAGGATCACCAAGTCACTGCGATGCTCTTCTTTTCGATACACGCCGACGAGCAGGAAGCCTTCTCCTTCTGCAGAAGACTCTGACCTCGGCACGAAATTGGGCTCGGACGCGTAGCTGCTCGAGCCCAAATCGTGCACGCGTTGCTGGCCGGTCGTGTGATCATAATGGATAACCATATTGAACCCTCCGTCACTGAGGGATGAGGAACTTTTTATCCCTGCAGCATATGCGGCGCGATACTGGAGACCAGCGTAGCGTTCGTCCAGTCGTGGGAACTCACATGCCTGGTCGTCGCGCTGTTCCATCTTGATAGATTTTGTTTCAAGATCCAGCGTCCAGCGGGTCAAGGTGGGCATATTCGTCTGCGCACTATCATCTTCTAGAGAGAACAGTGGCACATGGTGGAACTGACATACGTCGGCGATGACCTGATTGCTTTCGGTGTAAGCATTCATGGCGTGGAAAACAAAGCAGGGATCGGTTTCAAACCAGACTACATCGGCACTGCCTCCATTCCGGGGCATGACGCCGATGCGGGTGCCGAGTTCAGGCTCCCAGCGTATGGGTGAACCAGAGGTCAGGTTTTCTGGACGCAAGGTTGCTGGAAAGACCATGAAGATCACATGGTCTCGGGTGGTAATGAAATCGTGCATCATGGTTGGGACCGGAATATCAATGGCTGAGCTACGGATGATGTCGCCGTCCGCTGACGCGACATCGTAGCGCAGGTAAGGGGGAAACGGTCCATAACCGAAGAAGAGCAATTCGCCGGTCTTGGGGTCGACCTTTGGGTGAGCGGTCATGGCACCCTGCAGCTTTCTGTTAAAATCGTATAATCCGATAGTGTCGAGCGTAGAGGGATCCAGCTCGTACGGAGGGCCGCCTTCCCACAGGGCTAAGAGTTTGCCGGCGTGGTAAATAATATTGGTATTGGCGGCGTTCGGAAAAACACCTTCCACACGTTTATCAGTATTGCTCAGATCGCTCAGTCCGGCGAACAGTGCTTCGCCAGCTTCTCGTTCAAGCTTGAAGCGTTCTGTCCGCACCCAGCGATTACGATAATGCGCTTTCCCATCACCGAGCGTAAATGCATGGATCATCCCATCACCGTCAAACCAGTGATAGCGTCCGCGCGGTGAGAACTGGGGATTTGATCCATTCCGATATAGCGTGCCATTAAGCTCCTCAGGGATTTCTCCCTGAACAACCAAGTCGTGGACCTCACCCTCCATAGGCCAC
>CAZXFE010000278.1:0-4094 GCA_964639795.1 uncultured Enterobacteriaceae bacterium | reverse complement strand
GTACGATGGACAGTTGGTCGATATTTTTGCCCTTGAGGATGAGGTCCTTCAGCAGATTGTGGCGACCTTAGCAGTAAAACTCACGGAAGGAGAACAGGCACGCGTGGGTAGCGCACCACCGCAGAACCTGGCGGCTTGTGACGCCTTTGTGCGCGGACGGGAAGAATATAAACGCCGCGTTCAAGAACCAAATGCGCAGGCCCGTCAGCTGTTTGAGGAGGCGATTGCGTTCGATCCAGAATGTACCGAAGCCCGTGCCTTTCTCGGACGTACGTATCCCATGGAGGTGGTCAACCAGTGGAACGCTGATCCTTCCATAATTGAAAAAGTATTCACGTATGGGGAGAAAGCTGTGGAAAGAGACGAGAGTCAACCCACAGCCGATGAAACGCTGCCCTACGCCCTGTGCTAGTAATAAAGCAGCATGACGAGGCGATCTTCGAAGCGCGTAAAGCCATTAGCTATGACCGTAATTTTGCGGACGCCTACGTCAGTTTCCGCAGAATTCTGAGTTTTGCGGGGCAGTCTGCGGAGGCCGTACTGGTTATCGAACAAGCCATGAGTCTCAGGCCGTGTTACATGCCCAACTATCTGTGGGCTCAGGGGCATGCGCATAAACTGTTAGGGAAGAACGAAGAATCCAGTTCCCTTTTCAAGCGGGTCGTTACGCGGAACACGAATCACCTGGTGGCGCGTTTTATGCTGGTGATATCCCGTATTGAGACAGGACAAAATGAGGCGGCTCAAACCGATGCCAGAGAAATCTACGCATTAGTCCAAACTATTCGCTTGAGCTGATGCGGGAACGTATACCCTATAGAGAGTCTGAAGTCGTTGAAAGACAGTTTAAGAGCCTGCGCAAAGCCGGGCTACAGTAGCGCTGATAGTCAAAGCTAACAATCATGATAGTCAGGAGAATAAGGAGGCGGCATGATCCGTGAGTATAAATTCCCCATGCTTGAGAAGGTCATCTTTGGTATTGGTTCGCTCGCCAAAGTGAACGACGAACTTGACCGACTGGGCAAGAACCGGGCGCTTATTCTGACCGGCAATAGTCTTGCGACCAAGACCGATCTCGTCCAGAAGCTGGAAACCCTGCTGGGCGATCGCTGGGCTGGTACGAATAGCGGCATCCGGCAACATGTGCCCAGCCAGACCGTCACTGCTGCGGCTGAACAGGCGCGAGAGATTAATGCCGATTCGATAATTGCCTTTGGCGGCGGCAGTCCGATTGATGCGGCCAAGATTGTGGCTCTAGAGTTGTTGGAAGATGGCCAGCCACAAGAGGCCATGCCGCAGATTGCAATTTCAACCACCTTATCGGCTGGTGAATTTACGCCTTTTGCCGGTATCACCGATGAAGACTCACGGGTCAAAGGTCTGCGGACCGATCCGCGTATTGTGCCCAAAACCGTGATCCTTGACCCTGAAGTGACCCTGCCAACGCCGAAGCAACTATGGACTGCAACCGGCATGAAGGCCATGGACCACGCCGTTGAAGCGATTTGGTCGGTAAATCCTCAGCCGGTGACGGATGTGTTGGCCATGGCGGCCATTCGCAAGCTGCACCGGTATCTCCCGGTGTCCATACATGAACCTGAGAATCTGGATGCGCGCGGTGAATGCCAAGTCGCAGCTTGGCTGTCTATATTTGGGTTGATGAATGTGGGCGTGCGTTTGAGTCATATATTCGGCCACCAAATCGGCGCCCGCTGGGACGTGCCGCACGGGATTACCTCCTGCATCACTATCCCGCACTGTATGCGTTTTCTTGCTCCGCAGACGTTGGATCAGCAGGTGATGATTGCCGAGGCCTTTGGTCTCCAAACCGATGGACGAAAACCTGAAGACGTTGCGGCCGAGGCAGCTGACACGGTTGAGGCGTTTATCAAATCGCTCGACGTGCCTACCCGTCTGCGTGACGTCGGTGCCAAGGAAGACGAACTACCCATTGTCGCTGAGGAAGTCCACAAAGAAAGCGCCATCTGGCACAGCCAGCAGGGTGGGCAAGAATCCCTGCTCGGGCTGCTGCGGCAGATGTGGTAGTTGGGGGTTGGAGGGTGGGTCCTCATAGACCCACCCTTTTACCGGGACGTAGCACAGCATGCCAAAACCTCTCCGTTTCATTCAAGAGCCTGCCCGCTCCACGCCAGTCAAGGCCGAAACGCAAGTCCTAGTGATCGGTGGCGGCTCAGCCGGCGTCTCAGCCGCTGTGGCGGCTGCACGAAGTGGTGCGGACGTCATCCTAGTAGAACGCCTCGGTTATCTAGGAGGCTTGGCCACAGGCGGCATGATTATCCTGTTGCTGACGCTTGATGACGGACGAGGCCGGCAGGTTGTCGGTGGCTTATGCCAGGAAGTGACTGACCGGCTTGACCAGCGTGGCGCCGCACAGTTTCCTGCTAAAGCGGAGTGGGGCAGTGATGATGAGTCTCTCGTGCAGCGCGATCAGTCGTGGGGGCTCGTTTGGGGTCACGGTCCGCACCGCGTGCGCTATTCCGTGGCCTACGATCCTGAAGAGCTCAAGTTTGCCCTTAATCAAATGGTCGAAGATGCCAAGGTTCAATTACTTATGCACGCCCAGGCATGTGAGGCCTTGGTTGATGGTGATCGGATCACAGGAGTGACTTTTCAAGGCAAGTCGGGCCGGTTTGCGATTCTGGCCGATGTCGTGATTGACGCCAGCGGTGACGGCGATGTTTTTGTCTCAGCCGGTGCCGAGTATGAAAAAGAGAAGGTCCTGCCATGGTTATGGTTTTCCATGGGAGGGGTTGAAAATCCTGACGAAGCGATCCGAGACGGCGGTTGGTTTTTTCACACCATTGGCAAAGACAAGGTCCTCCTGCCGTGGGGCGCGACTGACAAGATCTCCAGAAAAATTGACGCCACCGACCCGGACGACCTGACCTATGCTGAACTGGAATGCCGTAAGCAAGTCATGGCCGAGGTTGATCGTCTCAGGCGGGAGGCGCCTGGCTTTAAAAACGCCTATCTGTGCCATATTGCCGATCAGCTCGGCATTACCGAAAGCCGTAGGTTGGTTGGTGAGTACACGCTTGGCCGAAACGATGTAGACCAACCTTGTGACGATGTGATCGCCATTACCGGCCATTGGACCAAATACGAAGCCTTGTATTATATTCCTTACCGTTCCTTATTGGCGAAAGAATTTCCAAATTTGCTTGTGGCCGGCCGCTGCATCTCAGTCGATCACCGCGTTCATCACGCTACCAAGGAAATCCCGGCCTGCATGGCAACCGGCGAAGCCGCCGGGACAGCGGCAGCCCTGGCTGTTCAAAGCGGACTCAGTCCCAAAGCTTTGGATGTAAAGAATCTGCAACAATACCTCGAAAAACGCGGAGCGATTTTGCGAGTCTGACCATTTCTGATTCGCGGCTCCTCGTACTTGGCTTCTTCCCGTTCGGGATAAAGGTCGTACCAATGGAAAAGAAGAAGCCGAGGTCTGAATGCCATGCCTACTGTGACGTTGGACTTTCCTGCAGATGAGTTTCCCTCCCTATTTAGCTCTCCAGATGAATTTGCCCGTGAGTTTCGCCTTGCAGCAGCGATTCATGGGTATGAGCGTGGTGAAACTTCGCAGGAAAAAGCGGCCCATATCGCAGGCTTGGATCGGACGAACTTTTGTCAGCTCTCGCTCGTGAGCAGGCTGACACGTTCGTTGTTGACTTTTCTGATCTGAAGCGAGAAGTAGAGCGTGGCTGAGCGGCTCAGTGGTATACGCCTCCCCGTTCATCTTCTTATCCAACGAGACTTGCTTGAGCTATTGCGACTAGTCGGCGAAGAAATCGTCGTCCCGTGGCTGTTGCGACTGAAATTCAACGGAGCGGGCAGGCTGATGTAACCGTCCATGCTCTAGAGAGAACTCCTTGGCTCACTGTCGTGACTACGCCCCAAGTCGCAAGCAAAATACGTAATTGGGATCTGGGGGAGAGCGAGTGTGCTGTACTCGCTCGGGCATATGCTCATCCGGGAACGGAGGCCATTGTTGACGGCCTTTCTGCTCGACGCTGTGCCACTACTCTCGATATTCCTATCCGTGGAACCCTTGGCCTCGTTCTCATGGCGAAGCAAAA
>CAZXFE010000277.1:0-4139 GCA_964639795.1 uncultured Enterobacteriaceae bacterium | reverse complement strand
CCAGCCTGGGAAAACGTCTTCGGTAACACGAATCCAGTTGAAATAGAAATCGGGCCTGGCAAAGGATCTTTTCTTTTGGCAGCGGCACAGTGTACGCCGGATCGTAATTTCTTTGGCGTGGAATTTTCCAGACGACGGGCCTATCGGATTGCCCAGCTCATCGAACGCGATCGACCGGAAAATGTGATCGTCATTGCCGCGGATATTAATTGCATACTCAAGACGCTCATCCGGCCCGCGTCGGTTGCGACATGCCATCTCTATTTCCCAGATCCGTGGTGGAAGCGACGGCATCATCGGCGCCGGCTCTTTCGGGCTGATTTTACGCAGCATTTAGCCCGCACTCTTATCCCAGGCGGAAAGATCCTCCTTGCAACTGACGTCCATGATTATTTTGTTGAGATTGTCCGTCAGCTTACAGCCGTTCCAGCGCTCGTGCAGTTTCCCTGGCAGAGGGATCAGACGAATGATAACGGCAATCTCATCCTGACCGACTTTGAACGCCAGTTCACGGACGATGGGAAACCCATCTATTACGCGGGCTTTACGAAAGATTCATAAGTGGTACGAGCACGGAGCGTAACAAAGAATAGCAGTCCTGCATCATAAAATTAAACATTAAGATTATTTTATGAGCTCCGATTTATTGCAATGAGGGATACTCGGTTACTTTTTCTTGATAACCAATGAGTGCCGAGAGCAGGAGCGCCCTTTTGGAGGCAATATATTTAATCGGAACAACGGAAAGAAATGTGGGCTGGTTAGTCTTGCCCTCGTTCTCTCTGTCGATGTGGTGCGACCATCCACTCGCCCCACTTTTTCCGGGGAGGCAGCATAAGACTCCCTCAATGTCACCTCTCTCTTTTGGTGGCCGCATCACCAGAGTCTTTCAGAACATTCACACGATCAGGCAGACCATGCTCATCAGTCTTCCTCGTCGAGTCTCAACGAGAATACCCTTATTGCGCACTCGCACTTCAGTGATCGATTCACCACAACTCATGAGGCTGGCCACCCCAGCCGAAAACCAGGGAGACGTCACCTGTAACGGACTGCAACGAATTCGTTTCGCGAGAGACTGGCCAAACAGCAGATGGAAATACCATTGCTCGGACATCTGTAGAGGTACGAGCTGCTCTCGGCGCTCGTTTCACCTTCTCTCAGCACCGGTGTGACACACACAAAAGGGCGAGCTGATCGGGCTCAGAAACGCGTCACCTATTTTAGCCACACCTAGCGCTCCACAGTTGAGGCCTTGGTTTCGGATGTCACGAGTACTCCAGCAACGGAATACCAGCCTCCGTTGATTCTAGCGGAAGTGACACAGGCGGTCACAATTGCCAGTGATACGCTCCAGTCAACAAGTCATCCTCGCCCTTCCGCCAGATGGGCCGCGGGCATTCTTTGCACGTCACGTGGTCTATGTTTCCTTTCATGCTCATGAGGACGCGCGACCAGCATATGTCGTTGGGTCGATCTCACGGATCGGACGGTCGTTGAAGAAAGCTGGGAGTAGTAATCGTAGAGTTTGTACGCAGGCTCCTTGCAGCCTTAGTGATATTGGCCGTCACCTTCTTGGGCGCCCCTTCCGGTAAATGCGCAGAGTCCCCCTCGGGTCATGTAGAATGGCAAGGCTGGAGCCTCAACTATGGAATGACTGATATGGCTGAGGGTCTCGCACTCGAGGATGTGTCCTATCAAGGGGTTTCGATTCTCGGCAAGGCCAGCTTTCCCATCATGCGGTTCCTTTATGAAAACGATGCCTGTGGCCCGTACGCAGATCGGCTTGCTGTTCCCCTCACGCCAGTCAGTTGGTCGAACGATGCCCTGCTGATGGAGCGAACGTTTACTCAGAACGGACAGACGTGGTTAGAAATCGGTTTTCAGGACACGATCGGGATTTATGTTATATATCAGGTTTGGTATCTCAGCGAGGACGGCGTTATGGATGCCCACATTTTTAGTAAAGGACAGCAATACCATTTTTTTAATACCCATTATCCCTATTGGCGTTTAGACTTCATCCTGGACGGTAGCCAGAATGATCAGATTCGGACCTATACCGATGCAGGCTGGCAAACCCAGACAAGAGAATTCAATGTAATGGCTGCTGATGCCACCCATCATCGCTGGCAGGTACGTGCCGCAATTACCCGACTCAGTGTGGATATACTTTTCGTTGACAATAGCTGAAACGTGACAGGCACCGTTGCCCCGGAGCAAGAGTATAACAACAACCTCGTATTGGGACGACAATATCATGTAATTGAAGACAGGGGCTGCCACTCTAGTGCCACCCTAACGTTCGCGGTGAGCTCCCTAATGGGAACGGCGAAGGTAGGGACAGACAGGCCATTATCTTCTGGTACAAGGCCAATATACCCCACTCTCCTGAAGGGGGCGGATCTGTGGCATTCCACGGGAATTCGCGTCGTCATCAATGGTGCCTCCCCTGTGGATGCGCCCTCTCCGGGCGGAAACGACTACTACACGGTCAATGGCCCGTGTGGCGCTTGGGAAGGCGATTGTGATGGTAACCAGGAGTCCCCAGCAGGCTTGTATGTCAGCGCCACGTATAGCTCCCACGCTATTATCGATGTGTGCGAGGCACCCCACTAGTTGCGGCCGAGCTTCTCAATTCAGCCCTCAAGGGCTGTCTGTATTCCCACTATAGGGGACGAAATTGACTAACGGAGTAACCTGTTAGATCATCCTCTAATAGGCGGGTACGCCTCGCTTAAACACAAAAATACACGGGCAGCAGAAATCGAGGCTAGGCGGCCAGCGTTTTCACTTTGTCAACAATATGCTGCGCGCTAATGCCAAAAGAATCCAGCAATTCCGCTGAGGTGCCGGAGCGCGCGACGCCGTTCACTGCGAGTTTATGAACCTTTACACCGTGTACTGCCACAGCGTTCAGAACCGCATCTCCCAAGCCACCGTCATAATAGTGATCTTCGACGACAAGCAAAGTATTATTCGTCTTAGCGGCTGCGGCTAAGATGCCGGCAGCATTAATCGGTTTGACCGAGTAGGCGTCAATAAGACGAATGGCCACGCCTTCGCTTTTAAGCGTTTCATACGCCGCAAGCGCCTCGTGTACGGTGATCCCGGCGGCAACAACAGTAACAGCGTCAGTGTCACTAGATTGAAGCACTTTACTCCCGCCGATGGGGAATGCTTCGGTATTGGCGTACAGCACTGGAGTCGCCGGACGTGTCGTGCGCAGATACGTCGCGCCAGCCAGATCGGGCATCGCAGCGACTAAACGCTCTGTAGAAACCGCATCGCTCGGGTAGAGGACGGTCGAATGGGGAACAGCACGCATCATAGCCAAGTCTTCTAAAGCCATCTGAGACGGGCCGTCCTCACCAATCGAGACACCACAGTGCGAGCCGACATATTTGATATTAACGCCCGATATTGCAGCCATTCGGATGTGGTCAAACGCACGAGTCAGGAATGCAGCAAAGGTTGAAACAAAGGGGATTTTTCCGCACGCGGCTAGCCCGACCGCCGCGCCAACCATGTTCTGCTCGGCAATATAACTCTCGAAGAAGCGTTCCGGATGCGCTTTCAGAAAGGTCTCGGAAAAGGTTGAGTTTTTGGTATCTCCGTCTAGGGCAACAACATTAGCATTGACGTCTCCCAATTTTTCCAGGGCTGTCCCATAGGCAAAGCGCGTGGCTACTTTTTGCCCCAGCTCATAACTCGGAGCAGGAAAAATGCCGCTGGCAGAAATCGGAGAAAATCTATGCGGCTGCGGCTGAGCCACGCGGGGAGCACTTACATCTTCGTTGAGTCCCAACTCACTCAGTGCCTTGTCCAGATCGTCTCCCTTGACTGGCTTTCCATGCCAGCCCAGCTTGTCTTCGAGAAAAGACACCCCTTTTCCCTTGAGGGTCTTCGCAATAAGCATCGTCGGCTGATCTTTGATCGCATGGGCCTGCTCGAGTGCCGCCAACACATCTTTCAAATTATGGCCATCCACGATGACGGCATGCCAGCCAAACGCTGCAAAACGACGCTGATAGGTTTCCACGTCGAAATTGTACATGGTCCGTTCGCTCTGCCCTATACCATTTACGTCGACCACACCAATCAGGTTATCGAGCTGATAATAAGCCGCCATGGCCGCC
>CAZXFE010000276.1:0-4177 GCA_964639795.1 uncultured Enterobacteriaceae bacterium | reverse complement strand
CGTCGTGGAATAAATCAGAACGGGAGTTTGGCGAAGTGCGAGCCCTAGCTTGGATGCCGAATTAAGCTCCCACCCGTTTCAAAAGGTGGAGCAAAATTCCCTCGCCCCTTGGGGGTGCGGGGGACGGTTTGTGTAGGGTGCATCCCATGCACCGCCCTCTCTCTCCGGAAGGTGAGAGGACTACGAAAGGAAAAGCCCATGGCGAGAATTCCGTACGTGGAAAAAGACACCGCGACCGCAGAGGCAAAAGAGCTGTACGATAGTTTCGCCACGCAGTTTAACCTAGATGATGTGCCCAATGTTGTGAAGGCACTGTCTAATAACCCGAAGCTCGCCAAGCGAGTTTTCCCCCTTGCCGATTACTTTATGCATCAATCCGTCCTGGACCCTCGGCTGCGCGAGTTAGCTGTGCTCATTCTCATGAAGCGGCTCAACTGCAATTACGGTTTCGTGCGACATATCTCCATCGCTGAGAGCACGGGGATTTCCCACGAGCAGATAGACAATATTGGCTCGTATCAAACGAGTGCACTGTTTACTGATGACGATAAGTTGATCCTGCGCTACGCTGACGACCTGACCCAGAAGGGTACGGTTGATGACGGGCTGTTCCAACAAGTCCAAGACCGTATCGGACAGCAGCATATTCTCGACCTCACCGCAGCCACCTCCTTCTGGAACATGATGGCCCGCAACCTCAATGCTCTCAAGGTCGATTTGGAAGACTGGTAAGCTCTGTTGAAAGCGTGGTGGGGGAGGAGATACGTATGCCCCTCCTCACCTGGAATATCGGGCTAAATTTAAAACAGATTTGTCTCTGTAGCTCTGAATAGAGGGAAGAAACCCTCGTCGTGGAGGCATTTGTCTATAGACACAGATATAAAGAAGGCTGCGTAATTATGTCGGAGCGCAGTACAACCTATTTACCATGGATATGGATATAGATGCCGTCTATAAAAGTGCGAGTGCTTATCAAGATGATTGAAAAGGAGGGATGGTATCTAGTACGGACGCGGGGCAGTCATCGTCAGTTTCGCCATCCGAGCAAACCTGGTGTAGACATTCCGCCCGGTGCCCGGAACATTATCCTGAAACAGGCGGGATTGAAGGAGTAAAACGATGCGATATCTCGTGATCAATGAAAAAGGAGAGGTGAGTTGGGACGTTCACGTCCCTGATCTCCCGGGTTATATTGCGGTGGCAGAGAAACGTAGGGAAGTGACAGCACTGATCAAAGACGCGATTGACTTCCATCTAGCAGGTCTGCATGAGCACGGCGGGCCCCTTGCAATCCCTTCCTCCTAGCGCGATTTCAATGAGATAGACGCGGCCTAACCATCCCAGGAATGAACCGCTAAGAAGGAATGCTTAAGGAAGAGGAACTGAAAGATCTTGAGAGGGATCTCTTCGATATCTAAGAAAGCCTCCCGGCCTAGCAAGGATTACAATCTGCTTGATTTGAGAATCTCATCCGACATGCCCCACACGCTCCACATCGAGTTGGTGTTTCTTATTTCTGTCCCGAAAGAAAGAAAATATTGCCAAACGATACCTGGTGCTGCTCCACCGTGGCGGCCTGGAAGCCTGCTTCTGTGAGAAGGGCGAGCGCCTCTTCGGGCGTATAAAAACTATAAATCGAAGCTGGGAACCGGGCGGTTATTTTTGTATCATCCCCTGACCGGCA
Source organism: uncultured Enterobacteriaceae bacterium (assembly GCA_964639795.1). Taxonomy (GTDB): domain Bacteria; phylum Desulfobacterota; class Binatia; order Bin18; family Bin18; genus Bin18. The sequence goes on along the minus strand of CAZXFE010000276.1, from coordinate 2,493 downwards.
AACCAGTACAAAGCGTGCGCCATCCTTCTTGATGCGATGGATTTCTCCAAGGTGCGCGTCTGGATTTGACCAGATGTACAGCGTAGGGACGCTGAGCACCTAGTCGAATCGATGGGCTGGATACGGGAGATGCGTACTATCTGTACTGGCAATCTCCACTCGCCCATCTTTGGTCGGATCTCGATTGCGCCTGCTGGTCATACGCACCATAGCCGCTGAACCATCTACCCTGGCCACAAAGCCACCGGGGACTAACGCCGCGGCGCGGTCAGGTGTTCGCTCATGGCCACATCCCACGTCGTGTATGTGGCTGTTCGAATGCAGCCTTAAGAGCTGGAGGGCCTTCTTATTTTCAAGAATTGTTTCAACAGCCATAATGCGACCGAGGATCTTTCCCGGTAGGCCGGTTGGGCAGCGTGCTTGCCGGGCTAGCCATTTCGGATGTTGCATATTTTCTTCCTTTCACTTCTCGGGTCTTTTCGGGCCTGGTTACGGCACACGATCCACGGGCGGGAAACTCTACCTCCCTCCTTCTATCTCCGCTCATGGTTGTTATAGCTCGTCTCGTCATCACCTTCCCGACTGTTAGCCCTTCCGCGTATCTTTATCGGGGTCTCCCTCTATCAGCTCTTCTGCAACAGGGCAGCTGAGTTTTGCTCTCATTCCCGATACCTTGACCGTACCGTTTTCAGTAAGGAGGAAATCATGCCAGGAAGATTGGCCGACAAGGTCGCATTAATTACAGGGGCCGGTGGTGGACAGGGCAGGGCGGCAGCTGTGCTGTTTGCTAAAGAAGGCGCCAAAGTTGTGGTGACCGATATCAAAGTCGAAGGCGGACAAGAAACTGTTCAGCTGGTGAAAGCTGCACGCGGGGAAGCTGTCTTTCAGGAGGCGGACGTTTCAAAGGCGACCGATGTCGAAGCTGCAGTCCGCTGCGCAGTTAGAACCTATGGTGGTTTGCACATCATGTATAACAACGCGGCGGTGCTGCACAAGAATGACACAACCGTCACCAACCTTGAAGAAGACATGTGGGACTTCATCATCGGGGTGAATCTCAAGGGTGTTTATCTGGGCTGCAAATATGCGATTCCAGAAATCACGAATGCCGGCGGTGGCACGGTTATAAACGTTTCATCGTTGGCTGGACTCTTAGGCGTTGGTAATGTACACGCCTACACGGCAGCGAAAGGTGGGGTTATTTCGCTTACCCGCGCCATTGCCACCGGCTATGCGGCCAAAAACATCCGCTGCAACGTCATCTGTCCAGGTGCTGTCGATACTCCAATGATGGCCCACGTTCTCCACAGCTCCAATCCCAAGCGGCTGGAACGTGTGGCAAAGAGTCATCCCATTGGTCGCGTAGGGACGCCAGAAGACATTGCTACCATGGCGTTATTTTTGGCGTCTGAGGAGTCGTCGTGGGTGACGGGATCAGTTTTTACTGTTGATGGGGGGTATGCTGCACAGTAGCGGATGTGCGTTTCTTCTTGTCGTGGGATTCATCCTTATCAACTGAGCAGCGCCGTCCACGGCGCTGCTCCTCAAGGAGTCTGAATTTCTACGGCTACCTTACTCTCCTAACACCAGCGGCGGCAGAGCGATGCTACCCAGGCTGAGCGGTGTGCCAGTGAAACCCATGATGCCCAGGGTCCAGCACAGGGTTGCAATGACGGTGACAGCGGGCAGGAACACCCCGCGCAGCGAGCGAAAACTTACATATAGGGTGGCCAGAATACACCCCAGCGTCAGCGGCACGAATCGAGACAGGTCACGCCACATCGACGTAGCGGAATACATCTTGAGGTGTGGCAAGCCGGTGTAGTAGAGCTGCTCCGGTCCGTTTTCCGCGTCCATCAGCGTCTGGATTTTATCGTCCACGTCAAGGCGAATGAATTCCTCATCGCTCATATTTGCGAAAAATATATTGATGCCGGCAGCGCGCGCATCGGCGGTGGCTAGGTTATCCAGATAGATGGGCCGGTTCGCCAGTTTGGCCTTCAGTGCGGCGAGTGCTGCCGGCGTTGTCGGGATTTCAGAGATGAGTGGTATCTGCTTCATGGAACTGACAGCCCGATCGGGGGCGTTGGTCAGACTGAGAACTTTTTCGACCCCTTCAACTTGTTCCATGGCTTGGGTGAGCCACTTGATTTTGTGCAGCGCCTCTTGTGTATAGACATTGTCAGCAATCAAGCCGACGATTCCGAGCTCATCGCTGCCGAAGACCTACTGGACACCGGCGTAGTAGTGCCTTTCCGGGTCATTTCCGGGTAGCAGAGTCGACAGAGCTATCCATGCGCATAGAGAGGGCGGGGTAGGTAAACAGACCGGTCACGACTTAGAGAACAACAAGAATCTGCCTGGGCTTGTCAACAATCAGTGTGTAGAGTCTTTCCATCTCCCGTTAATGCCTATGGCGGAGCACGACCGAAAAAGAAAACCGATTTAGAAAAAGCCTCAAACTAAGTGGTGCGCATGGGGACTAAAATGGAT
>CAZXFE010000275.1:3388-4198 GCA_964639795.1 uncultured Enterobacteriaceae bacterium | reverse complement strand
CTGCCACCATTCTTCTTTGTGCAACACCCGCCCCCCAAAATGGAGGACAATAGGAGAGTCGCGGAAGAATCCGTTTGCCCGTGTAAGCTCTTCTTCAACGGCCGTAATCACGTCAGAGAACGACGCTTGGTCATCGAAGAGGAATGTAGGGCCTCCCTTGAGCCCTTTTATTGAAAATAGCGGCACGCCTTCCTGGGGCACAACCACCTCCACCCGCACACTGACTTTGCCCACTTTGGGCAATCCACAGCACCTTGTAGCAAAAAAACCATCAGACTACAACATCTAGTAGGTCGGATTTTCGGACAGGAATATACTTTTCTCTATCCCCGCCCCTAGTTGCGAGCCGTGTTCAGATAGGTATAACAACAGCTTGAAGAGTTATTGGCACTATTAAGGAGGTCAGTCTACATGCATAGAGAAAGAGATCAAGAAATCCGCCGGCGTCGCAAACGCCGCGAAAAAGCTCTTAAACGTCGCATCAAAGAGCTCAAGGCCCAGGCAAAGGGACGTAAAGCGGCAGCCTCGTAGCCTCTCGTGCTACGGTCTCCCAAAGATCCCATGCATCAGCGAACACGCAGATAAAAATGGTCCATACTAGATCGGAGCGCGACTGCGCCCTGCTGAATCTCTATGACCGTGTAGCCGCCGACGGAATCGCCCTCATGCACGAGAGTGAGAGGCCCATCCCCAACCTTCACAAAGGCCTTACGTTTTGTCGTCTCAGGCGACCACTGTAAGAAGCTGACGGCGGACCCAGCCGGCGCGGAAATGGAGCCGTCTAGCGGCTCCTCTATTTCAGTTTGCCCA
>CAZXFE010000275.1:0-3378 GCA_964639795.1 uncultured Enterobacteriaceae bacterium | reverse complement strand
ACAGCGGAGCCAGCCGGTGCTGAAATGGGTTCTGAAGTGAGATTTTCCCTCTCTAGGTCTCGTTCATCATCAAACATGCGTCGGTCAAATAGGTTAGCTGGGACTTGTGGTTCACGAACAGACTCAACTCGTGCAAGCTGAGGAGACGGGCGGGTAGGGGCGAAAGGGGAGCGCTGAGCGGGCAACGAATCTGATGCTGAGAAGTCGCTTCTGGAAACGAGGGGAAGGCGAAAAGGAGTGTCTTCCTCAAGACCTCCTACTTCCAGCGAAGTCCCTCCCTCAGATGCGTCGGAGTCTTCATCAGGTTGAAAATGGGAGCCTAGTGAAGCCGGCTCAATTGAGCGCACAATGGACACTTCTTCCTCTACATTTACATTGTCGGCGAGAGGGACCGTTCCAGAAACCGTCCTTTTATGAGCAATCCACATCCCAGCTACAAAGCCTGCGAGAATAAAACTCGCACCGACGATACAGAGCGTTAATCGACGGGGAGAGGATGAAAATGAACGCCGAGTGGAGAGCATGAGAAGTCGGGTACGCGTATCTAGGCTTTGCCCTCGGCCTTTCTCTTCAGTATTTCGGAGCGCATCGAGGATGGTACTCATCACTCTCCCTCGATGTGAGGTGTTCGGCTCGCGTGGGCCCGCCTGTCACCTTTTCCTGTAGTCGCGCCGTTGGGAAGCGCGTGTGGACTCACCGTCACCCCGATGCTGCTCAGACTCGGGGTGGCATACTCAGACAACCTTTTATACAAAAGGATAAGCGTTCGCGGGCCAACAATTCCGTCCGATACGAGATGCTGCATCTGCTGAAATCGGGCAACTGCCTCTTGGGTGCGTTGCCCAAAAAATTGGGTGTGCCGACCTCCTAGATCTCCAAATAAAGGCGCTCCATCAGCGTGTTGTCCAACGTTTGCCAACAAGTCCTGCAACTTCTCGACTGACTTCCCTACACTCCCGACACTGAGTAGGGATCCGATCTGTTCAAAATCTTTCCAAAACAGATGTGCTTCTCCCGACCAGTTATTGGTAATAGATTCAAGTGGCACAGTATACTTCCGCCTGAACTGGACGAGACAATGGGTCTCAGCCATCTGACGGATCAGGACAAAACGGGTTTCTCCAGAAGGCGGAATGGCCATCCCTACCATCACAGGCAGGTCAAGACGCGAGAGGAGTCTGACATCTCCAGTCACTGGGAGGTGTTCGAGCTGTCGTGCCGCCCCAATCGCTTCAAGATCAAGATTACCTCCTTGCCAGTCAGCCTTCTGCAGAGCCGCACTATGCCAAGCGGTGAGAAGATGCTGTGTCGCCTGGACCGCGCTGTCCATCATATCGACCTGCTGAAGCTCTCGGAAAAAAGCAGCGGCAGAAAAAGCCGGAACCGGGATTTCAGGCATCGGTGGAACCGAAGCAGAAAGAGAAACCGCTGCGTCCTCTTGCGCAGGAAAGCCTCTCGGCTTCTCTCCTGCCAATGATAGGACGGGTGCAGCAGCAACACGCGCAGCTTCTTCCGTCTGCGATGCAAAAAAAACCGGCCTCTTCCATGCTGTTGGCACACCAAAAGTTACCCAAACAAGAAGGAGTCCACCCATCAACACGGCAGTCCACACAGCAATCCGGGACCAACGATATTGCGGTGCCTCAGTTGCGTGCTGGCGCAGTTCCCGTATGGCATGCCGAACGATCTGAGGACTAATGCGCATCTCCTCTTGTGTATAGCCAACAAGGAGGGCACGATGACACAAAGTGTTAATGAGACGAGGCACGCCACAGGAAAATCGATACACCTGACGAAGAGACCGAGCCGGAAAGAGCAACGTTTCTCGTTGCGCTCCGGCAATGCGCAGACGATGGCGAACATATGCAGCGGTTTCTACTGCACTGAGTGGCCCCAGATGCCAGCGTAACGTCACCCGCTGATCCAGTTGGGCAAGCCCCGACTGGGCAAGCATATCACGAAGTTCCGGTTGTCCCACAAGGATGATGTGGAGGAGTTTCTCTCGTTCAGTCTCAAGATTGGACAGGAGCCGAAGCTGCTCAAGAACGGACGGCTCGAGGTTCTGGGCTTCGTCAATAACCACGACCACTCGCCTTCCGGCCGCCTGTTGGTCAAGAAGAAAACGATTGAGATCGTCAGTCAAACATTTTTTGCTTTTAGAGTCGGCGGGAAGTCCAAGATCGGCATTAATCGATTGTAAAAGCTCAACGGATGAGAGAGCAGGATTAAAAATATACGCAACGATGGTCTGCTCATCCAAGTCGTTGACCAATGTACGCAGGAGCGTTGTCTTCCCTGCACCAATCTCTCCAGTCAGCACCACCACGCCATTGCCTTCACTCACCCCAAACAGGAGGTGGCCAAGGGCCTCTTGGTGATTCGCGCTCAGGAAAAGATAGCGTGGATCCGGAGTGAGGCGAAACGGATTATCATCCAAACCGTAAAACGCTTCATACATTGGCGTCTCACAAACGGTAGCAGGCGCGTAACGCGGCCGCATACATGAGGTCGCGCCCATATTGAGCTGGGCTCAGTAGGGAGTCAAGGCCAAAGGTCATACTGATTGCCTTCACATCTCAGATTCGGTAGAACGGGGCAGCATTATGGACCAAGCGCGTGATCCTCATTATGCAGCATCCGGTGTTAATAGCACCAAAGCTGAGACAGGTTTAGACCGACTGCGCGCTCTGGCCGACCTAACATTCCCCTTCAATCCCAGTGCTCGGCCGCATCTTCCCTTGGATATTTTTCCAATATCATTCGTCTCGATGATCTTAACCCCGGCATTGCCATTACTACGGCTGGAGTCTGGACCAAGCTTCTTGTTGCCGAGCTCATGGAAAAATGCGACAAGGTTGGCATTGAATATATTGCCATGAACGTCAACGACCCGTTGTGCGTTGGTGCAACCCCGATCTCGTTTTTCGACTATCTCGCCGTTGAAACGTTGCAACCGGATGCGCTCGACGCCCTGGGTCAGGGCCTCTGTCGTGGGGCTGAGCTTGCACGGGTTAATATTTCAGGTGGTGAACTCTCCCAGCTCAAAAAAATGATTCGAGGCATTCGAGACGGCAGCGGCTTGGACCGTGCCGGAACTGTCATCGGCAACCTTCCTCTTGACCGCGTCATTATTGGCAAGGATGTTCTGCCTGGAGACGCGGTCATCGGCCTGGCCAGTAGCGACATCCACAGCAACGGCTGATCGCTCGCGCCCGGCAGATCTTACTCAAGGAGGTTCAGCTTACGGTGGGGAGTCATTTGCAAGAGTTCGGGCACACGGTCGGTGAAGAACTGCTCGAACCAATCCACATTTGAGTGCCCGAATTACCACCATGTTTGCCGCAGGCCAAAATCTGAAAGCGCTCATCCATATCGACG
>CAZXFE010000274.1:0-4323 GCA_964639795.1 uncultured Enterobacteriaceae bacterium | reverse complement strand
GGTTTGCGGCGTAGAGTTTCATTTTATCCGCGGCCTTCCAGGTATTGCCGCCGTCTGCAGTAATAAGGATGGTGCCCTTCCCGCCACAGGCCACTCCAAATCTGCCATCAGCGGCGAACGATGTGGTACGTATCCACGTCAACACGGTTTGGCGCACGTCGTCATCGAGGTGCCATGAGCCATTTTCGGCAGAGGCAAGCGTGCCGAGCACCCCAGTGGCCATATCGCTCCGATTTCCGCTCGGAGCCGTAGAGACAGATAGGAGCGTATTAAAGCTTCCGCTCGGAATATTTGTCCAGGTCTCGCCTGCATCTTCGGTTTTGAGCAAGATCCCGCTCTCGCCAGTGACATAGCCTTCTTGCGCACTCCGAAAATTAACATCGATCAAAAAGAGGTCTTCGAGGTAGAGGGGTGGGATACGCTGTTGAATCGCTTCTTCTTCGGACAGAGAAGGCCGGGTGTATTTCGGCAGATTATGCACATTGGTCTGTTTTTCCCAGGTTTTACCGCCATCTCGCGTCCGCAGAATGACCCCAAATTCACCAGTTGTCCAGCCGTCCAAGTCGGTGGCAAACGATACGCCATTCAGGTTCACATCACAGCGATTCAGTTTTGGAAAAGTCGATTCCGGATCATCCCCTGGGTTCGCCGTGGCGAAATGCTCAAAGCTCATATCGCACCACAGAGACCGGTTCTCCCACGTCTCTCCACCGTCCTGCGAATGGACAATGGTACCAATCGGCCCAACAGCCCAGATATTCTGCGGATTTTCACCACGGCTGAGAGCGAAAAAGTGCGGTTGCGCAACTTCCCAGTCTTGCAGCGGTAATTCAATCGTCATCTGTCGCCAGGTTTTCCCCCCATCGGTCGTTTTCAGAATCAGCCCATCCTGACCAACCGCGACCCCCTCCTGAGCATCGACGAAGTCCAGCTCGTATATCGTTCGTTGTATTCCAGTATCCAGCATACTGAAATCCTGGCCTTTGTTCGTCACGTGTAGAATGAGTCCGCGTCCGCCCGCGACCCAGGCATTATTTTCATCTACGACAAAAGCATCAAAAAGATCTTCGCGGTGAGGGAAGACGTTGCCCTTCGATACGCCCATTTCGTTGAGTTCGCGCAGCACCTCTTCATCAGCCGCTTCTACACACGCCGACAGAGTAAAGAGGACGGAAATCAACAGGCCCCAAGCCACGTGCCGCCATTGTGAGTCCATTCGTCTCTTCAAGATAGTCTCCCCCCAGAACAGTAACCCTCTTGGATATATTAGATACAGACTTTTCTCTCTAATGAGCTTCCAGGCGAACTGTCAAGGTCCTCCCAGTTCGCAGCTGATCATGCAGCCCTTCATCCCTACACAACGAGTCTGTCCCCCCGCTAATTTTCCTGCTTATACCGGATTGCTAAGCCGACAAGCTGAAACTCGTAGTCTGCCCGGCTCGTGTAGTCTCGTACACTGCTCGCTCCCGTATGCTGAACAGAGATCTCGTCTTGAAACTCACCGGCTTTCAGTCTTTCAAGGATGACAGCCTCAGCTCCAATCGCACATGCTTCGCGATGCAGTGCAGCGTGCAGGCTCTCAGCGCCTGTTCCCTGGTTCCCGTACGTCTTGACTCGTGCGATGATTTCATATGGCAACGCGGGCGGAGACGAGAGCAGAGGAATCTTGCAATCAACCGCCGAAAATTCAGCCGGCAGAGCGCCCATTTGCTCGGTGAGAACCAGGGGTTTTGTCGGACGACTTACACAGCCTTCCAGCAAACTAGTGACAACAACCGCCAGTATAACCCTCACTGTCTCTGCCAATGTCCCCTCACAGTCTACAACTCAGAATACCCGATAGCACCCTTGGCAAACTCTTCACTACGAGTCCCTTTATACCATATTCCGAAGAATCTCTCTACTCCGGTGTGTTATGAATTATCTAAATGCGTTATATTGGCTTCGTCTCCTGTCTGTTCAAGCTGGGCGGTATCGTCTGAGGAGTTGCCGGCCAAGTTGATCGCTCCTTGATCGCTTGTGGATCACTTCTTGATTCTTATGTCTTTCGATTATGCATCTAAGTGGGGCATCCTATTCAACGGCGATAAGCTGTCGCTCGACGATATTCTATCCTTCGCCCGGCAGGCAGAAGATGCGGGCGCCGAGAGCATCTGGACTGCCGAATTATGGCGTGATGCCTTTGTTCCTCTCACGGCCATTGCCAGTGTCGTTCAAACGGTGCGATTGGGAACTGCAGTAGCTCATTTTGCGCGCCCCCCAATGCTGACAGAACTCAGCGCCATGTCGCTGGCCGAGTACACCCAGGGACGTTTCATTCTCGGGCTCGGGACGGCACCGAAAGAATGGAACGAGAAATGGCACGGTCTGGAGTACCGCAACCCGGTCACCCGCATGCGTGAATATGTTGAATGTATTCGAACCATGTGGACCGGTTCGCCAACCAGAGCCGTCAATTACAGTGGCAATTTTTATCAGATCCGGGACTATCAACGCCTTGCTGAGCCATGCTATGACACCGTGCCTATCTACCTCGCGGCCGTCCTACCCCGCATGATACAGCTGACCGGTTCGCTCGCTAACGGGATCATCCTGAACGTTCTCAATACTCCACGCTACTTCACCGACGTCGTTCACCCCAATCTCAAAAAAGGCTTCAGCGTCGGAAAACGATCCCACGAAAATTTTGAGATCTGCGCAGTCAAATGCTGTGCAGTGAATAACGACCCGAAGCAGGCACGTGCTTTGGCTCGACATGCCGTCGCTTTCTACTCCACCCTACCCTATTTCGATATTATTCTTGATCCTATGGGCTTTACGCACGCAAAGCTAAGAATCCGAGCTGCTATGGAACGCAACGACGTACCCGCCATGCTTGGCGCAGTGACTGACGATATGGTCGAAGCGCTCGTCTTAGCTGGAACAGCGGATGATGTCCGGCGCCAATTACGGATTTTTGACGGACTTTTTGACACGCTGTTGCTGCTCAGCCCGTCTTTCGCCGCAGACCCGGATGAAGTTCGAGAAAATAACGCTGCGATGATTGCTGCTTTTGCCCAATAGCGCTATGTAGGTTGAACTGCAATCGAATGGAGGGTCAGGTATGGAAGCACAATTGCAACACGCAGTTCTTCCCGAAGCCACACATGACGAGTTTGCTCGGCAGAATTTTGTCCAAAGCCTGAAGATTTATTTAGCCACGAAAGTCTCACCCGGGAACAAAACCGTGTACGAACGGCACGCGGCACCCCGCTTTGAGCGTGAACATCAGCGCCTGCCCAAAGATCGGCATGAAGTCCGTAGCGTGATGATGAACGAGCCCTATTATCAGATGTGGAGCACGCTGCTGCGCACGAGCCAAGAAATGATGTGGGACTCGGTCAACGTGAGCGTTGACCGGCAACTACCGCAGTTGCGTGAGCGGGTCGCAACGAATGGCAGCACCCTGGGCTCGCAGGCTCTGGACCCGGACCTCGCCATCCCCTCCTACCACACAGCGGTGGACATTCACTGTCAGCCGGGTGGCTATCATACTGAGCTCGGACCAGACGATGTAGCCGCTGGAGCGACCTATGACCGGGGGGTCTATATCTACGCCATGGGCCGCTTGGGCGCCTTAAACGATGAAATGGGCCAGTCAGTCGTTCTCCATCTCAAAGACCAGCATGCGGAGTTTCGACCGCGGCGCATCCTCGATCTGGGCTGCACCGTCGGGCATAGTACCCTGCCCTATGTTGATGCCTTTCCCGACGCCGAAATATTTGCCATCGACGTCGGCGCGCCCGTCCTGCGTTATGCGCATGCCCGGGCTGAATCGCTCGGGAAACGCGTCCATTTCTCTCAGCAGAATGCCGAACATACAAACTTTGAGGATGGCTCTTTTGATTTGATTGTCTCGCATATCTTGCTGCACGAGACGTCCAGCAAAGCCATACGTAATATTATGCAAGAAGGTCACCGACTCCTGAAACCTGGCGGCATGATCCTGCATCAAGAAGTGCCGCAATATGAAGGTATGCCTGCGTATGACACCTTTATTCTGGACTGGGACACCTACAACAATAACGAGCCTTTCTGGGGTACGATTCACTCTATGGATCTGGAAAAGTTGGCTGAAGAGTCGGGGTTTGCCGCAGACAACATCATGCAGCTCATGATACCCAGCGCCCTGGAGCGCACAACAGCACGAACCAAGAAATTCCAAGGCGGCGATTTCGGCGGCGGTGGTGCCTGGTTCATCTTTGGCGCAAAAAAATAGCCCAAAACCGAATGAAGAGCGCGTATGGCACGTAAGGCAAAAGGCAAGCGTCCTACCTTTTTCGA
>CAZXFE010000273.1:0-4537 GCA_964639795.1 uncultured Enterobacteriaceae bacterium | reverse complement strand
ACCAAGCGCGGCTTATAAGTGCCTATCCGAATAACCATAGGCGTTGGTTCTGTCATTCTGAGTATAGCGAAGAATCTCTCCCCTAGGTGTGGAGTTGAGATTTTTTGCGGAGTTAATCCTGAGCGCAGTCGAAGGGCTCAACATGACACCTCGAAACCATTATTGGGATAGCCTCTAAGCAGGTGGGCGAGTGTGCAAGCCATGACTAATCAATCTGACCATTGGGCACAGCGCTGGGAGGAGCCGGTCCGGAAGAGGACGCTGTTCCTTTTCTTTGCAACTTTGAGCCTGCCCATCGCTTTTCAGCAAATCGCGCTGGGCTGTCTGCTCGCCTGTATGGTCTATACGCTGTGGCGCACGCGGCGTCCGCTCTGGAATCCGCATACTCCAACCAATTGGTCACTGCTGTTCTTCTTCGGCGCACTTCTGTTGTCGACGGCATTGAGCCCTGATCCCTTCCAGTCGCTTATAGGCTACCGCAAGCTGTGGTTGATAGGCGCAGGATTTGCCGTCTATATCTTGGTCCAAGACCGGCGCGAGGCCGAGCAACTCCTGTGTGTTGCTCTTGCTGTCGCTGTCCTGGTCGCCGCGTATAGCATAGTCCAACATTTCACCGGGATCGATCTCGCCAAACAGCTTGTCGGTAAAGAGTCTAACCTCGATCCGTTCTGGTTTGGCCGTGAGGAAGGCTATCGCGCTAAAGGGCTACATCCGTCAGGCATTACCTATGCGCATAATCTGCTCTTTCCACAGTCTCTGCTGACAGCGTGGGGGCTCGCTCCACAGGTGCCGAAACCCACCCGACTCCTTCTTATTCTTGGCTGGATACTGATGCTATTCGCCCTCTTTTTCTCGCTCACCCGCGGGGTGTGGGTCGCGTACGGACTCGTGCTTATCCTGTGCGGGATCGTGCGTGGCGGCCGGTCTTTATTGGGGGCGATTGCGGGAGTCGTTATTTGCGGGCTGTTGCTTATGAGTGCCGGGGAGGGGGTGCGTGAGCGCTTCCTCTCGACGTTTGATTCCCAAACAGATATTGGCCGGAGTCAAATCTGGCTGGCCAACACGGATATGATCAAAGAGCGTCCGCTGACAGGCTGGGGATTTGGGAACTATAAACAATTCCGAGCGCCTTTTTATGAGCGCTATCCTGAGGCGGATACGCATGCCCACGCCCATAATAATTTTTTGCAGATGTGGGTCGATACGGGAATAATTGGCTTGGCCTCGTTTCTCTTCTTGTGTGGGGCTATTTTGGCTGCCGGCTGGCGAGCGTATGCCGGTCAACAGACCGAGCCGCTCAAGAGTCTTGTCCTGGGCGGGTGGTTGGGCATGGTCGGCTTCCTGATCGGTGGGCTCACGCAGTACAATTTTGGTGACGCCGAGGTAGCGATTGTGTGGTGGGCAACGGTTGGGCTTATGCTACGCCTTGCAGCTTTTGTCACGGAGACGGAAAAAAGGGACTTGCCAGAGGAATACCGCCCCCGATAAGCTGAAGTTGACGCATGCAAAGGCTGTGGGGCTATATTTACCAATACCGGTATCGGTATCTACGAGGAATCGCATGTCTCGTTATTACTGCCACCCTGGCAATGTCGATCCCTTGGCTGCTCAAGCACGCCGTCGAGGGGATCGAACAGGGACGGCCGCTCAGCGAGATTGTGCGCACTATTCTCCTGATTATTGGGATTGCCGCCGTTCAGTGTGTTGTGCGAGCCTTTTCCCGCTTCCTCATTTTCAACGTTGGACGCGATATTGAGTATCAGCTCCGCAACGAGCTGTTCGCCCATCTGCAAACGCTCTCGCTGAGTTATTATCAACGCCAGCCGGTTGGCGATTTGATGTCGCGCCTGGTGAACGACATCACCGCTGTGCGCCTGCTGCTCGGATTGGGCATTATCAATATCCTCAATACCCCCTTGTATTACGTGTATGCCATGTCGGCCATGCTAGCCATGGACCCGTCGCTGACGGTGCTGGCTCTGGCTCCTTATCCGTTCATGTTGATGCTGGTGAAAAAGCTGAGCCGGCAACTCATGGAACGTACGCTCAACGTGCAAGAGGGTCTGGCCGACCTCTCCAGCCGAGTACAGGAAAGCGTCAGCGGCATACATGTGATTCGGGCCTATGTGCGTGAGGCATGGCAGAACGGCGAATTCGGCGCGCTGAATAGTCGTTTCAAAGCAGAAAACATTGCGCTTGCCCGCATACGCAGCCTGTTTCCGCCGTTGATGAAAGGTGTCTCTGGTACGGGGCTCTTGGTTGTCCTGTGGTACGGAGGGACGAAGGTCATTGCTGGACAGCTTAGCCTGGGCGACTTGGTGGCGTTTATGGGCTATCTGCATCTACTGGCCTGGCCGACCATGGCAATGGGCTGGCTCATTTCTATTTTTCAGCGTGGACGGGCGGCCATGCAGCGTCTCGACGCGATCTGGCAGACGCAGCCAGAAATTGTCGATGGCCAAGGAAACGGCATCGACCGGACCATTCGGGGTGAGATTGGTTTTCATCACGTCGATTTTTCCTACCCGGTGAACGGTACTGGCCCGTTTGATCAATCGGATCATGCCGCTCAATCCAATCAATCTGGCCTGCGAACGGCCAAGCCCGTTCTGCGCGATATCAATTTCACTGTTCCAGCGGGCAAGACGGTTGCCATTGTCGGCCGGATGGGATCGGGCAAAACGACTTTGGTCAACCTATTGCCACGCCTGTTTGATGTGACAAACGGTTCGATTACGATCGATGGACAAGACATTCGCGGCTTCTCTTTGGCGGCGCTACGGAGTTGGATCGGGTTCGTGCCACAAGATCCCTTTCTGTTTTCTACCCGGATTCAAGACAATATCGCCTTTGCGCTGCCCGAAGTGGATCCTGGCGGGGTGCGCTGGGCGGCAGGCCTAGCCAGCGTGGACCGCGAGATTGAGGATTTCGCCAAGGGCTACGAGACGGTTATTGGTGAACGCGGGATGACGTTGTCCGGCGGACAAAAACAACGGCTGACGCTGTCGCGCGCCTTGCTTGCGGAAACGCCGATTGTCGTACTGGACGATGCGTTGTCCAGCGTTGACACCAAAACCGAGCGCGACATCCTTGGCGCTCTGCACGCCATGCGTCGCAGCACCAAGGCAAAAACGGTGCTGGTGATTTCGCACCGTGTATCCGCCGTGCGTGATGCCGACTTGATCGTGGTTTTGGATGACGGCTGCGTTGCTGAGATGGGTAGCCATGACTCTCTGGTGGAGCGCGGTGGCGTGTATACTGAATTGTTCCAGCAGCAGGCGCTAGAAGAGGAGTTGGCTGAACTGTGACACCTGGACAGCAAGAAGAAGCGCTGACGAAAACGTATGACGTGGTGCTGTTGCGTCGGCTATGGCGCTATATTCGCCCGTATCGGGCCCATTTTATCCTTGCCTTGCTATGTCTGCCTCTGACCTCAGCCTGTATATTGGCCCAACCGTATCTTTTGAAGTTGGGCATTGACGGCTACATCGGAGAGAGGGATGCTGAGGGTCTGACGCGAATCGGCCTGTTCTTTGCCGCAGCGTTACTCGGGGAATTTCTTTTTTTCTACATCCAGTTTCAGGCGACCATGCTGGTGGCTCAGCACAGCCTGGCCGATTTGCGTCGAGATCTGTTTGCCCATCTCCAGGAGCTGCCGTCGAGTTTTTTTGAACGCAATCCAGTCGGCCGTTTGGTGACCCGTCTGACAACCGACGTCGATGCGATTAATGAGGCATTTTCTGCGGGCACGCTGACCATCTTCATGGATATTCTCACTTTGAGCGGGATCGTGGTGATCATGCTGTCCATTGATTTCCACCTGGCTCTGGTGACGCTGGCGCTGTTGCCGCCCCTGCTGATTGCCCTGAATTTCTTTCGGGTTCGCACGCGGGTGACGTATCGTGCCATCCGTGAACGATTGGCACGCATCAATGCCTTTTTACAAGAGACGTTGTCCGGGATTATGGTCGTTCAGCTTTTTGCCCAAGAGCCCAAGCTGTTTGCTGAGTTTGAGCAACGCAACAGTGACTACCGGGCTGCTAACCACCTGTCCAATATTTATGAAGCCAGCTTGTTTTCCATTGTTGAAGCGATCAGTGCAATCTCTATCGCGCTCATGTTGTGGTATGGCGCCGGTCAGGTCGGGCAGGGTCTGGTCGCACTCGGAACGCTCGTAGCCTTCATCGAGTATATGCAGAAGTTCTTCGTGCCTATTCGAGAATTCGCCACCAAATACACGACCATGCAGTCGGCCATGACGGCGATTGAGCGCGTGTTCCAGCTGCTTGATACGCCGGTCACGATTACCTCGCCTGAGCAGCCGCACCGGCCGCAGGATGTCACAGGCAGGATCGTGTTTGAGCATGTGTGGTTTGCGTACAAAGAGGAAGACTGGGTATTGCGGGATGTGTCATTCTCGGTTACGCCCGGTGAGAACATTGCCATTGTAGGTGCAACCGGGGCGGGCAAGACGACTATCAGCAAAGTGCTGAATCGATTTCACGATATTCAGCGCGGACGGATCTTGGTCGATGGT
>CAZXFE010000272.1:0-4567 GCA_964639795.1 uncultured Enterobacteriaceae bacterium | reverse complement strand
GGCAAGAGCGGTCTGCTCGAAATCATGGCCGTTGGTCAGCAGGTGCTAGAGCGGACGGCCGTTCTTGTCAGCACTGACGGGGCACTGAGAGTCCGATTGAGCGTAGGACTGCCCGCAGCAGGACGGCGTATCCTGGGGCGAGCAGCGTCTGAACTTCTCACACGCTGCCTTCCCGTTGTTTTGAATAGCGTTTTTGATGAGCTAGATATCCTTGGGCTCCAACACCACGTCCACTGTGTCGAAGATCAAGTCGTACTACGTCAGCAGCTCAATGAAAATGGCTTGGTGGCCTTTTTAACTCAGGGCAGTGTCTTGCCGCGTCGCAGTGGGGCGGATGACCGGCCGATGGACGAAGCCATTCCCCTCGATGTACCGGAAGCCTTGGCTTGTGAACTGGATGCTCCGCATGCCGGCAGGCTGCGTGGTCTGGGGATTCGAACCGGTGTGACCCTGATAGCGGGCGGTAGCTATCACGGAAAATCAACCCTGCTCTCGGTTCTGGCGCATGGTGTGTATGACCACATTCCTGGAGATGGCCGGAGTCGATGCGTGGCAACAGCCGGAGCGGTGAGTATACGAGCGGAAGACGGCCGCTCCGTGCGCGGAGTCGATTTGCGGCCATTTATTAATGCTCTACCGCTTGGTCGAAAAACGGACTGGTTTGATACTGATGACGCCTCGGGCAGTACGTCTCAGGCTGCAGCCATTATTGAATCTCTGGAGGCTGGTGCGACTGCGTTGCTCGTTGATGAAGATACCGCCGCTACGAATTTTATGATTCGTGACGCACGCATGCGGCGCCTTGTGCCGAGCGAGAAAGAACCAATAACGCCGTATCTCGATCGGGTGCGTCAGCTGTGGGAAGAAAAGCAGGTCTCGTCTATTCTCGTTGTTGGCGGCGCCGGAGATTATCTTGATGTTGCTGATACGGTGATCCAAATGGACGAGTATCGGCCAAAAGATGTTACGAGTCAGGCGGGAGAGATCGCTCGTGAACTGCCCCCAAAAGACTCTGGCCCCCAAGCACCAGGGGCATGGCTCGAATCAAAGCGACGTCGGCCCGACCCACGTAGTTTCGACCCCAGCCGAGGGCGCAAACAGGAACGTGTGCGGAGTGTGAAAACCCGAGCGATCGAGTTTGGCAGCGAAGAGATTGATGTCTCACTCTTGTATCAACTCGTTGATGCTGCCCAATGCCGCATGATCGGGGATGTGCTGTTGCAATGCTCGCGTGGGCTGTGTGATGGGAAAAAGAGTATGTCTGAGTTGCTCGATCGGATTGATGCTGAGATCGAAAAAAATAATCTGGATACCATTACCGACCGAGGCTTCGGTGACCGCGCCCGCGCCCGGCGGTTTGAGATCGCTGCAGCGTTGAATCGATTACGGAGTTTACGGTTGGTGAGAACAGAATCTGATTAAGAGACAGAATTGTAAGCATAGCTGGGTGTTTCCCCCATTCCGCAAAACGACAACCGTTGTCTGTTGCCCTTCATTGCCGGATAGGTAACCCACTTGTCACAGCCGTAGTTACCGCCGATATTCTTTTCCCTCGTATGGTTGCCGATAGTGTGGATGAAAACGAAATTGCTGTAGGGAAACGACAAGAAGGTCTCTTTTTTCAGCCATCACAATCAGGGCGAAAGCATCTTCAGGAGTTGGAGGGTTGCTGGCAGGGATGATGCTCGATCTCATTCTGTTCCCGAGCTGCATATTCGCGTCCGTTTCTTTTCTTCTTCTCTTGCATTTCCGAGCAAAAAGAGAGACAACGAGGAAAAGAAAGGGACGTTTCTTCCTGGTGCGTGAGGAAGAAGCGATGTTGAGAACCAACGTAAAATCACTTTGTAAGGAGGGGTGTTATGAAAGTCGGCATGTCCATTTTTATGCAGAACACTGGGGAGCAGTGGTCCGACTACGAGGTCTATAAAAATGACCTACGTTTGGCAGATCAAGCCGAAGATCTAGGCTTTGACTCGCTATGGAGTGTAGAGCACCATTTTACCCCGTATACCATGGTGCCCAATGTCACCCAGTTTCTGACCTATATGGCTGGCCGGACGAAGAAAATCGAATTGGGGTCTATGGTTATTGTCTTGCCCTGGCACGACCCCGTACGGGTGGCAGAAGAGATTGCTATGCTTGATCTCCTCTCCGACGGGCGTATTACTATTGGTTTTGGCCGTGGTGCTGCGACGGTGGAGTATGATGGCTTCCGGGTGCCGATGGAAGAATCTCGCGATCGCTTTGTCGAGGCAGCCGAGGTGGTAGTCAAAGCGTTGTCTAACGAGCGGTTTTCTCACCAAGGGAAGTTTTTTCAAATTCCTGAGACGAGCATTCGACCAAGGCCTTTCTCTCATCCGGAGCAACGTCTGTATGGTGCGGCAGTCAGCCCGGACACGGCTGAGCGCATGGCGCAGCTCGGCCTCGGCGTATTGGTTGCGGTTCCTTTGCATGGGTGGGACGCTGTCGCACAGGATGTGGCGCGGCATGACGAAATCATCCGGGCAGCGGGCAAGGAGCCTGTGCCACCCATCGTTGCTAGCTTTGTATATGTCGGGGAGACCGAGAAAGAAGCCCGAGAAGGTGCAACTCGAAATATGGGGGGCTACTGGGGCTCAGCGGACGCCCACTATCATTTTAATGATGGCCATCTCAAGCAGGTGAAGGGCTACGAGCACTATGGGGTGATTGCTGACAACGCAAAGACAATGACGCCTGAGCAAGGTGTGCAAGATTTTATTGGTCTCCAAGTCGCTGGAACGCCGGACCAGTGTT
The DNA here is from genome assembly GCA_964639795.1 of uncultured Enterobacteriaceae bacterium. Classification (GTDB taxonomy): domain Bacteria; phylum Desulfobacterota; class Binatia; order Bin18; family Bin18; genus Bin18. Next base: position 1,792 of record CAZXFE010000272.1, on the reverse strand, counting down.
TAGAACAGATCCATATCATGCAAGAAAAGGTGGGCTTCGATCACTTAATCTCAGTGTTCAGCTATGGTGGTATGCCACCGGAAGAGACTGAGCGAAACATGAAGCTGTTTGCCGCAGAAGTGATGCCCAAGCTCCAAAGCCAAGGCGCGCCAGTGACAATTGGCGGAGAAGCAGTCCAGGCCACAGCTAAGTAGCAACCATCTCTGTCTATCCGGTATGATACAAGGGAGCCTGAAGTCAGGCTCCCTTTATTTTTGTGTGTCTAAGGAGGTGTTGTGGAATTTGCCAAGGACATTCTGTGCATCGGAGCCGGCTATGTCGGTGGCCCAACCATGGCCATGATTGCGGCCCACTGTCCTCAGTACAAGGTCACTGTGGTCGATATAAACCAGACGCGTATTGATGCCTGGAAGAGCGACCAGCTCCCGATTTATGAGCCGGGCCTTGACGAAGTAGTCAAGCAAGCGCGGGGTCGAAATCTCTTTTTTTCAACTGATGTGGACCGTGGCATTCATGACGCTGACATCATTTTTGTGTCGGTCAATACGCCGACGAAGACATTTGGCCAAGGAGCCGGACGGGCGGCAGATTTGCAGTACTGGGAGAAAACCGCTCGACAGATTCTTGAGCATTCCGGGCGTAACAAAATTGTCGTAGAAAAGTCGACCTTGCCGGTCAGAACTGCTGAAGCCATGGAGCGGATTTTGAACGCTAATACCAAGAATATCCGCTTTGACGTACTCTCCAATCCAGAGTTCCTCGCCGAGGGCAGCGCGATGGTCGACTTAGAAGATCCGGATCGCGTGCTTGTTGGCTCAAAAGAGACGCCTGAAGGTATCGAAGCCCGGAAAGCCGTTGTCGATATCTACGCCAACTGGATTCCGAGAGAGAATATTATTGAATCTAATGTGTGGAGTTCTGAACTCTCGAAATTGACAGCGAACGCGTTTCTTGCCCAGCGGATTTCTTCTATTAACACGATCTCGGCCCTGTGCGAAAAAACAGAGGCGGACGTTGACGAAGTGGCCTATGCAATTGGGAAGGATTCACGCATTGGATCAAAGTTCCTGAAATCAAGTGTAGGTTTTGGTGGCTCGTGCTTTAAGAAAGATATTCTGAACCTGGTGTATATCAGTCAAAGCTACGGTCTTAGCGAGGTCGCCGATTACTGGGAGTCGGTTGTCAGGATAAATGAATGGCAAGAAAACCGTTTTGTCCGAACCATACTGGAAAGCATGTTCAATACCGTTGCCGGGAAACGCATTGCACTGTTGGGCTTTGCTTTTAAGGCCAATACTGGAGATACGCGTGAGTCGCCAGCAATTTATGTTGCGCGTGGCCTAGCCGAAGAGAGGGCTGACGTCGTGATAACCGACCCGAAAGCGCTTGAGAATGCACAGGATGATCTGTCCGGTGTCGCAGACCGGGTGACCTTTGAACCGGACCCGTATAAGGCGGCTGAGGGCGCACATGCGGTTGCTATTATGACGGAATGGGACCTATATCGGAATCTCGATTACGAGCGGATTCTGGCGTCCATGGAGCGGCCCGCGTTTCTCTTTGACGGGCGGAATATTTTGAATCACAGACAGTTATTTGAACTGGGCTTTAATGTCTTTCCGATCGGGAAGTCCCCGCTCAAGCATTTCTAAGGCTGTCTTTACTTGGTTTTACCCAGGCATTTCCCTCTCCCGCTAGGCCCGCTAGGAGAAGGGTCGGATGAGGGTTCCTCAGCGTGAGGAACCTTGAACGAGTCTTATCCGCCGAATAAATGTGCAAGAACCCTCGTGTC
>CAZXFE010000271.1:0-4571 GCA_964639795.1 uncultured Enterobacteriaceae bacterium | reverse complement strand
TCTAGGAAGCCGGGCAAGGACGGATGAAGGCACTCTTAGAGTGGTGTCAACCTCGCCGGCTTAGTATGGGCCCGGGAAGAACAAAATTTGGGATAAAAGCGGCGATTACCCTGTGGGTCGCGAATCATGGCTTCCTGGGGTGAGATTTAGTGAAAAGCATGATCTTATGGCGGTTGTAGCCGATATGGTGTTCGACTTGGATTACTTTGAGGTCGGGTTCGGTAGTGCCAGCGCTCTCCTCCCAAGCAGCAGTAGATATTACGTCATCAGCGCTAATTGCTGCAAAAGGAGCATTTGAGAAACCCGTGTCAGGAAAGCGCTTGAACATTTCTGCTTGGTCGTCTTTGTAGATCTCTAAAACATAGTCCATATGTACCTCTACTCAGGTGCACGAATGCAGCTCAGTTAGGGATGGGGCCGACGGCTGCCCACCGTAGGCAGTCGCCTACTCTAGGGAATCGGCCACGGAACGGCAAGTGGTTTTTGTAAATCTATATTGAATAGGAATGCCACCAATTGGAGAAGGAAACGAGGAGGCAGCACATGACCGATCGATCGGACAAGCATTACCTTCGATCCCGAGAGGGCCGCTGCTGCTCTGAGGTCGCGGACTAGGAGTGCGCTTCCCAGGATCGTCCAATTCAACGCGTCAGCGCAGGGTACACGATCACGTGTCGGAATGGGGCGATGAGTGCCATGTACAGCGGGCCGAACCGTTCGCTCTGACCTCGGCCTCAGCCGCCGGTGTCTCCCTAAGGGCATGCTCGGTGGTGACTATGATATAGCTATTGAGCTTGGAATCAACGGCTTCGATACCGTCGAGGTAGGCTTGGGTGATCTCAACCGGCGATAGTACACGCGCTTTGATCTGCTCGGTGAGTTGTGCCAGGGATAGAAAACAGAGTTGTTTTGCGGCCAACATAATCCTCTCCCTTTTCTTAGGCGGACAGCACGACACACCGTATGGGAAAGAAAAATCACCGACAGAGAGATGGTGCAAACAAAAAAGCCAGGCCGAGGAAAGTCGTCCTGGCTATAGCGCTGAGGAAGAGGAGTGTGGAAGAGGGCACCCGCTCAGCTCTTCGGAGGGGTGCCCTTACAGTCCTCTTCGCTTATTCGATCCGATATACGCGCGCGGCGGTATCGTGGATGAGCTTCTTGCGATCGGTCTCTGACAACTCACTGAAGGTGTCTTTTATGAACTCCTGAGAACGAGGCCAGATGGCAGCGGTGTGCGGATAGTCAGAAGACCACATGGCGTTGTCCGCAGCATATCGGTGATAGCCATCGAGTAAGATGGGTTCCTCTATAAAGGTCGCGTACACCTGCCTTTTCACATAGTCGCTCGGCTTCAGGCTCAACTTGACCGAAGAGACCGCGCCGATCCGCCTGTGAGCAAAATCCATCCGCCACATAAAATACGGCATCCAGGCTACGTCATTCTCAGCCGAAACGATGGTGAGCTTAGGAAAGCGCTCCAGCACTCCGCCCAAGACAAACACCGCAATTGAGCGCTCCACTTCGTGATGCAGCGTGGAGACCTGCAGCGCCAGATTGTCTGCAAAGAAATCAATGCCCATGCCCTTGCTGCCGGTCAGGATATGCAGGGAAAGAGGCATGTTGAGCTCTGAGGCTGCCGCCCAAAACGGATCATAGGCCGTATGGCTATACGGCCGATCATCAGGTGGCTCGGCCCAGATCATGGCTCCACGCATGCCCTTTTGGGCAATGCGCTCAAGCTCCTTGGTGCCTGCCTGAATATCTTCAAGGCTAATGAGTCCGAGTGGTAAGAGCCGTTTTGGATCATGGCTGCAATACTCAACCGACCAGTCATTATACGTCCGAAAGCAGGCGTCTCGCAGCTCGACATCATTCAAACCGTACAGCGGCATACCCATTGAGGTGTAGATCACCTCGGCCTCCAGACCGTCACGCTCCTGATCCTTAATGCGAGCGGCGGGGTCCCAGACGCTCGCCGGGGCGGCTTCAAAGCCCTTCTTGGTGTGTTCTGCCAGCTCCTCGGTCGGTACGCCCGCACCAAAGAATCCGGCCACGGGTATAGGGTTAATGTTCTCGCACACAAAAAACTCTCCCTTTCTCCCATCGAGCCCTTTTACCGTGTGCGGGGCTTTATCGCGAAATTTCTTGTCCAGCCGTTCGGCCCACATCTCGGGTGGCTCTACAAAGTGCGAATCTGCCGAAATAATTCCCGACTGTGCCATAGTTCCCCTCCCTGGCTAGTACGTGTTTATCCCGAAACGAACAACGAACCAGACCTTCCAGTCGCTACTGCTTCCCCACTAGCACGCCTTATGCTGAGGTCAAGAGGAAAATGCAAGTTTCGACAGACATTCTTTCAAAGAGCCAATAGCGTAGCCTTCTTGGACTTGAAGGAGTACAAGAACGTGAATTGGAAACAAGTTGGATAATCCGGCATCGACGGCGTACGCGATCAGACTTTTGGTCGATTTTTTCGGCCCAGTCTGAAAATTGCGTCTTAAAGAAAAACGTATAACCGGAGGGACGGGGAGAAACTGGAATGACTGACCAACCCATTTACCTTAAAACACACGACGAAGTTGCCGTGCTGGTGCTTAACCGACCGGACAAGTTAAATGCCTTGAACACTGATGTGTGGAAGGGGATAAAGAAATTTGCTGATGAAGTGGCAGAGAACCCTGAGATCAAGGTGATGATCTTACGTGGAGTTACTTCTGCTGCTTTTTCCGCTGGTGCGGATATCAGTGAGTTTCCTACGATCCACGCTACGCCGGAAACAGTGAAGCAGTCCGAGGAGACCACGCGCGCGGCTTTTGACGCGGTTACGAGTCTGACCAAGCCAGTGATTGCGCTGGTGTCTGGCTATTGCTTCGGTGGGGGCTGCGCGCTCGCCCTGGCCTGCGACATGCGCTATGCGGACCGAACGGCTAAGTTCTGCATCCCGCCTGCACGGCTGGGCGTGGCTTATACGTTGCGCGAAACAAAGCGGCTGGTCGATCTCGTCGGTCCGTCAAAAGCCAAGGAGATGCTCATGGGCGCCAAGGTCATAGAGGCAGACGAAGCCCTGGCCTGCGGCATTGTGACACGGTTTTTCGAAGTCGACGACCTCGAACGTGAAACGTTCGCCTTCGCACAGCAACTGTGCAATTTATCCCAATTTACCATCCGTGCGGTGAAAACCACGGTGAACGAAATTACTGCAGGCGAGACCGAGGACAACGTGGTCAGCCGTCGCCTCCGTGCCGAGGCTTTCGAAGGGCCTGATTACCGGGAAGGGCGTAACGCGTTTCTGGAGAAGCGCAAGCCGAAGTTTCGCTACCGTTAGGGGGCAATGTCGTTTTCCGTAAAAGCATCAGCCGTATGTAAAAAGGCCGAGGTAAACACCTCGGCCTTTCTCTTTGTTACACTTTCATCCGTCCGTGCAGTTCGTATCAGTTGGGGCATCTCAGTCTAAACCATAGACCCGCGCCGCGGTGCCACGCACGATCTTCTGGCGCTGTTCGTCGGGTAGGTTTCCGAAACGTTTTGCGACAATCTGCTGAGAGCGTGGGTAGGTCGCGGCCGTATGCGGATAGTCGGATGACCACATGATATTGTCCGGCCCGTAGCGGTCGAGCGAGTCTATAAATACGGGATCGGCGATGAAGGTAGCATAGACCTGGCGTTTGATGTATTCGCTCGCGCGCAGGGGCAGCTTCATATTGCCCAGCGCGCCCAGGCGGTGCTGTACCGTATCGAGCCGATACATGAAATAGGCCATCAAGCCGACATCGTTTTCCGCTGAGACGATTCTAAGGCCTGGGAATTTTTCGAGGACGCCACCGTACACGAGTACGGAAATCGAACGCTCGATCTGATGATGCAGGTTAGCCAGCGAGAGCAGAAAATCTTTACCACTCGCCGGGTTGGCACCAGTCCCGCTGCGAGCGGTCAGGATATGCAACGACAAAGGCATATTCAGATCCTGAGCTGCGGCCCAGAACGGCTCATAGTCAGGGTCGCTGTAAGGGCGATCTCCGGGCGGCTCGGCCCAGATCATGGCGCCGCGCATACCCTTCTTTGCGATGCGCTGCAGCTCGTCTACTGCCGACGGAATATCCTCAAGCGTGATGAGGCCGAGTGGAATGAGACGTTTCAGGTCATAGCTGCAATACTCTGTGGCCCAGTCATTAAATGCGCGAAAGCAGAAAAAACGCAGCTCTGCGTCATCGAGCCCAAACAGTGGCATACCCATTGAGGTGTAAATCACCTCGGCATCCACGCCGTCACGATCCTGGTCGGCGATGCGGTAAGAAGCATCCCAAACACTCTTGGGGGCCTCATCGAAGCCTTTTTTGCTGTGTGCTGGCAGCTCCGCCGAAGGCACGCCAGCGCCGAAAAATCCGGCGACCGCCATCGGGGTGATGTTCTCGCATACGAACCACTCTCCGCCACGTCCTTTGTAGTCTTTTACCGTGTGGGGTGCCCGGTCACGAAATTTCTTGTCCAGCCGTTCTACCCACATCGTAGGCGGTTCGACAAAATGTGAATCTGCTGAAATGAGATTGTACTCTGCCATGACACTGCCCTCC
>CAZXFE010000270.1:0-4668 GCA_964639795.1 uncultured Enterobacteriaceae bacterium | reverse complement strand
CACGGCCCTCCTTGTTGTGGCTCCCTCATATTATACCCTTGTTTTGCAGTTCTGTTACTTCCTGGTCACTCATGCCGAGTTCGCTACCATACACCTCAGCATTGTGTTCGCCGATCTTCGGTGGACGCCGCCGATAGGTAATGGGCTGTTCGCTAAACTTGGCAAAAGGACCCGGGTAGTGAAACGCTTTACCCAGCCCTTCGTGGTTGACTGAGGTCCAATAGTCGCGTGACTCCAGCTGTTCACTGTGCGTGACTTCTTCAATTGTTGTAACCGGAGCCAGGAGGAGGCCGCGCTCCCGGGCGTTCTGGAACAGTTCTTCTTTAGTGCGGCTCTTTGTAAAGTCTTCAACGATGAGCTTGAGGCGTTCGTAATCTTCGATCGTTTTAGGGTCGGCACCGAACAGGAGGCCGCCCATCCCCACCCAGTCCATTTCCTGGATTTCCTTGTCACAGCCGCCTTCATCGTAGATCCAGTCCATGAGTCGCTTGGTAAAATGTGCAAACGCCGAACCAAAAAGAAAGGCGATCGAGACATGGCCGTCCTTGGCCGGCCATAGCAGCCGAATCGCAAGCGGTCCCATTTTGGCGCCGCCGGCCATGCGTCGGACATCGGGATCATGCAGCGGCGCGCATAGAACACTCGACTGCGAGGCTTGGGCCGCGGCTTGCTGAGCCGAAATGTCGATGTGCTGGCCCTTGTTGGAGCGGTGAGATTCGTGCAAGGCAATCAAGGCGGCGGGAGCCGCTGCCGCACTGGCATGCAGATATCCCTGCGGAACACTCAGGCGTACGGGTGGTCGGTCTTCGTCTCCGGTAATTACCAATGGGCCACTACAGGCGAGAATGACTAAATCGCTGTCTGCGTAGCTCGCTTTCGGTCCATCTTGTCCAAACGGTGTGATGGATACATAAATTAGGCTGGGGTTTTCCTGTGCTAAGTCGTCGTAACTGAGGCCGTATTTTGCTAGGCTGCCTGGATTTTCAGATTCGACCAGAAAATGTGCGCTCTTTGCCAAACGGCGCAAAATCCCTTGGCCCTCGGTTTTGGTGATGTCCAGGGTGATGGCGCGTTTATTGCGGTTGTAGGCCCACCAATACAGCGAGTTTTCGGCTTCTTCCTGGTCCTGATAGAAAGGTCCTAGCTTTCGAGCCGACGAACCTCCGGGAGGTTCGACCTTGATAACGTCAGCGCCAAGGTCAGCCAGAATCTGGCCGCATAGCAGCCCGCGTTCAGTTGTGAGATCAAGGACACGATAGGGACTTAGCATCAGATCACTCTCCCCGCAGTCGATTGAGACAATAGACCGATCAAAATTCTCCAGAATCCTCATCCCATAGCTGCCCCGGTCAGAACAGGCAAGCCCCGAGTCCTGCCGCAGTGGAAGTTGTGCGTACCAGATATAGTATTCCTTCGGGTTTTTGCTACACACAGTATACTGAATAATGACCTGTCCACGCTGTCAAACAAAAATGAAAGTCGGTGCCCATCGGCCGCATAAACAGGAAAAGTGGCGCTGTCCGCAGTGCGGCAAGATTCGGATGAAACCCGCGACCTATCGCAGACGTCGACAACGTGGCCGGACAGAGTAAGAGGAGAGAGGTGCGAGGCAAATTGGAGGAGTTCGTACGGCAGCCAATCCTATGAGGCTGAGGATGTGGCGAACCTGAAAAAGCAGCTCGCAAGTCTGGTGGGACAGGTTGAAGATATGCGTAAATACCTCGGAGCACTGCAGGGCCAGGAAACGCAGACCACCCAGATTGAGCAGGTATTAGAAGACGTTGGAGATGAGCTTGACGTTTTACGCGTTCAGCTTGGGCAACACGAAACTCCAGCGTCACAGACTGCCTCACAATGAGAGACTGAGGTGCTCGCCCTTTAACCCAAGCTAGCCAAGCTTATTGAGCCCGGTAAGTCTGCGGTGCAGAGCGCAGAGGCGCTCAAAGGGGGGACGGGCAAAACAAAAAGAAACGCGAAAAGAACGAATTGTAGCTCAGTCTGGTCCTGGGTTGGGGCGGGCAAGACTGAACCTGAGATCGCAAAACTACTGAATATCTCTGTCCAGGCTGCTCAGTTGCGTGATGGATAAATCGGAAAAAAGAGAAAGAGCGTAGACCGAAAACGCTAGGGTGAGGTGGCGGCTGTGTCGTTATTCTTCTGGTTCGCAACATAGGCCGCCATTAATCCAGGTAGGTCAATAAGAGGCTCGGTTTCCCGCATCATCCCACCTAGAGGGATAATTCTTTCAGAGCCGCCGAGAGAGATTTGTAAATAGGGACCGCCGAGCAAGCCTTTGGTTTGGATCGAGGCGATCGCATCCTCCTGAATCTCGATACCGTGCTGTACAGTCAGCTTGACTTTTGCTCGGTTGCCCGTGAGCTGTACGCTATCGACGCGGCCCACCCGGACACCGGCAATTTCAACCGGTGCGCCTGGGTCCAGACCCGTGGCGCTTTCAAAGTCGGCATACAGGGGATAGCCCCACGGGTTGTAGAGTGGGGTCTCTCCGAGAGTAGAGAATAGATACAGAAGGCTCGCACTCCCCAGGAGGAGGAAGCCGCCCACGCTCAAACTTAAACCCAGCCGATTCATCCTGCGTAAAATAGCAGGCCGTTGCCAGTGTCCCAAGCCCCCAAGACTCTAAAACTGCTTTGCTCCCTATAGCGGATCCTGGGGCTCCCGGGGTCTTTGGGTCACAACGATATTCGACTTAGCCTCGACCCTGGTCGTTCCTGCGTGTGGATCTCCCAGATCGAAGCTGAAGTCTATATCTTACCCCTTGACTTCAGTGTTCGCGGAGATGGATTCGAGTGTAGCATTGGGATCTTGCAAGAAGGCGATGGGATCGCCTTCTTCAATCGTGCCAACTTGATTCCTGTCAACCCCGTCAAGCAGAAACACGAGGGTGAGGTCGTCGGCGGCAAGATTTCCGATAGTGAAGGTCTGGTCTTCCTGAACCAAAACGACTTCTGCGTCGGCGAATTAAAGAATACGCAGATTTAAATAACCAAATACAAATACAGGCCTAGCAGTTGCAGGCCGCACATTAAAAATATTGCCGTGAATAACAGTATCCTCAATCTGCCGTGTTCTACTTACTCCGCCACCACTTTCCGATCCCGTCCCGAAGTGACGGCTCTCAGTGCGGTCTGGCCCCGGGTCCGCGTCGTCGCCACAAGCGACACACAGTAGCAACATAACGAGAGAGAGACAGAAGCGGAGCAAGGATTGCATGTCCATGTCTCTGCGTGCAAGAGAAATTGAGCGAAGCGTGATAAGGATGGGCCCACCCTTAGAATGATTTAATGTCTAGAAACCTTTAAACCGGCGATTGTTTTTCGTACATGCCGAGTTCGGCTATGGTATATACTGTCCCGTAGCCCTATGGAGATACTGCCTTTACTGAGAGCTTGCATCGTTCTTCTTGTCCTTCACGTTTTACTGTTGTCGGGCGCGAGCCAGACTGTTTGGGCCGACGGTCCTAGCAGAACCCCTGATTTGACTCCCAATCAGAACCCTGACTTGGTTGCTCAAGGACAGTACGTATTTTCTCTTGCGGGCGGGTGTGGCTGTCACACGTCTGCTGGGGGGTCTGTGAATGCTGGCGGACGTGCGCTGAAGACACCTTATGGTACGTTTTACGGGACCAATATTACCCCGGACAAACGTTACGGCGTAGGGGGTTGGACCGATCAGGAAATCATTGATTCGATCCGGCTTGGGGTTAAGCCGGACGGGACTGTTATGAGCCCGGTCATGCCCTATCCGGCCTTTAACGCTATGACCGATGCGGACGTAACCGCTCTGGTTGCGTTCCTGCGCAGCCTTGGGTCGGTGGCTCGGCAGAATACTCCCCACGAGGTTAATATCCCATTTCCCGGGTTGGCCATGCGCGTCTGGCGCTGGCTCTTCTTTACACCTGAGGAAGCGGTGGTCGTCCGCTCACCCTCTCACGGGCCTATCGAACGTGGACGCTACATCAGCGAACACCTGGCGCATTGCCAGGAGTGTCACACCTCCCGGACCGTATTTGGAACATTGGATGAAACGCGTGCGCTCGCCGGTAATTCAGATGGCATGGACGGTGAAGTGGCACCCAATATTACGCCGGATCCAAAGACCGGGATTGGGGCGTGGAGCGAGGAAGAGATTGTTTCTTTGCTGCGAACAGGCTTTCTGCCCAATTTTGATAATGTCCAGGGTCTGATGGCTCTAGGCATTGAAGGCGTTCCCGCCGGTGGATACAAGGACATGTCCGACGAAGATGTGCGGGCTGTAGCCCAGTATCTGAAAAATGTCGTTCCAGTTGTTCAGCAGCTGGAGTGATCAGAGGCTGCGATCAAACAGTAAACGTGGTGTTTTTCAGAAGTAAGGAGGGAGCGTACAAATGAAATTATATATTGTGAGTATTGCTGTGATTGTTGGTAGCTTTTTGAGCGGATTGGGTATTGCCCATGAAAATCACCCCACACAAATGCCTGATCCACAGGATGTGATCGCGTTTCGCTATTACCTGATGGAGAACATAGGCTCGAATGCCAAAGAGCTGAAGGCAAAGATCGACGCGGGCAAGCACAAGGAAGCCAAGCTGAATGCCCAAGTGCTCGCCATCCACGCCACCCGGATTGAAGCGCTCTTTCCCGAAGGTAGCACGACGGACGCCTCTCG
>CAZXFE010000269.1:0-4721 GCA_964639795.1 uncultured Enterobacteriaceae bacterium | reverse complement strand
CGCCGCCTCTCGCTCCATGAACGGGATGATTCAATCGGTGGCACAGAGATGACACTCGACGACTTCACCGGATTCTCCGGTCGGGTACTCGACCACAACTGGAAATTTCTCGGCTGGAAGGTCCTCTTGCACGTGACAAATTCACAGCACCCCTATGCGCGTTTCTACGGACCAAGCGGCTGGCTGCCCAACGATCGGTGGGAGCTACGCCTGTGCGCTGTTGTTGAGCAAACGCCTGTCAGCAATCGCAATTATAGTAGCAAGATCTACTTTTGGGATGCTGAGACATATGAGACAGCCATGGTTCTCGTTTTTGACCTGGAAGGAAAGCTGTGGAAAGTCAACGATCTCTTACACGGCTGGTCCGAAGATCCGAGCCAGGCAGAGGCGGACCGAGGCAAACAGCTCTTACGCAATCTTGGCTTCACCATAGTTGATGTCAAACAGGAGCAAGCCACGATCTTCTCCGCCTATAAGATTGTCTACCCAGAGGTTACAGTCGACGAGGTTGAGGAACGCTACGATGTAAACAAACTGAGCGAGGGCAGTCGATGATGTCAGACAACCTCTTCGTTTCGCAAACGCTTCACATCTTTCGCCGAATAGCCGAGCAGCGTCGTCAGGATCTGCTCAGTGTGCTCGCCTAGCAAAGGCGGTGGCAATCGGTATTCGACCGGTGTGTCTGACAGCCTGAGCGGCGAGCCCGTTAGTTCGATCTCGCCGGCAGTCGGATGGGGCATCGCCACCCGCATGTCGCGCGCACGAACTTGTGGGTCGGCGAAAACCTCGTCAACAGTCTGTATCGGCCCACAGGCAACACCGGTATTCCGAATTTGCCGCAGCCAGAACTGCACCTCGCGAGTGCGAAAAACATCTTGCAGCAGCGGAATAATAACGTCGCGATGTCGCACTCGGGCCGGATTGGTCGCAAAGCGCTCGTCACGAGCCAGTTCCGGACGTTCGATGAGCTGACACAGCTTTTGCCACTGTCCATCATTTCCGACAGCCAAGCAGAAATAGCCGTCCTGAGCTTGAAATGATTCATACGGCACAATCGACGGATGGGCATTGCCGTACCGGCCAGGCTTCTTGCCGGACACCAGATAATTACTGGCAACATTCGCCAGCCAGCTGACTTGGGCATCCAACAGGGAAATATCAACCGCTTGGCCTCTGCCCGTTTTCGTGCGAGCAAGCAGAGCCGCTTGAATTGCATTGGCCGCGAATAAACCAGCAGTGACGTCCGTGATGGCCACACCGACTTTCATCGGTGCACCATACGCTTCTCCGGTGATACTCATCACTCCACCTCGGCCTTGAATGATAAAATCGTAACCGGGCAAGTCTTTATCCGGACCTGTCTGGCCGTAGCCGGTAATCGAACAGTAGACCAAACCCCCGTTTTCCTGCTTGAGGTGCTCGTAGGCCAACCCAAGTGATGCCATTTCGCCGGCTTTAAAATTTTCGATCAGAACATCACTGATTTGGGCAAGACGACGGATGAGTTGGCGGCCAGTATCTGACTTGAGATTGACGGTGATACTCTTTTTATTTCGATTGGCGCACAAATAGTAGGCACTCTCACCGCCGGCGAATGGCGGCCCCCAGGCGCGCGTATCATCACCGCTTCCGGGTCGTTCTACTTTGATCACCTCCGCCCCGAGATCTCCCAGCAGCATGGCACAGAATGGCCCGGCCAATATGCGTGAGAGGTCAAGTACACGAAATCCTTCTAACGCTCGCCGCATGACTATTACTCCACGTTGGAGATGTACGCCGTAAGGAGACAGTTACGCAATCCCCCATATTTCATAAAACAACTCACAACACTCCGCCTCGTCCGGCAGTTTTGTTATGTATTCTTAGGAGTTCGCAAAAGAAACCTTGTTAACAGTTCACACCATGCACCCAAATGCGGTATAATTAACTGTGTACTGCTCATCATCAGCATGAGCTAACAGCGGAATTGAAAATCCCCAGAGGATGTGGCGAGGTTGAGGATGAAGGGAATTTTTACCTACCAGTGTCACGACTGCGAAGAATTGGTCAGTCATGTTCCAAATGGGTGTTGTCCGATTTGTGGATCACAAGCCGTGGTTCCACTCGGGTGGTATCAGCTCTCCCCGGACGAGCGGGGCAGTTGGCTTGATAGGATACGTGGGCGCTTTCGTCACGCTCACCAGAGAGAAAGACCGCCCGTTCCTTCTCCCATCGACTTAGTAGACCACGTCGTCGAGTAGACACGGCTTTCTGGGCAAAACGAAGAGGCGCCCATTAGGACGCCTCTCTATACATGAAACTTGTTGTTAGCCCAGGTGGTACAGCTCCGCCACGTTATCGTGTAGAATCCAGCTCTTTTCCTCTTCCGTGAGATGGGCCGTATGTTTCTGCAGAAGTTCCTGTGAGTCCGGCCAGGTCGAATCGCTGTGCGGGAAATCATTCGCCCACATCAAACGACGCGGGTTGCACATGTCCGTCATCCGGAAAGCCACCCAATCATCCTGAAAGGTGGTGTAGATATTCTCGCTAAAAAATTCGCTCGGCAGCTTTGACAATTCTTGACCGGCTTTCAGCCAATAACGATGCCGGTTATACGCATGATCCATGCGGTACATATAATGTGGTACCCAGCCAGCATCCGCCTCGACGCATACGATTTTCAGTTTGGGGTTACGCTCGAACACACCGCCTAAAATAAACGTCCCCATGAGGTCTTGGTTCCCTCGGATGATGGACAAAAAGCCGTTCAGCTTCGGCCCACGCGCTGGCGCTCCGACAACATCCCCCTTACTGGTCAGGATGTGGAAGCTGAGCGGCATTTCCATGTCTATTGTAGCGTTCCAGAACGGATCATAGATGGGGTCATCGTAGTCAGACACTTGCGGGTTGCCCGGCATCATCACCCCACGTAGTCCCAGCTCTTTTATTTTCCGAACATCTTGGATGCCTTCCTCAACTGAGCGCATGGCGGTTTGACCCTGACCGATGAGCCGATCCGGATGAGCCGCACAATATTCAGCGATCCATTCGTTGTAGGCATCAAAGCAGGCTTTTTTGTAATCGAAGTCCGGGTGGTTGCACAGCAACATGCCAACTGTGGGGTAGATCACCTCGGCCGCTACGCCATCACGATCTTGATCAGCCATGCGGGCTTCCGGGTCCCAGCCGCCACGGTGTAGATCTTCGAACTTGGCACCAAACATGGTGAGTTCCTCGGCCTTCTTGCCAGCTGCGGCAACGAGCCCCATGGGGATGGGCTGTTTCAAGCCGTTGATGACAAAGAGGTCACCCTTTTTTTCATCCGAGACCAAATGCGGCGCCGTATCTTTATACTTCTTAGCGATACGGTCGATATACGTGCCCGGAGGCTCGGTAATATGCGAGTCCGAAGAAATGATGGATTTGAGCATTTAGCATCCTCCTAGATTTTGACGTTCTCATCTCAGGCCGCAGCGCGCTACGAGTCACTATTTTATTTTACTTATTTTGCTGAGAACAGCGTCTCCTCGCTCGGCACGGCCTTATGCGGGTTGAAGTACGGAATCACGTACTGCCCAATCCGGCTGATCGACCGCATGATATTCTTGTGTGGAATTCGGCCTGCCTGCTTAAAGAAGATCGTCTGATCCAGTCCTGCCTGGGCAAAGGTCTCAAGTTTCCGATTAACCTCGTCAGGGTTGCCGACCGTGACCATCGGGTGCTCTTTCAGTTGTGCATCCGTCAGATCATTGGCATCCGCCCCAAGGTCAAACAAGCTGCGCAGGTATTCGTAGGAATAGAGATTGTTCTTCACCATCAATGGCTCAAACAACTTGGCTACGTTGTGCAAAAACCAGCGCGCCCCGTTGAGACCAATAGCCTCTTCTTCTTTGTTCTCGGCAACATGACAAATGGCAACACCGGCAAAACGCTCGTTAATGACTTTGACAACAACGTCGTTTCGGTCCTTACACCTCTCACGATAGATCTCCATGGCTTTCTGGACTTGTTCCCAGTTGAAGTTAAAGCTGAGCACGCCCAGACCACGGTCGGCCGCCATCTCATAGCTGTCTGGGGCTACACACGCCATCCACATGGGGGGATGCGGCACCTGGATCGGTTTGGGCACCACGCGCCGCGGTGGAATCTGAATCGTCTCGCCCTTATATTCGAGAATATCCTCAGTCCAGGCTTTGACAATCACGTCCAGCGCTTCCCGTACCTCGAGTCGGGTCCGGTCGTAATCCACACCAAAGCCATCTAACTCCTGTGCCGTGGTCGATCGCCCGGTGCCGAGGTCCATACGGCCATTGCTCAGGATGTCCAGCACGGCGGCTTGTTCCGCGACTTTAATCGGATGATTGAACCGATGGGGTAAGAGGCGCACGCCGTGAGCAAGGCGAATATTCTTGGTCCGCTGGGATACGGCACCGTAGAACACCTCGGGAGCCGGACTATGCGAATATTCTTCTAGGAAATGGTGTTCGACTTCCCACACATAGTCAAAGCCGACCTTGTCGGCCAGCTCAATCTGCGCCAGCGCTTCGTGGTAGACGTTGTACTCGCTCAGCTTGTTCCACGGCCGCGGCGTCTCCATTTCGTACAGCATGCCGAATTGCATAGGGTGCTCCTTTCTGTGCTCAGTTGTTGTTTTTTCTAGCTCCGCTGCATCTTCTGCCTTTCGCTTCCTTCCTTTTTTTTTTTTAATGATACGGCGACCACCGAGATCTACACTCTTTCCC
>CAZXFE010000268.1:0-4722 GCA_964639795.1 uncultured Enterobacteriaceae bacterium | reverse complement strand
AGACCGGCTACTGCCCCCACGGCAGCAGAGGCAACGGGCACCATAGACATCGCCCGCATAATCGACAGAAAGCGTGGCGGTGCGTTGACGGATTCGGTACTTCCTGTGGTTTCACCTTTATTGTTTCCCCGTGAGACACTGCCTCCCCCGCCCTCGAGAAAACGTATCAGTGGAAAACGATAGCGACACGCCAACTCTTCTGCCCACACACTTTTGCGAAAACCAGCTGGAGAGGGCGATCCGCCCTTTTGGGTGAAGTCTTCTCCGCCAACAACACAGGGTCGTTCACTAATTTTGGCAAAACCAACAACATAATTGGCCGGCGTAAACGAGCCCAGTTCTCCTTGCTCGTCAGTTTGCGAGGACCCGGCAATAGAACCCTGTTCACGAAAGGAGTCAGGGTCAACCAATTGGTCGACGCGTTCGCGGATGGTGAGTCGTCCTCTCTGATGATGCTTGGCGATAGCATCCGGACCGCCAAGCTCACGCGCCAATTGTTTACGCTGTGTGATGCCTGCGACTTCCTTTTCCCAGCTCATAGGTTGTGTTCTTTCATGTTTCCCTCGAACAGAAGTCCTCCCCAGATACTGATCTACTGCATGGGAGAAAACGATGCAGGCAGAACAATTTTGCTTTCCTGACTGATGAGAGACTCCCTGATGGCAGGCGGCCAATCGGACAGTTGAGCGGCTTCTTCTCGGATGCGCCCGCGCTCTTCTAAACTGGGGTAGGGCCATATATGGACAAACTTGTTGAGCTCTCCCAGGTCGCTATACCAGCAGGCGGCAAGCGGGGAGAGTTGGGTGCGTTGGGGAATGGATTTTGCCCATTGTTCTAGGACGGCCGGCAGGCTACCTGGCCGAAGCATATAGGTGCGAATCTCGTAGATCGGACCAAGCTGGCGTTTTCCCAGCGGGTCCATACAGGCTGCAGGCAGGAATATTTCGGATTCCATATGCTCGATGAATTTGCCAATTGGCGGTGGCCATTTCCCACTTTGCACGGCTTGGCTGCGCGCGACAGTCCGGTGCTGTAAGCTTTCATATGGCCAGACGTGGATGATCTGGTTGAGTGGGCCGATCTCGGTATGCCAGAAGGCTCCTAGCGAGGAGAACGGCTCGCGATTGGGGAGTGCCTCGGCAAAGCGCTGCTCACATTCGGCCAAAGCGCCTGGTTTCAATCGGTAGGTACGTACTTCATAAATCATGTGAACCCTCCTTTTTCCGGTCCGGTCCTTCGGCGGCCCTGATATGCAGGAGCCCGGCAAAAACGATCAGGGCTGAGCAAACCGCCATCATCAACTCGGCGCGCTGCACGCCAAATGGGACCAGCATAGGGGAAACGAGCGTGCCTGAGAGAGCGCCGAGGATGGTGTCCCAAATGACTTTGTTCATATAACGAATGCCGTTGTGACTTGTGTAGGATTCATGGCAGCGATGATGAGATAGATGAGGCAAGCGCACATTCGCCAAGAGCCTGTCGTAGAGCAGTACGATCAAAGCCTTTGCCTATAAAGACTACATGCTCGGGCGGTTCGGGCAATAAATCCAACCATTCCATGTCGAATTCTCCAGCCACATACTGGAACATCCACTGCTCGTCAGAGTCCGTAAGCCGCACAAACCCCTTTGCTCGCCATACCGTGTCCGGCAAAGAACGCATCATCTGTTCGAATCTTTCTCGTACGAGTGGAGCCTCGCATAAATACGTCAAGGTGTGAAAATGGTCGTGGACCGGAGTCTTTCGCTGGGAGGCGCTCGCATGCGAAGCGCTAGGCTGTGAGATTTCGCCTGCCCGGTCAAGGAGACGAGCGTAGTCCGTCTCAGCACGTTCAGTCCGAATAATCTCCGTGCGCGGATTGAGTTTACGAATCCGGTCCTCTAATCGGGCTAAGATCTGCTCGTCAGCTAAGTCACGCTTATTGAGTAAAACCACGTCGGCCAGCATGGTCTGTTGACGAATACCGGAGTGGACTTCTTCGGCCAACCGGTTGAAGTTGACCGGATCAAGGACGGCAATCAGGGAGGCGAGCTGGACGAGAGGTAAAACCTCTTCTTTCGTGGCCTGATCAATAAGTTCGACCGGATCGGCCAATCCGGTTGCTTCAATGAAGATCACATCCGGCTTCAACCCCGCCACGTCTTGGAGCGCAAGTCCCAGCGTGCTTCCAATGGTGCAGCAAATACAGCCGTTAGTCATCTCTCGAATGGAGTAGCCTTGACCACGCAGCAGCTCACCGTCGATGCTGACCTCACCGTACTCATTCATCATCACTGCGGGCTTGAGCCCTTGGACAAGACAATAATCGAGCAAGTGTCGCAGGAGCGTCGTCTTGCCGCTGCCAAGGAAGCCGGAAATCAAGTGCACAGGAATACGCTCTGCATCGGAGAAGACCAGGCGCTCTTTCGGCTCATCCATACCGTCGACAGTATTCCAGGATTTACTGTAAGGGGGAAGGGCAAGGGCAGTAGGGGAGAATTACCTCCCTTGCCAGGCCCAGACTCAAAAAGGAGGGGAACCTGTCTGGGCCAAACTAGGACGTAGACTGGGACGGACTGCGTGCCAGTCCATGCAGCATGAGCGCAGTCATTTCGACGGCCATCTCCTCGGCGGATGGCGTCTCTCGCTCAACCCACCATGACACGAGTTGACCAAACATGCCGACTAAGGCATTGGCCGCAATATCCGGATTCACTGGGCGGTACACCTTTTGGGTCATACCCTCGCCTACTCGCTCAGCAACATCATGGGTAAAAATCGTGTAAAACCGACGCAACATCTCGTGGAATGCATTGCCATGGCCAAAGACGATCTTAAACAATTCTCTATGGTCTTGAGCAAACGCGAAAAGACACCGGTTTGTAGTCCGCACCTTATCGATCACGTCATCGTCTTGTTCCCAGGCTTGATCTATAACAGTCTTGACGGTTCGTACCGTTTGCTCAACCAATTCTTGGAATACGGCATCTTTGGTCGCGAAGTGGACGTAGAACGTACCCACACCAACGTCAGCTGCGTCAGCAATGTCGACAATTTTCATGTCGTGGTAGCCCTTTGCAGCGAGCACTTTCTGCGCAGCCACAAGGATCTCCCTCTTAGTCTGCCCTCGCCGACGTTGATAGCGGTTAATGTTCGTTACCGTACTCATGAGATAAATCCTTACTGGTGAACTGCAATTCAATGATGAATCGAGATTCAATTTAGAACGCTTCATGTACAATGTCAACATTGGAAAAGATTTGATAATTGGTCCAGTCATCCTACGGCGAGTGACTCCTCTCGTTGGCTGAACGTTCCACTACTTGTTCTGCACTAAAAGATGACCAGGCTGGCTGCCGAGCCTTTTTGGCCTGTTCTTACTGTATGACGTTTACCATCTGATCTGTTTCCGCAGATCGATAACACGCCTCAGCAAGCGTTACCGCACGTAGGCCGTCTTCAATCGTAACAGGAAACGGTGTGTCGTTTTGGATAGCATCGACAAAAGCTTGTACGCATTCTTTTATGGTTGGCACGGGAGGCGAAACGGGCATGCGGATATGCTCACGTCCTCTCACCAGGTAGGCAATACTATGTGCATGATCGCCAACGAGCTGGCCGTTTTCACCTACAATCTCGATCAGACCGCTTCGACTCTGGGTTGAGCGTGAGCCTGAAACCTGGACCGTAAGCAGCGGGTCAGTAGTGCGTCCATACATCTGAAAGTTGTCTTCGGTTTCGCGGGTGAAAATTGTTTTTGTCTGACACCAGACCTGGGTAGTTTCTCGACCGCTCAAGAAATACAACAAGTCGAAACTATGTACGCCCGTGTGGAGAATGATCCCGCCGCCACTTTCGGCTTTGCTGTCGAGCCAGGCAAGCGATGAAGGCTCAAAGCGTTGGCTGAGGTGAAGAGAGTGGAGAGGCGCGATTGCAGACAGATGCCGCTTAAGCGTTTGTACCACACTATTAAAGCGTAACGTTTGGGCAACCATACAGCGAATGGAGCTGGCCTTAATAAGTGCGCTGATCCGCTGTGCCTCGGCGACACTCACTGCAAACGGTTTTTCAATCAGGATATGTTTACCCGCACGGCAGGCTGCTGCCACAATAGCCCCGTGCAAAGCAGGCGGGACAACGATAGCAATCGCGTCGACGTTCTGATCCGCAATGAGCTGATCGTATGTTGCATGATAGCGACAACCAAACGTCGCGGCGAGTTGGTCACCTGCCGATCGATTCCTGCGGCATACGGCTACAAGTTCAGCCTGCGGAATATCTTCCACAATATGCTGAGCGTAACGAACACCATGTTTTCCTGCCCCGATCAGGCCTATGCCTAGCGGCTTGAGAGAATGCGGTTGCATATATCCACGATATCGTTTTCTCGGTGAAGGACTCAATCCTTTACTGAGATCAAGAGGGCGTGGTAGGTTGCCTTCTCATGTTGACGTATCGCAATCCAATACCGACGGTAGACATTATCATCGAATTGGAAACGGCTGAGAGCGTTGGAATTGTCCTTATTCGTCGCAAAAATACACCGCTTGGTTGGGCCTCGCCAGGAGGATTTATTGACTATGGAGAGTCTGCTGAACAGGCGGCGGTCCGGGAGGCCGCTGAAGAAACGTCCCTCAAGGTACGGCTTATTGAACAGTTCCATGTCTATTCCGACCCGCAACGGGACCCACGTCAGCATACCCTCACAACGGTGTTTATTGCTCGGGCAAGCGGAACGCCACG
>CAZXFE010000267.1:0-4734 GCA_964639795.1 uncultured Enterobacteriaceae bacterium | reverse complement strand
GGCGTCGGATGGCCTTCTAAATCGCTGGAGAACTTCCGTAAGGTTGCAAGCTGATCGATGGGGAAGGCCCCGGCTTCGGCTAGCGCCGCATACAAAACGGGAGCGGCATGGCCTTTGGACAGCACAAAACGATCATTGGCCGGATTGCTAGGATTAGTGGGATCGAAGCGCATGTCCGCAAAGAAAATAGCAGCCATGATGTCGGCGGCAGACATACAGGAAGTAGGATGGCCGGAGCCCGCCTCCGCTGTCGCACGGAGCGAATGGGCGCGCAACTTATTTGCTGTGGTGCTTAAAACATTCAGGTCTACAGTCACGATTACTCCCTCCCCTGAGAGTTGAAAAAGGGGCACGGTTAACCGTGCCCCTTTCATCCAGCCTAATACCTTACATTGCGATTCGTTTGTTATCCGCGCAAGCCACCCGCGAGCGGTGGGAAAATACTGAGCTCCAAACCATCCTCAAGAACGGTCTTCACCTCAACATAGGTACCACCCACAACCAGCATATTTGCCTGTTCACGCGGGATTTTTAGGGCATCAACAGCATCCTGAACGGTTGCTCCGGACGGGAGCGAAAGCGAAATTCCACCACTATTCCCCTCCGCTACATATTTCTTGAGCATAGCGAAGAGCTTGACTGTAATCGTAATCGAATCTGGCATACCAGTCGTAGGTTAGGGCCGCGTTAACCGCTCATAGGCCACAGAACGCTTCGTAGTCGATCAATTCCGTAATCTTTGGATTTTCACTACACACCAAGCAGTTTGGATCCTTGCGCAGTTTTAACACCCGAATTTCCGAACTCAGTGTGTCAAAATGCATCATCCGCCCAATGAGCGGCATCCCAGCGCCAAGTATCATCTTAATCACTTCAAGTGCCTGCATGCAGCCGACGATTCCGGGTAACACGCCGAGCACGCCTGCTTCAGCGCAGCTCGGTGCTGCCCCTGGCGGCGGAGGTTCCGGGAATAAGCAGCGATAGCACGGCCCATCGTTCGGATCGACGACGGTCACCTGCCCTTCAAACTGGAAAATCGAACCATCCACGAGGATCTTCTTGGCCATGATGCAGGCATCGTTGATCAGATACCGAGTGGGGAAATTGTCACACCCGTTCACCACAATGTCAAAATCCTTGATAATACGCATGACGTTTTCAGACGACAGACGCTCATTAAACTGGACAACGTTGACATCTGGGTTGAGGGCATTGAGCGTAATTTGAGCCGATTCTACCTTGGGCATCCCTACTCGGTCATTGGTATGTAGGATCTGGCGTTGCAAATTACTCATATCGACTGTGTCATGATCCACAATGCCTATCGTACCCACGCCGGCGGCAGCCAGATACAATGCCACTGGTGAACCCAAGCCACCGGCTCCCACGCACAGCACTTTGCCATCAAGCAGTTTGGCCTGCCCCTGCTCGCCGACTTCGGGCAGCGTAAAATGCCGTGCATAACGTGTAATTTGCTCCTGCGTAAACTGCCTATCTGCGACCCATCTATAGCCCGCATTCTTCCAGGCTGTGTATCCTCCCGACATGGAGGTCACATGTCCATAGCCCATTTCTTTGAGCGTGCGCGCGGCGATGAGCGAACGTACCCCACCGGCGCAGTAGGCGATAATCGGAGTACTTTTATCCGCTACCGTCTCCTCAATCCGCATTTCGAGAAATCCACGCGGAAGAGGCACTGCTCCTTCGAGGTGGCCTTCACGGTATTCTTCACGTTCCCGCACGTCGAGCAATGTTGGTTTTGCGCCGTTCCCCATTTGGGCCTTGACGTCCTCAATCGTGACTTCCGGCACGACCTGTCGGGCTTCGTCCATCAGTTCTTTATACGTCTGTGCCATATTCTGCCTCCGCGCTTATAAGCCTGTGTTACGAACCAATAGCACCGATCTCTTTTGCTAACTGCTGCTCAGCCTCCTTATAGCTTTCGAGCATTTCAGTGATTAAGGAATCCCGTCCGCCCGTGGCGAGGGTACGGGACCGGTCCATCAGAACGTCTTTTGATTCTACAAAGTCCTCTCGCGAGTAACCCCAGATACGGGGGTGGACCGCGGTGTCCATCCGGATCGCATCACACGGGCAGGCTTCCACACACATGCCGCAGTAGATGCAACGCAGGGTATCGATCTCGTAACGGAGCGGAAATTTTTCAACCTCAGGATCTGGATGCTCGCCTGCTTCGATGTGAATGCAATTAGCTGGACAAGCGGTCGCGCACAGGAAACAGGAGGTGCAGCGCACAGAACCGTCTTCCTTAAGTGTCAAGCGGTGACTGCCCCGATAGACGTCGGTATAGTGTTTGCGCTCTTCCGGGTACTGGACCGTGTATGCGGCGGGCGTTTCTTTCGCATAGCCTAATCCGTGCAAGATATGCAGGGTCAAATTTCGCCAAAAGTGTGAAGTTGTGACAACGAGACCACGTAGGATCTCCGGAATATACAACCGCTCCCACCACGTCATTTCTTCTTTACGCTGCATAGTATCTCATCAGCCTCCATACAATAGCGTCTTCTTTGCCGTTATACCGGCATCACTATTATGAGGGGACTTCATTTTGTCAAGACAGCTTTTTAATGGAGACGGGCTTTTCCGCCCCTTCCGCTTTCAGGCCAGCGTGCTTCGGTCAGCTTGAACTCCAAGATGTCCTTAAGACAGGCTGCCCGTTCGCCCAGTGTTGCGGCGTTCAGGAGGCTTTGCTTTTCAATAGGCAGGAACTCGAGTTGAAAGGCAAAAAAATTTATGAAGAGCGTGTCATCGACCCCTGGATCGGTCAGGAGCTGTTGGACAGCTTCCTTTTTTTTCAAATAGTCCTCAAGTAAATGGCCAAGTTCTTGTCGCAGACCGGAGGTAAGAGGGTCTGTTTTCACCGGCAACCACTCGACGCGGGCCCGACGATAACTTTTATCGTTGAATTCTTCTTGAATTCGATATTCACGCAATCCCTGGAGTAGGATATTGAATCGGCCGTCCGGCACCGGCACAGTTTTGATTATCTTGCCTACACAACCAATCGGGAAAATGGGAGGATTTCCGTCGTACTGCTCCTGCCATTCGCCCCGTAACAGGGCCATCCCAATCAAGGGCTGAGCAGTGTCGGCTACATCACGCACCATCTCCCGGTAGCGCGACTCAAAAATGTGTAACGGAAGCTGTAACCGAGGAAAGAGCACCACGTTTGGAAGTGGAAAGACCGGAATGATGTCGGGCAGTTCTGACACAATCGCCTCACTTTATGGAAACCCGGAGAAAGGCCCCCCATGTTGGCATTCGCCTGTTTTGGAGAACGGCTACACCGCTTTAGGATATACTGAGTTCTTTCTGGAGCTGCATCACGGAGGGGCGTTGGATTAAACGTGCAATCCAGGCTGATACGCTCTTCAGCCGAGAGGGTAGCTCCACGCCCACTTGCGGCAAGCTTAACAGTCGGGGAATAAAGGCAAGATCGGCTAACGAAAATTCCTCCACCAAATATTCTCGGCCGTCGAGCTGACGGTCAAGAAACTCGAGCACCCGAATCACGTCGACCTTGTAGCGCTGCACGAGCTCTTGATCGATGAGGTCTTCCGACTTCCGCACTTCCGCATACAAGAGCCCACACTGTACGGTAAAGGAATTATCCGCGAAATCTTCAAACATGCGCAGCCGAGCACGGTCTGCGGAAGGCTCGGGTCTCAGTGCAGGGTGCGGATATTCATCGTCAAGATACTCGTTTATGAATGTCGAATCGTAAATGACTTCCTCATCATCGACGAGTACAGGGACTTTTCCATACGGGTTCAGACGCAGGAATTCCTGAGACCGTTGTTCATTTTTCGTCAAATCCACAAATATTTTTTCAAAAGCGAGCTCTTTTTCAGCCAGAACGATGCGAACTTTTTGGCAGTATGGACTGAGGGGGAAATCGTACAGTTTCATGGTGCTATTCTCCTATCTATTGCCATGGTAGTGTAATGAAAAACTGAGGGGCTGGCAAATAGAAATGCTAGGGCCTGTCAGTCTTACAATGGCAGTAAGTCCCGCCTACCCCATTGTGGGATACTCAGTCATTATGAGCCAACCCTCCTGTGCCTTTACGCAACTAGCCGGTATCAAGATCGGGGATCCCGCGCCAACCCGCGTAATGGCGGCGCTGAATGTGAGCCCCGAATCCTTCTATCAGGGCTCCGTACGCACCGACCCGAAGCAGCTAGCAGAAGCAGCTCAAGCAGTGGTAAGTGAAGGAGCAGATATCATCGATATTGGGGCTATGTCCACTGCCCCATACCTCAAAACGGCCATTTCAATTCACGAAGAAACCCAGCGGTTGGTCTGTGCCGTTAGGGAGGTTTCTGCCCGTGTTTCTGTCCCGATTTCTGCAGATACCAAACGCGCCCTGCCCGCCCAGGCTGCGTTAACCGCCGGAGCCCGGATTATCAACGATGTCAGCGGCCTCAAACATGACTCCGATATGGCTCCTGTCATTGCCCAATCCGGAGTGGGCGTAGTCATTATGGCCAGCGAACCTGTCCCCCAGAACGGATCACCATTAGAGCGGATTCGTTCTGCCCTCATGGACAGCCTTGATATTGCTGACCGCGCAGGAATTCCAAAAGACTCCATTGTCCTCGATCCTGGTATTGGATTTTTTCGTGAGCCAGGCATACCCTGGGGTGAGTGGGACTGCGCGGTGTTGCGGGAGCTCTCCGACTTGCGCTCTCTGGGCTTTCCCATCCTCGTTGG
>CAZXFE010000266.1:0-4839 GCA_964639795.1 uncultured Enterobacteriaceae bacterium | reverse complement strand
AAAAACAAAATCGACGATACGGCTACTTGCCCCATCCGCGTTCAGGATGGGATTAAGAATCTTGGCATCCGCAATGGTGCCTTCGATATACGTTTGGAGCCGGGCAGGGTTGCCCAAAGACTGCTTCTCGTAGCTGGGAACCCAGAAGTATGACTGCAGCAAAAACGCAATCAGTACGAGTGGGGTGAGAATAAGGGCGCGTTTGAGGTTCATTGTTGTGTGCCTGGAGATCTGTTCGGGCTTAACTCAATGTTCTTCACCAATTCACAGCGCAAATATGAGAAGATAGTGAGAGCAAAATGAGAAATCTCTCATGTGGTATTTTTGCCCTGTTCCCAAAACGGGTTAGTGTCGAGTGGCGGTTTTGTTTCGCCCAGCTGAAAGAGGACGCCACAGGCGCTTTTGGGGGAGATGAATGCATCCCGGAAATCCGAATCATCGAGATGTTTGTCAACAACGCGGACGCCTTTGTCTTCAAGGAAGGCCACTTTTTCTTTGAGCTCTGGAGTTTGCAGGGTGAGATGGTGTACGCCTTCGCCCCGCTTCTCCAAGAATACGGCCAAGAATCCATCTGTAGCGATGGGCTCTAAGAGTTCGATGGTAAAACCCTGCAAGTCAAAAACCGCAAAGCGGAAGGTGCCGCCGCGCTCGACTCTCTCAAACTGGAACGTCGCACCCAGTATGCCTTCGAAGAACGTCCGGGCCTGAGCGATGCTACGCACGGCGATGCCCACATGATCCAGACGGCCAATTGGTTTAGTTGCCTGTGGCATTCATTTGTCTCCCTCCCTATGCTTTCCCGCTCGGGGAGGGTGTAGCGTGTTTCGGCTGTAGAAGGCAAGAGAGGTCAAGAGAGACTATAAAAACCGAGCTTTTTACCCCCTTTACTGTTTCTTCCAAGCCGGTCCATAATTGGCACGAAAGGAGCACCATTATGGCCGGGGAAAATACATTGACAGCAGGCCCATTGCCAAGTCGTCTGAAAATTTGGATCGAAGCGACCCGGCCATATTCATTCACCGCCTCGGTCACGCCGGTGTTAATTGGATCGGTCCTAGGGGCAATGGATGGTCTCTTTTCCTGGGGGCGTTTTTTGCTGGCACTCTTTGGCTCGCTCTTCATCCATATTGGGACCAATCTGGTCAACGACTATTACGACCACAAAAGTGGGGTGGATACGATTGAGTCCAAGAGTGGGAGCCAGGTCATCCAACGCGGGCTGCTGACTGCTGACGAAGTATACTGGGGTGGGATTGCCACTTTTGGCATTGGCAGTTTATTCGGTCTGGTCCTGGTCGGTCTGTCTGGCTGGCCTATTCTCACCCTGGGCATCGCCAGCGTGTTGGCAGGCTATTTTTATACGGCCAATCCGCTGTCTCTGGCCTATATCGCACTTGGCGAGGCGACGGTCTTTGTATTCATGGGACCGGTGATCATCCTTGGCGCCTATTATGTCCAGCGCGAAGTCTTTAGCCTTGCCCCGCTGTTGATCTCACTCCCTGTCGGTTGCATGGTTGCGGCTATTCTCCAGGCAAATAATATTCGAGACATTGAGGCGGATAAGGCCCATGGCAAAAATACGCTGGCGACAGTTATCAGCCGACGCGCGGCCAATTGGGAACTCGGGGTTTTAATCTACGGAGCGTTTGTCTTGACCGCTCTTCTCGTCCTGCTACGCTACGCGCCATGGCCAGCTCTGTTGACCCTGCTCTCAATTCGGCTTGCCATTCCAGTGGTGCGGGTTGTGTTTCAAACAGACGAGCTGCAAGACATCGTGGAACAAAGCGCCAAGCTTCATCTTGAGTACGGCGTCCTGCTTATTATTGGGATGCTGATCAGTCTATATCTTGGGTAATCGTTGATCCTCTTCGTCCGTCCAACTTTTTACAAGGGCAATAAGATGCTTGCGTGACCGTGCTAGGAATTAGTTTCGACATTTTTAGCGCTGAAGGGTCATCGTCGGAGAAGAGTGGCACGGCAACATGGAATCCGGTACGCAGGTAGGTTCCACAATCAAACGGTCTCGCTGGAGGATATGTCGGTGGCACTTTTCATCGTCTTATCATTTGGAACGTTTGTCATGGTTTCATTTGAAGGGTTCTTTGCGACCCCGTCGCAGCAGACCTTCACGCTCCTCGCCTGCGGCTGGGTCTTAGCGGGTATGTAGCGCCACACGATCACCACCTGTTTGCGGCTCACGGGCGCTACCACCGTCAAGCCCTTCTCGCTCTTCTATGTCTTTCTGGGTGGCACCCTCTACCAGGCTCGCAGGCACCTGTGGGTGCGGATCATTGAGCACGCCGCCCGCTGGGTTCCTCTGGCGGCCCCCATTGTCCCGGAGGTGGACGACTCGACCAAGAAAAAGGTGGGGACACACATCCAAGGCGTGGCCCGGTAGCGCAACGGTGCGGGCTCGGCGCGCCAGGAATATCGGACGCTCCGGGGGTTCAACTTTGTCTCAGGAATAATGCGGATCCTCCTGGCGCACTGGCCAGGCCACTGTGTCAGTGTCCCCATCGCCTTGTCTCTCTATCTTAAGGAGGCCCAAACAAGCAAACTCAAGATCCCCCTATTGCACACGCAGCGGCCTGGCCCGCGAAATCGTCGCCTATGTGGCGGCCCACCTGCTCGAACGCCAGATTCGCGTACAGGGGGATGGTTGCTACGCCACCAAGGAGTACCTGCGCCGTCTGCCGGCCTCGGTCGAGGTAGGTGGCCTTCCGCATGCTCATTACCGGCAAGCTCTATGCCCCCCCGCCGACCCCTGCCCGGATCGCCCAAAACCTCAGCCCGCAAGCGCCGCGGCTGGCAACTCCAGCCCAACGAAGCCGGCGTGCTGGTCTAAGCTTGGGACCGGCTCTGGCATACCCTGCTCCCGGGGCGCCTGGCCCGGCCGAGGTAAACCGCCGCCTGCCATTGAGACATTTTTTACCACCGACATCTTGCTTAGTCGGTAAGCCATTCTGGCGCGGTATCGTGACCGGTGGGCCATTGAAACCACCCTTCGCGATAACTATGCGTTTGATGGCCTGTCAGTCTCAGCCCTGACCTTTTCTCTTCTGGGATGAAGTATCTGACGCTCTGCATGATGCGGTTCTGTTTGCCCGGAAGCATATACTGTTCTGAGGACAGCCGCATGTTATCGTGGCTGAGAGTCTTTCCGTATCCAAAGTCTACCTTGCGTCACCATAAGAGAAAGCGCCAAGACCAGGATGGACAGACTCAGCGTTAGACTAGCGTTAGACTAAGGATACCCATCTTAACCGTCATAATAAGAAGAAGCACACGAAGAGCGGGTCGAGGCTGCAACCGACCAACACCAGCGCGGCTCGTATCAGCCGTGAAGTAAATCGCCCAACCTTTTGCCATGCTGCATGTTCGGCTGTGCCGCGCTTGAGTGCGCGAATATTGCCTGCAGGTATTTTCAGGCAATGGGTCAGCCGCAAGACTCCTGACAATATGTATAGGTCGCAATCTCGCTCGCGGTCACCCAGTCGGTGTGTTTGGCCATAAGGTAAACTGTACGGAATAAATGAGGTCGAATGATTTGGTGGGGCCTGGCTTTCGTCCTAGAGTTGGCTTTTGTCCCTGGGATGCATCTTTTCCATTAGCCAGTCGTCGTGCTCGGTTGGGGGCGGAACTTCGTGCCAGTTCATGTGTTCGCGCAGAGATTCGAGTGCCGCCCAAGTGTGATCAATGAAATCCGGCACAACGAGGATGACGATAATGGCCTTTTTGCGGTCTATCGTGCGTACGATGCCGAACTCTTCGTAGGATTCAATAATGAACTTGATGAGCGCAATATCTGTGCGCTCGACGCGTAGGTAAATGTCAATGAGGTCCATGGCTAAGCTACGAGTACGGTGTACTGCGTACTCAGTACTGAGTGCTGTGAGAGGAGTCAAGCTTGACGTGACACAAACAGCCCACTAGAGTTCGGTTTTACCACGCCGGATATATTCAGCAGTAGGAAAAGGGAGGGGCTATGCCTAGCGCCTTATCAGGCTTTCGGATTCTTGAGTGTGGAGATATGGTCGCGGCTTCGTATGCCGCAAAGCTGATGGCCGACATGGGAGCTGAGGTAATTAAGATTGAACCGCCCGGCGGCGGGGACCCGGCCCGCCAACGCGGCCCGTTCCCCGGCGGAAGACCGCACTCTGAAAAGAGTGGCCTGTTTCTTTTCCTCAATACCAATAAGCGCGGTATCACGCTCGACCTTGAAAACACCATAGGTCGGAATGTCTTCCAGCGTTTAGTGAAAGACGTAGACTTGCTTATCCACAATGTCCATCCGACACAGGTAGCTGCGGCCGGCTTGGTTTATGACCAACTTGCGCAGATCAATCCGCGCTTGGTCATGACCTCAATTGCGCCCTTTGGCTTGAACGGACCGCATACCAATTATCAGGCCTCAGACCTGACCCTGTGGAATGCCGGCGGCCTGTGTTTTCTCAACGGCGCTGGGCCGGGAACTGATCACCTGCCACCGCTGAAACCTTTTGGACAGCAGGCCGGTTTTAGCGCTGGGGTGCATGCAGCGGTGGCTTCGCTAGGAGCACTGTTTGCCACACTGCGAGATGGGGCGGGCCAACATATTGAATTCTCTGTTCAAGAATGTCTCATGGGCATTTCAGAGTTTGGGACGATGATGGCCTCGTATGCCGGCGTGGCTGTCACCCGACTTGGGCATAAACCCATACAGCCCCTTGATTTACTGGAGTGTAAGGACGGCTGGATTTTTATCTGCTGTGTAGAAGAACACCACTGGGAGTCCTTTGTTAATCTGATGGGAAATCCGGAGTGGGGCCTAGAACCGATATTCAAAGATCGCCTCAAACG
>CAZXFE010000265.1:4133-4844 GCA_964639795.1 uncultured Enterobacteriaceae bacterium | reverse complement strand
GAGCTGAATAAGCTCCCCCTATATTCTTTTATTTCGTTATGGAAGGCGCGAGACCACCGCGTGATGCCACTCGTCATACCGGGAAACCAATTCTTCTTGGCCGAGTTAGAGACGGGGCTACGAAGTGGACGCGCGACTCTTCCCCTCGCGGTATCGTTTCACGCGGTTTTTCCGGCGCTTCGCTGCATGCCGTCGGTAATCCGCTCGGCCGCTGCAGGCAGGGCGACAGTATCGTTTCTGGCGAACGCCCTCAAAAGGTTCACCACAGACCGGGCAAACCTTTTTCACGATGGCGATTCTTTTCGTGTAACTCCGGGGCTGAATCACCCGCTCAATCACTCTAATTTGTTCCCCTGCCATTTCTCGCCTTCCTCGGCAGTGAAGATAGATTTTGTTCGCCATTATGTCAACGTACTTATTTAACTATCCTTAACATTATCGTTCAGGTAGTTAACTATAATTCTGTAAGTTACAAAAGAAACCACCCCGAACCAGGGCACCCGGAAGGTAAGATCCCCCCATGAAGGCAACCATCTGCAACCAATTATAGAAATGCTGTTTGACTCAGACAGGTAACTGCTCTATTTGGCAGGTAGCGGCGGGCGGACTCGAACCGCCGACCTAGGGATTATGAGACCCTCGCTCTAGCCACCTGAGCTACGCCGCCATGGGAGTGTTAAACCCGCCAGCTCATGGAAAGTCAAGAGCAGG
>CAZXFE010000265.1:0-4123 GCA_964639795.1 uncultured Enterobacteriaceae bacterium | reverse complement strand
AAAAGGCGGCATTCCCCTTTAGCCCCTTTGCAGACCTCCGAGCATTTCCGAGAAAGTTATGGATGCTTGATGGCTCCCTCATTAACGCTCAATTTTCCGTGCAGATAGTGTTGCGTCAGCTCACCACGTAGAAAACTGTACGCACTGTCTACGTCATCGCACAACCGAAACAGGCCTAAATCTTCTTTACTAATCGTTCCCCAGCGGACCATGGCATCAAAATTCACCACTTCGTTCCAGTAATCCGAACCGTATAACACGGTCGGCATATATTTTGTGGTTTTCTGCGTCTGCACCAGGGTCAGGAGTTCAAACAACTCGTCTAAAGTCCCAAAACCACCAGGGAAGACCACAATCGCTTTTGCCAGATAGGCAAACCAGTATTTGCGAATGAAGAAATAATGAAATTCAAATGTCAGATTATCGGTTTGGTAAGGGTTCGGCTCTTGCTCAAAGGGCAAGCTAATATTGAGGCCGACGGATTCTCCGCCAGCCAGATGTGCCCCCCGATTGGCGGCCTCCATAAATCCAGGCCCGCCGCCTGAACAGATCGTGAAGCGCCGCTGAGTGGGCTTTATCGTGGATGACCACTCGGTCAATCGCTTTGCAAGCTGAACAGCGTCGTCATAATAGCGCGTTAAGCATGCGGGCGAAGGATTGTCCTGATCACGAGACGTGGCTCGGGCTGAACCAAAAAAGACAATCGTATTTTTGACTTTATGTCGCCGAAAACGATGTTCCGGCTCAGCCAACTCGCACAGAACCCGAATGGCTCGGGCATTGGGACTCTTTAAAAAGGCACTGTTTTCGTAGGCTTTTGGTACACCCTGTTTTTTCTGCATGTGTTCAGAATACAGCTTTAGCAGCCGGATAAGAACACAGGTTGGAGGAATGAGGTTTCAGAACCACGGACAAAACTCCGTCTTATCCGTTAGGCCGGGATGTTTGCTTTCGCAGGTATGACACAACGAGGACGGTCATTCCCGTAGAAATAGGAATCCAGGGAAGGGTCGCGGTGGGACGCGGGACGTACTCCAATCAGTTTTGTTAGGTGGGTGGTCTGGATTACAGATCGTCATTTTGCGGGCCCTGCATCTGCCCAATACTCACCAACATCGGCCATCGTCACCTGCTGCCCACCACGTTCGATCTGGAAGAGCTTTTTTTCCGTGATTTCCAGGCAAGACAGCTTCCCTCCATAGACGAGGCCGGTATCGATGCCCACTTTGTAGGGTAAATCGAAATCGACTTCACGGCGCGGCGTATGGCCATACACGATCGTGTAGGGCAAGTCGTGCGGATAGGAAAAAAATTGCTCGCGAATCCAGAGCAGGTCCTCGGTAACTTGAGCATTTAGGGATCCGCCCGGATTGACACCGGCGTGGACGCACAAAATATCATCGACAGGGAATAACAGCTCGAGATCGAGAAAAAACTCGCGGTGCGCTTCAGGCATGGCCAGCGCGATCTCATTGCCAGGAGTGAATGGATCACAATTGTAGCTAGCTACGGTTTGCTGTCCACCATTCATGAGAAATGCCTGGCCATAGAGTCCTCCGTAGCCAAGGAAGTCGAGGAACATGTCCTCGTGATTCCCTTTGAGAAAGGTAAGCGTACACACGTTGTCAGCCCGCATCCCTAAAAGCAGATCGACAACAGCTTTCGCATCAGGCCCACGGTCAATATAATCCCCCAGACAGACGACATGGTCTTCTGTCTGCAAAGAAAGAGCCTCCAGTAGCGCCTCAAGTTCCCCAGGACATGCGTGGATGTCCCCAACAATAAAAAGCCGGCCGCACTGATCTAATTGACCTTGCTTATCCAATTGATCTGGCTGACCTATTTGATCTGGCACCACACCCTCTCTATCGTCCTGTATACACCGGTTCGCGTTTTTCGCGGAAGGCCAGTATGCCTTCTTTCACATCTTCAGAATGCATCAGTTTCCGCTGCGCCGCCATCTCCGCGGTGAGCGTCTCTCCAAGACCTGGCCCTAAAGCGTTATGCATCGACGTCTTGATTGCCGCAAGCGCTAACGGCGCATTCTTTGCAAGTCGGTCTGCATATGCGCTGACCTGTTCGTGGAAATTCTCTCCGGTCAGTACCCGGTTCACCAAGCCCATATTGGTAGCTTCCGTTGCATCCAGCATATCACCATTGAGGGCCATTTCCATGCCTCGCATACCTGCCAAACGGGGCAGAAAATAGCTGGCGCCACCATCGATGGTGAGTCCCCGTTTGACAAAAATGAGCGAGAAGCGGGCTGCGGCTGAAGCCAAACGGATATCTGAGGCCAGGGCCAATGAACATCCAAAGCCGAAGGCCGCGCCATCCACTGCCGCAATCACAGGTTTGGGGGTGTTCCAGATCGTCCGGATAAGGGCGTTAAAACCGTCTTCAGCGAGATCTTCTCCAGGCGACTCCGGACGAGCCGGAGCAGCACTCAGATCAGCCCCAGAAGAGAAGGCTCCTCCCGCGCCAGTCAGCACAAGAACCCGAGTATCATCATCGCTCGCCCCCTCAGTCAACGCCTCTTTCAGTGCATAAACCGTATCCGGGTTCAGCGCGTTTTTGCGCTCAGGCCGGTTTATCGTGACCCATCGCACCTGGTGCTGTTTTTCATTCAAGACAACGTTCATGAGGGAACTCCTCCATACATACGGCAAAGGTGCGCGAGATCTTATGGATAAGAGCCTGCGCTACATCGAGGAAAGATCTCGGCCTTCAGCCTTCCTCTTTTAGACTGGTCACACCCACGCCGGCAAGGCCGCTTGGAACAAACTAAATAAATGGAAGTAAATCAAGATCCACATCAAGACAGAAGCCGTGAAGAATAACCTTCGGCCACACAGCAATCTCCACCGCACCTATCTGTTCTCTCCCACCCACACACCCGACTGCCCCACTGTTGTGTGTGCAAATACACAGACACGCGGACAAGTCGGTAGCATGACGTCTTCGAGCTGCGTAATGAAACGTCGTACGCCGTACTTTCTCAGGATGGTCGAAAAGAACGGCTACACAACGAGTTGTCCCGGCCGGTGATACGTTACCCCTCCGCCACGTTCGGCAAGCTCCACACGTATGCCTCTTTTGCGGAGTGCCTCACGCGAAACGAGCAGCTGGTCTCTCGTGTATTGCGGGCCTTGGACCTAACGATAGCCCACCGTAATAACTGGCCGCTGTTGCGTCAGGAGGAGTATATTGGCCTGCTCTTCCAGACACCAAGCATGCCCATATCGTTGTATACGGAGGGCGTGCGCATATTCCGTCACGCCAAGGTCATGATACTGTATAGGCATCATCGCCCGTTACTCATTGTAGTGGCCTTGTGCTCTCCTTCGAATAATACGTTTGGATCTGACTATTCATGATTTCCAGCTTGACTGCTGTCTCTGCCGGTGGTAGCCGAGAGAAGAGGCCCGCTATGATCACCCGTGCTTCGCTGTATCAGAGCACTCTTTTTATTTTCGGTATTGTGCTTATCATCCTCGGGATAGGCAACACCGTTGTCGCCCAGGTCAAGGTTCGCCAATATCAGGCCGATCTGGCCCAGACTCCTCCCTCCATCGACGCTGAGCAAACGTTCGGCAAAAACGCCAGGCTACACCACTTCTCGAGTGAGGCCTGGAGTCGGTGGGCGCTCGCACAGGCCAAGCTCGACTTTTATCAAGTACTTCTCAGTACCGGCTGGCTCCTCCTGAGCGCAGGAACACTGTGCGCGGTTATTGCCGTTCGACGCACTCGGTATTCGCGCAACCGGTTAGCCAGGCCCTAAAAAGTCTCTCGCGGCACGCTCGGGACAGCGTATTTCCCCCATAATTACACAAGAGTCAGGTGGCGGAATATCCGGGTATAACCGATATCACAGAAAAGTGAGATTTTTGGGACAACGTAGTTGACATCCCTTCAGTGCTCTACTAGTGTCGCACTACCGAAAGCGGGGATTACCGAGTGCAACATCACATTCCAGTGATATTAAAAAAAGCGCTGTCAGACGCCATCCTATCTGCTGAAGACGGCTACCGCCTGCTGCACTGTTCTAAGAACGAAGTGCCAGCGCTGCTCGATGCGGCAAGCGCTCTCCGTGACCGGGATAAAGGTCGTACGGTGACCTATTCAC
>CAZXFE010000264.1:0-4846 GCA_964639795.1 uncultured Enterobacteriaceae bacterium | reverse complement strand
TCCCGTTGGAGCAACAATCCTTACGGCACAACACGGCTGCCCCGTAGCAGGAGCCGAGCCCGTACCACTTCAAGGCTGTTCCGTAATCCTGCACTACGCCCTGACCCGTGTCGTACATGCCTGCGAGGCTGGTAGGCGCGGTGGCATTTCCTTGGTCGGCGGCCTTGCGGGACCAGACCACCGCTTGTTTGTAATTCTGCGCAACGCCTTTGCCGGTGATGTACACGACGCTCAGATCGAACTGGGCAGTGACATCGCCTTGATCGGCCCGTGTCCGGAGCGCAGCGATGTCGTCCGCTCGGGCGTCCGGGCTACAGTGGAGGCCAGTCACAAGGACGCATATGGTCAAGAACCATCGCATCATCGTGTCCTAGCGCACGTAGGGCGGCTTGGGCAAGACATTACATTGATCTTTAATGGTTCGTGGTGGACCACGGGGTCCGGCGGATTGTCCGCTCTGTGCGGAGACGATGAGAGCGGCCATTCTAGATGTTCAAGCTTATCGCTGAAAGCTCCGCGTGGTCACTTATCGGTCACTCAGTCTCCGAACTTTTCTATTTCTTGCAATGTCAATTGAGAGACCTCCTGCAAAAACAGGGGGTTAAAGAAGGCCACCCATCGGAGTCGAACCGACGACCTACTGAATACGAATTCTCCACGAGTTGCGGAAAATCAATGACTTAGCGGACTTAACTATGCAGGATCGCGCATAATGCTGCACGATCCGCACCCTATCCGAAACTAACTCTCTGTGACTAGGAGTCCCAGAAAAGTGGTCCATATCAATGTGATTCTGTGCCCCAGACACCGCACGAATACCGTGGACCAATTTATGGAACGCCATAGGATTTTTGGGTGCGCGGAGCTTGCCTGATCGGCGGCTTTATCCGCTCCTGTGCAGTGGTGGTACGTCAGACTTGCAAAACGACGGGAAATATTCTACGCCCAGAACATTGTAGTAGGAAAAACGGAGAAATAGTATGTCTCGTCCCTCAGCCGAGGTCGTAGATGCGAGCCGTGTTCCCACCCACGATCTTTGCCTTCTCCTCCTCAGTACAGTCGCTGAGTATCTCCGCCAGGATCTGCTGTGAGCGCGGGAACGTCGACTCGGCATGCGGATAGTCGGACCCCCACAGGAGATTATCCACCCCGATGAATTGGCGTTCCCGCAAGGCCATCGCATCTTCTTGAAAGCTGATGAATACGTTGCGGTGGAAGTAGTCACTCGGCAACAGGTCTTCCCCATACCGGTACCCGCCAGTTTGGGGGCGTTGCGTATACGTGTAGTCTAGGCGTTCGATGAAATGTGAGGCCCATGAGGCCTCTTGCTCAATTGAGCCGACCTGTAGCTGCGGATGGCGTTCGAAAACACCACTGAGAATCATCCGGGCTAACGACATCCGCACCCAGTGATCCACGTTCGCCAGCGCCGCGTAGTCAAGCGGCCCGTCCAGTGTCCGGAGTGCTCCATCCCCTTCGCCGGACTGCGCGCTTGGTCGATTCGTCACGATATGGAGGCTAAGCGGTATGCGTAACGCTTCCGCCGTCGCCCAGAACGGCTCATACTCCGGGCGGTCGTACGACTTGTCCTCGGCTGGATACACCGAGATCATCGCCCCCACCAAGCCCAGCTTCGCGCACCGCTCCAGCTCCCGAATCGCCGACCCAATGTCGTCAATGTCCAACATCGCGATCCCTTTGATCCGACTCGGTGCGGCCCCACAAAACTCGGCGAGCCAATCGTTATAGGCTTTGCATAAAGCGGTGAGTAGGGTGCTATCTGGCACACTGTACAGCAGCAGACCTTGAGTGGGATACACGAGGGCGATGTCGATGCCGTCGGCGTCCATATCTTTGAGGCGCTCTTCGGGTAGATACGCCCCCAGTCGGACATTCTCTATCTTGTCGGCAAAACTCATCTCTTGCGGCGCTTCAAATCGCATCCCCAACAGCGAGCCACCTGAGCCGCCGCTGAGGCCGACGAGTCCATCGCATATCCACCAGTCCGTGTCATCGGCGTCCCGGTGAATAACGTGTGGCGCCCGATCGCGGAATTTCGTATCGACCCGACTCGTCCACAGATCCGCGGGCTCAAACACGTGGTCATCCGAGGATATTACCCGATGGCTCGCCATTATGGCCCCTCCCTTGTTCTATCTTTAACACAGCGCAACACACGCCTGCTACCAGTTCTGTCAAGTTATCGAAACGAACACGTACTTCACGTAGAGTGAGGTCGGATCGCACTGTCAAGCTATCGGGGCAGGGTACGAAAATAACGTAGTATGAGTTAACGTGAGGGGTATCCTCTTATCATGTGGTGGCTTGCGCTGGGAGAAAAGGAAAGTGTGCGGCGCCGGGAAACCGGGGCGGACGGCTGGCATCCTTGACGCTGACTTTCTTGCTGCCTCTCGACCAGTGGGGATACGCACCGGTGAAATCAAGTATCTGACGTGGGCCAAGGTTGACTGGAAGACCGGATTCATCCGATTGCGGGCCGAAGACACCAAAAAGGGCGGCCCAAGAACATTCCGATCTCACCGATCCTGCAGAAAATACTGATGGACAGAAGACGAGAGCAGCAAGACGGCAAGATCGCGTCGATCACGAATCACGTATTCACCTGGAAAGGGAAGCCGATGAAAGAAGGGTGGAAGACGGCCTATAATCGAGCCTGTCGCCGGGCCGGGATTGTGGACTTGCACTTCCACGACCTGCGGCATACGTTCATCACCCGAAAGGTGAGAGCAGGGTGGGACTACAAGCGTATCATGGCGATCACGGGGCACAGTACATTTGCCGTTTTCCAGCGCTACAACAATCCGTCGGAAGACGACATTCGGGCGGTCGTGCTCAGCACCGCGCCGCAGCAGGTGGCAGGGTAGGGTGGCACGTGAAAAATATTTCTACTCTGTTTCTACTCACCTTGGACAGGCGCGGCGCAATGCCGCTAAGTCCTTGTTTTTGCAGTGTGCGTCCGTAGCTCAATTGGATAGAGCAACGGGCTTCGAACCCGTAGGTTGGGTGTTCGAGTCACCCCGGGCGCGTTTTTCTGCGAGACTCATGCTCTCATGGCGTATTGAAGAGAGCCGCGTTTGAAAATTCTTAAAATTTCTCTGGGCTTCGGCCTCAGCCTTGCCTTCGGCTATTTGGCCGTTCGCG
This sequence comes from uncultured Enterobacteriaceae bacterium, assembly GCA_964639795.1. GTDB lineage: Bacteria > Desulfobacterota > Binatia > Bin18 > Bin18 > Bin18. The sequence continues at coordinate 1,684 of CAZXFE010000264.1, read as the reverse complement.
GGGTTGAGTGGTCGGCCGTTCTGCATGCTTTTGGCCGAGTTGATCTTGGTCTATTGGCCCTGTCTTTCCTTTTGCTGGGCGTGATATTTCTCTTTCGCGCGTATCGCTGGCAGAAATTGGTTGAACCCGTTCAACGTTTACCTGTCTCGGTCTTCTTCTCCGCAACCCTGATTGGCTTTATGGGTAATAATGTGCTGCCGCTGCGGGCTGGAGAAATCTTACGCATATATGCCTTATCTCGTCTCGGCCCGGTGCCGTTGAGTACCTCTATTGCGACGGGCGCACTCGACCGTCTGTTGGATATGATAACCGTCTCTCTCTTCGTAGTGCTGAGTCTTCCGTATCTTACGCCGCTCGCGGGGTATGCAAAAGGCAGTGTAATTTTTTTGGGCGGTATGCTCGCCTTGCTCTTTGGCGGCTGGTGGCTGGTGCGAAAAGAAAGGGTCACTTGGTTGGAATGGCTGCCGCAGCGGGTACAAAGCATCGTGCAAGAATTGCTTGACAGCCTTCAAGTCTTACGCCAAGGAGCACTTCTGCTGCGGACTTTTCTGGCATCTATAGCGGTATGGGTGACCATGGTGATGTACTACTGGTTGTTGCTCAAAGTGTGTGGGTATTCGCTGCCATTTGAAGCGGCGATTGTTGTCATCCTCTTCGTCGCAGTTGGCGTGGCCTTACCCGCTGCACCCGGGTTCGTCGGTGTGTTTCAGTATGCTATCGTTCTAGCCCTCTCCTTCTATGCCGTCCCCAAGGAAGAAGCTTTAAGTTTTTCCATTGTGGCCTTTTTTGCCCAGTACATTCCCATTACGTTTGGTGGTCTGATTCTCCTGCTGCGGTCCGGTTTATCCTTGTGGCCGTCTGATTTGGCGCTTGCAAAGAATTAAGGCTAATGACATGGATGACCTGCCTCCTGAGAGTCTGAAACTCCTATTGGTGTTCTTTTTGCACCCGGCACTTTCCTCGGCGGACGATAAGGTTGCCATATCTGTCCGATATGCAACTGAACTTCTGGAACAGTTCGTCACTGAGGAAGGCAAGGTCGTCGCAACCTAGCAGGAAGGACGGAATACGTTCCCGTCTCTTAGTTCGGGCGCAACGTCCGAACTAAGAGACGGGGCGAGTAGCCTTCCGAGGTCCGTGCGTGGCGGAAGGCCATCCGAGCGAAATAGCTTGGAAGGGGAGCAAATCCCCCAACCTTTTTGACTGGGAATGGATACATGGCGGCAGCGATAACGCGATTTTCTACACGGTGACGCAGGGCGTGTCGAAGACCGAGATGTTGAATTTTCAAGGGAAGCTCGCGCACAATGTGATCTGGAAGATTATGGTCTATTTGCGCGCAGCTGCGCAGAGTAAGGAGGGGACTCCTACCCTTGTGCCTGCCCATTGAGGCGTTTACTTAGACCTGCCCCCAAGAGTTCTTGACGGAGAGCGGCTGCATCTAAATTCAATGCATCACAAATTATTTTGGAAGAGAAAACACACTCTTGGTCTGGATGCTGTTTCCACTTGGTCGTCTCTCGCCCAGGTCGAGAGCGGTGCAGAATTGATCCCGCAAACACTTTTTTGAGACAGGCCACGGCATCACGCAAGATAGCCAGCGTCAGGCGTTTTTCGGGTGTCAGTATCTTGGCTGACGGAAGGTGTGATACCGCGTGAGGGCCAGCACCGTGACCATGACGCA
>CAZXFE010000263.1:0-4912 GCA_964639795.1 uncultured Enterobacteriaceae bacterium | reverse complement strand
CCACGATCATTGATGCGGGCAGTTCCGGTTCGGCCACCTTTCCGGGATTACGCCAATATGTGGCCAATCAAAGTGAAGTGCGATTGCGCTGCTTCATCCACCTGTCTGCTTTGGGCCTCATTCATCTCCAGGTCGGCGAGTTGATGCATATGGATTATGCCGACCCGGAAGGTTGCGTCCGAACGATCATGAATAATCGAGATCTCGCCATTGGTGTCAAGCTTCGGTTTAGCAACAATGTCGTGCCCGACTCAGCTGGAACGGAACCGCTGCGGCTTGCGCGCCAAGCGGCCGATATGGCACATGTGCCGCTCATGGTGCATATCACGGATGCCCTGCTGCCCGTGCCGCGCATTCTAGAATTCTTGAAACCCGGTGATGTGATCACCCACTGCTTCCACGGCTTCGCATACGGCATTATGGGGCCGGAAAAGAAAGCCATTCTCAGAGAAGTCTGGGCAGCTCAAAAAGAAGGCATCATTTTTGACTGCGCGCACGGGCGGATGCATTTCCCCTTTGCGTTTGTTCAGCAGGCGTTGGACGCCGGGTTCTTGCCCGACACCATTGCAACTGACCTCACCATCCCAAGTGCAACCAAGGGGCCGGTTTTTGATTTGCCGACGACCATGTCAAAGCTGCTCAACTTGGGTATGACCCTGGAAGACGTTGTGCAATGTGTCACCACCAATCCCGCCCGCGTCATAGGAGAGCATGAGCAAATCGGGACCCTAAAACCCGGGGCGCTTGCAGATGTCGCAGTGTTAAGCCTTGAGCACGGAGAGTTTGATTTTGTGGATACGGACCAGAATCATATGATCGGCGAGAAAAAGCTCGTCGCCCATCTCACCATTAAAGACGGGCGAATTTGGTATCAGGCAGATCTAGTGCGACGGCAAACCGACTAAGGCAACCTGATGAGCGGGCCTCCGACCTCCTCGCTGGCACCAGTTGGGCGGACATGGTAAGCAAACGTCCTCAGGCCTCTTCGGCTGAAGAGGTGCCACACCAAAAACGATACGGAACGATATGGGAGGATGATATGGCCGGAAAACATTTTGAAGAATTAAACGTCGGCGACGTATTCCAGCATCAGCCTGGACGTACCATTACTGAGACGGACAATCTCTTATTCACGACTATGACCATGAACCCTCAGCCGCTTCACTTGGACGAAGAGTTCTCAAAAAAAGCCGAATTTGGCCAACGCCTGGTCAACAGTATTTTTACGCTCGGTTTGGCCGTGGGCTTGTCGGTTGGTGACACCACGCTAGGCACGACGGTCGGCAATCTTGGTTTTGAAGAGGTGAAGTTCCCTAAGCCCGTTTTCATTGGTGACACCCTGTATGTAGAAACTGAGGTTGTGGCCAAGCGTGAGTCGCGTTCACGTCCGCAGTGGGGCATCGCCACCTTCGAGCATCGGGCCAAGAATCAGCGCGGCGAAATCGTTATGCACTGCAAGCGTGGAGCTATGATGCGGAAAAAAGAGGCTCAAATCTCATAGGCTTCTCGCAGGATAACGGAGACAGCTCATGACACGATTACGCCGCGCTGTACACTTTGTGCCGGGTGCAAATGATAAGATGCTGAATAAGTCGCTGGCCTTGACGGCAGACTCGCTGGTGCTTGACCTTGAAGATGCGGTCACGCCGGACAATAAGGACTCAGCCCGCGAGACAGTGACTGACTGGCTCAAAAATATAGACTTCGGCCGCCAGGAACGCATGGTGCGGATGAATCCCCTGGATACGCCGTGGGGAGTACACGATCTTGAAATGACGATGCAGGGTCGACCGGACTCCTACCTCGTGCCAAAAGTGCGGACTAAAGATGACCTATTCAAAATTGATGCGATCCTGACCCGTATGGAAAAACAACTCCACTATGCACCCGGAGAAGTCAAATTAGTCGTGCTGGCAACCGAGACACCTGAGGGGCTGCTGAACATCAAGGACTTTGGTGCCTGTCCGCGAGTAGATGCCTTGTCGTGGGGCGCGGAGGATTTATCCGCGGCCATTGGCGCTCGACGCAATCGGGATGAGGCCGGCCAGTTTCTTGAAGTTTTTCGGTATGCGCGCCTCATGACGCTGCTAGCCGCAACGGCGGCTGGGGTACAGCCGCTGGACACGGTGTTCGTCGATTTCCGGGATAGTGAAGGTTTACGACGAGACTGTGTCGAGGGGGCATGGATGGGCTTCACGGGTAAAATCACTATCCATCCAAATCAGATAGACACGGTCAATACTGTGTTTAGCCCGTCGGCTGAAGAGATTGCTGAAAGCCAAGAACTCCTGGCCGCGTTTGAAGAAAATGAAAAGGCGGGCAAGATGGCGTTTAGTTTTAAAGGTCAGATGGTCGATGTGCCCCATCTCACCCGGGCACGCACTATTCTTGAGCGGGCCAAGCAAGCGGGGCTCGGGTAGGAAAAGGCTATGATCGGCATTACGAGTTGCGGCTATCATATTCCTTTTTGTCGTCTGGAGCGCAGTAAATTCGGCCAGGCGTGGGATCGGCGTGCAGGCGAAGGTGAGCGGGCCGCCGTGTATTTTGATGAAGATTCGTTCACGCTCGGATTTGAAGCTTCCCAGCGCTGTCTCGAGCACCTGAAAAATACTAGGCGAGGCAATGGCCAGCCAGGCAAGAATGAAATTGATGCGCTGTTCTTTGCATCGACGTCAGCTCCTTTTTGGCAGCGCTCGTCAGCCAGCTTTCTTGCAGCAGCGTGTGATTTTCCCGCGACGTGTGAAACCGTGGACTTTGGCGCGAGCCTGCGCTCGGCCACTGCTGCTCTGCGGGCCGGGATGGATGCACTCAAGAGCGGCAGGTTGTCCAATATTTTGATTGCTGCTGGTGACGTGCGTGACGGCCAACCCGGTGAGAGTGAAGAAGAGTGGCTGGGCGATGCCGGGAGCGCCGTGACTCTCGGCCAGGATAAGGTGCTGGCTGAGATCGTGGGTCTGGCGACGTGCTCGAGTGATTTTTGGGATGCGTGGCGACGGGATACGGATGATTTCATTCAGACCCAGACGTCGCGGTTTTCTACTGCGCGCGGCTATCACAAGAACCTGGTGAGCGTCGGTAAGACACTACTCGAACAACACGGCCTACAAGCCCCAAATGTGGCCAAGGTCATCCTCGCCTCTCCGGATGGCCGGGCGCATGCGGCTGTTGCCAAGAAGTTGGGTTTTCAGGACACACAGCTGCTTGACCCTTTGTTTCACGATATGGGCGCCCCAGGTAGTGCGACTGCCTTTCTTCTGCTTGCCGTGGCCCTAGAAGTTGCGAGTCCAGGTGACTTGCTGCTCCTGCTCAACTACGGGGATGGTGCGGACGGGGTGCTGCTGCGCGTGACGGACGAGATTGGCAACAGCCCGCTCCCGTCTTCAGTGTCAGACCATGTGAGTGAAAAGCGTCTGTATCCATCGTATCAGATTTTCCGGAAAATGCGCACGTATTATGGCAAGCACCAGGAGGCTGCCGAGCTATCCAACGTCCTACTGGAAAAAGAAGAAAGTCAAAATGTCCGCCTTCATGGAACCTTATGTATGAGTTGCGGTACCCGCCAATATCCACTCACCCGGGTGTGTAGCGCGTGTCAGAATTACGATTCGCTCCAGGAAATCCCGCTTGCGCATACCGGCCAGGTTTTTACCTTCACCCGAGACCATCTCTACGACGCTCCTGACAACCCAACGATTATGACTGTGGTCGATCTCGATCAGGGTGGACGACTGTATCTGCAGATGACGGACGTTGATTCTGAGGACGTGCGCATTGGCGATTCGGTCGTGATGACCCTCAGGCGACGCAAAGAGGGGCCTACCATGCACAACTACTATTGGAAGTGCCGTCCGATGCGGTAGTGTGGGAAATCTAGTTTTTATTGGTTGCGAACACACGTCAGAAACGATGACTTAGGCTTCGACCGGCTGTTTCTCACCTTCCGCTGAGCAGTACCATCGAAGGTCTCAATCGTGTGCAGCCTGGGTGACCTAATAGGGTCTGATTATTGGAAAAATAAAAAACAAAAGATGAACAGCTTTTGTTTCGGAGCGGCTGGACCACCGAGCAGTCGAGCGGCTCCAGCTCCATGATCTTCAATACTAAATGGCTGTATTCTTCGGGACATTTTTGTTTACCGACACGACGGATCATCGCATTTTCGGTATCCCAGTCATTTCGGTTTCCGTCACGTATAGCGACTTCTTCGGCTTGGGCTTTGGTGTCGCCGTAACCAAGACCATCTGCCGTACCATGGAATCTATTTTTTCCGTAGGTGAACGCCATTGTGAATGTTCCTCTCAGTAAGTATTTGCATCTTCACAGAATGTAGTGGCTTGGGTAAACGATAATGAGACTGAGGTGGATCGCAGCAGAGAGACTAGCGCGCGGAGCTTTTCGGTGTCCGCGTACATATACCTTGTTCGGGGCTTGTGCATTTGTAATAGCCCTTCTTCTCTGTAGCTCTTGGACACTACGTCGCCATAACCACGATATACGAACCCTTGCGGCGCGCCTTGGCCTTCTTGAGCAGAGTCCCCGCCTGAAGTCTTTCCGTGCTCGTTGCTACACTGCGGTAAGAACCTCGTCGGCAGTAGGTTGCCGCAGTTGTCAAACCGAGTTTTCGCGCAATTGTGCGTACCTCGTATTGCGCAATGTCTAGAGTGCGGTCGCCTCCATAGACAACGCTCCACGTAACGGAGATGCCTGTGGACACTTGGACTTTCTGCACAAGAGGGCATCTGCAGATGTGGTGCTGTCGACGGCGGCCTGAACCTGCGCCGAATTCGCCGCTAATGACGTGTTGAGTTGCTCCAGTTTCACGGTATCCGCTTTGGTCTGCGCACTCGATGTCTCCGATTCGAATTTTGTCAGCGGATTCCCAGCCCTAGGCCAGGACCAAACAGACCCTTGT
>CAZXFE010000262.1:0-4926 GCA_964639795.1 uncultured Enterobacteriaceae bacterium | reverse complement strand
AGAACGAACATCATAAAAGGCACAGTGCCGACAGCACCGCAGATCTGCCCCGCATCGAGGACACGTATCACGCCGCCCAATGGAATCTTCCAACCTAATCTCAGCTTGGCACTGATGACACACTCGCATGGCCCCCTCTTCTCTGCTGCTTATTCTCTGATCTGGTCTCTGCCCACACACTCACTTTCATCGAGTCCGACTTGTTGATACCATCCAAGGGACTTGATTGAAATTCCCATGACGTCTGAACTCCACGATCTAACTGATCGCTACGCGCTGTATCTGCGGGTGGAGAAAAGTGTCTCCGCCCATACCTTGCGCAACTACCTCAGCGACCTGCTCCAATTTTTCATTTTTGTTGACAAGCCTCATGACCAGGCAGCCTCCCGTCCGGTTGATGTTAGACATATCACCCATCATACAATCCATGCCTTTCTGTCCACCTTGTATCGACGGCATACAAAAAGTTCGATTAGCCGAAAATTGTCGGCACTCAAGAGCTTTTTTCGCTTTCTAGTGCGAGAAACGATTATCGAGCAAGACCCGACTCTGCAGGTCAGTTCGCCTAAGAAAGACCACCCACTGCCGAACTATCTGCCGGTCGATGATATGTTCCGTCTGTTAGACACTCCCGCACTCGATACTCCGGCAGGACTGCGCGACCGGGCCATCCTAGAAGCGCTCTATTCCTGTGGTCTGCGAGTCAGTGAGCTAGTAGGTCTCAACTGGAATGATATCGATGCAAACCTCGAAGTCTTGCGCGTAACGGGAAAGGGGCAGAAACAGCGCATTGTCCCGATTGGCAGCAACGCCCTCGCAGCACTGCAACGCTACCGCACCGAGATTCCAGCCTTGCTAGGCAGCAACTACCCGCCCGGATCTCCAGAGGCCAATGCGTCAACAGCCGTCTTTTTGAATCAACGCGGCGGGCGCTTGACAACCCGGAGCATTGCTCGGATCGTGACGACGTATGCCAAACAATGCGGCATAGCACTCAAAACCAGCCCGCATGCCTTACGGCACACGTTCGCCACGCATTTACTAGATGCGGGAGCCGATCTCCGCGCCATTCAGGAACTGTTAGGACACGCAAGCCTCTCGACAACCCAAATATATACGCATGTCAATTTGGACCGACTCACCCAAGTCTATGACAAGGCGCATCCCCGCGCCTAGACTCACAAGCAGGACCGGTTCGAGCCCAATATAAGGAAAAGCGCGCAGAGGCCGTCTACACAACATTATCGCAATAGCGTCTAGTCAGAGAGCCGACGCGCAGTGAATACAACGATGAATACAACGATGCACGGAACAACTATTCTTACGGTTCGCCGCGAGGGTAAGGTCGCTATGGCTGGCGATGGCCAAGTCAGTATGGGGGACACCGTTGTGAAGCAGGCAGCGCGTAAGGTGCGCCGTCTGCATAACGACCGTATTCTGGCTGGATTTGCAGGTGGCACTGCCGATGCAATCACCTTATGCGAAAAGTTTGAAGGAAAGCTGGAAGAGTATAACGGCAATCTTCGACGGGCGGCCGTCGAACTCGCCCGGGACTGGCGTGCGGACCGGGTCTTACGGCGCCTTGAAGCCTTTATGGCGGTGGTCGATCACGAGTCGTCATTACTGATCTCTGGGAACGGGGATGTGCTTGAGCCCGATGACGGCATCTTGGCCATTGGGTCTGGTGGTAACTATGCGCTTTCCGCCGCACGCGCGTTAGTTAGCCATACCGCCCTTGATGCTGTCACCATTGTGGAAGAAGCCATGCGAATCGCCGGCGCTATTTGTGTGTATACCAACGACCAGATTACAGTGGAGGAGTTGTAAAATGACGGATATCCTCGACGGGGCTCCTGCGCGTAGCCAGGAAACGGGTCCCCAGGTCATGACCCCGCGAGAAATCGTATCCGAGTTGGACCGCTATATTATCGGCCAGACGAAAGCCAAACGGGCGGTCGCCATTGCGCTGCGGAACCGCTGGCGCCGTCAGCAAGTCCCGGAAGATCTGCGCGATGAAATAGCACCAAAAAATATTTTAATGATAGGACCCACCGGTGTCGGTAAAACCGAGATCGCCCGCCGCCTCGCCCGTCTCGCCCAAGCGCCTTTCATTAAAGTTGAGGCTTCGAAGTTTACCGAGGTAGGCTATGTCGGACGCGATGTAGAATCCATGGTTCGTGATCTCACTGAGCTTGGGGTCGGCATGGTGAAACAAGAAGAGAAAGAACGGATTCAAATCCAGGCCCAGTCCCAAGCCGAGGAACGTCTGCTCGACCTCCTCCTTCCTCCGACGCCCTCGTCAGCGGGTCTGGACGAGAGCGCAAACAATAGTGCAAGCCAAAGCACGCGAGAGAAAATGCGCCGGATGCTCCATGAGGGCAAGCTCGATGAGCGCGAGGTCGAACTCGAAGTCACACGTTCCGCTACCCCGTTTGTCGAAGTCATGGCTCCGCAAGGTATGGAAGAGATGGAGGGCCAACTCAAAGAGATGTTCTCCAACATCATGCCCAAGCAAACCAAAAAACGGCGCCTGAAGGTCACGGAGGCACTCGAGGTTCTGACGCTGGAGGAGGCCGACAAGCTGGTCGACATGGAAGCTGTAGTCCACGAGGCGGTCCGTCGGATCGAACAGACCGGCATCATTTTCATTGATGAGATCGATAAGATAGCAGGCCGGGAAAACGGGCATGGCGCGGATGTATCCCGGCAGGGTGTACAGCGTGACCTCCTCCCCCTGGTCGAAGGGTGTACGGTCGGCACCAAGTACGGCATAGTCCGCACAGATCACATATTGTTTGTCGCCTCAGGGGCATTCCATACCGCAAAGCCCTCAGATCTCATTCCAGAATTTCAAGGTCGGTTTCCGATTCGAGTTGAGCTCGAGTCTCTCACGCACGAAGATTTTGTCCGGATTCTGACCGAGCCGAAAAACGCGCTTCTGACCCAGTACGTAGCCCTACTGAACACCGAAGATGTCGTTCTCAGTTTTGCATCTGATGCAGTCGAAGAAATTGCGCGCATTGCCGCGGTAGTGAATGAACGCACCGAGAACATCGGGGCTCGCCGTTTGCACACCGTCGTCGAACGGCTCATCGAAGACCTCTCTTTTGACGCTCCAGAGTTAAGCGGCCGCGAGGTCCCCATTGATGCAAAATACGTGCGGGACAAGCTGGACGCCATCGTAGAAGACCAAGACCTGTCGCGGTATATTCTGTGATAGGAAATAATTTTTTCTATAGGCTGCACAGCCTGCTCTCACCTGGGGACGAATAAAAAAGGGCGGGGCATTCTTCCCTTTTCCCTGAAGCGCTCTTTCCCGGATACTCAGATTGTTTCTTACTTTGAAATACTCGGACTAGACCGACCCGCCTGCACCGGTGCCGACACGCGCATTTCATTCTGCTCAACCGAGTGTATAAACTCCATGTTAAATCCATCCGGATCGATATCAATATGCTTCCGGATGGCAGCCAGGATATCTCTACGGAGCGCTTCTTTCTTTTCGGGTGTCAAGCCCAGCCGGTCATCCTGCAAGACTAGCAGCAGCCGGTTTTTGGCGTCAGTCTTGCTCCCAGTTCCACCCAAAAATCGCTGAACGATTTCCCCCCAAGTCATAACTTAGCTCCCAAAAAAAATTTTACCGAGCCGCCGTACCAACCCACCACGCCCGTTTAGGTCAGGAATCGGAATTTCTTCTCCTAACAATCTACGGACAATACGCTCGTAAGCTTTACCGGATGGCGAGTCGCCGTTGAGGACTACCGGGGAGCCCTTATTGCCTGCAATGATAACCGCTTGATCTTCAGGAACGATGCCCAGGAGCTTGACCGCTAGGATGTCAAGGACATCTTGGCGGTCAAGCATATCACCCCGTCTCACCATATCTATGGACATCCGGTTAATAATGAGCTGTGGATCTCCCAAGGATGACTGCAGCAAGCCGATGACCCGATCTGCATCGCGAACCGGAGAGACATCGGGTGTCGTCACTATGATCGCCTCATCTGCCGCAGCAACCGCGTTTCGAAAGCCTTGTTCGATTCCAGCCGGACAGTCAATCAAGACAAAATCAAATTCTTCTTTGAGCTGAGCGGACAACTCCCGCATCTGATCGGCGCTAATGGCCTCCTTTTGGTCAACTTGCGAGGCCGGGATCAGAAACAGATTGGAAATCCGCTTGTCTTTGACGAGAGCCTGTCTGGGCTGACAGCGACCGCTCACAACATCGACAATATTAAAGACAACACGGTTCTCTACCCCGAGGATGAGATCGAGATTGCGTAATCCGGTGTCCCCGTCAATCACCACGACCTTCCGGTCATGGCTGGCTAAGCCAAGGCCTATATTCGCCGTCGCCGTCGTTTTCCCGACGCCACCCTTGCCCGAGGTGACGACAATCGCTCGTCCGCTCATGGCTTGTGCCTCCTATAGTTTTCCTTTGTACGGTTCAATCACAATTTGCTCATCAAAAATTCGGGCAACTTCCGGGCGGAGCGTCCCGCTATGGTTTTCCCCATCCTCCGGTATTGCAATCAGCGGCCCAATCCGGAGCTGCAGTGGCATAAAATTTAGTGCAACAACCACGGCCGCCCTGTTATCGGGATAGCCGGCGTGGACTAACCCACGCAACGTTCCTACGACAACCACATCTCCTCCAGCAATAATTTCTGCTCCCTGGTTCACATCGCCAACCAGGAGAACATCTCCGTCAAAGACTTGTTTCTGCCCGCCACGCATGCCACGCCGAAGGTAAAGTGCGCCATCGCTCTGATGAGTGGTTTCCTGGTCTTTCTTACGCTCACGGGGTGACAGCAAATTTTCTCGAACGGGCAAGCCTTCCTTGTACAATATCTCGCGGCTCGTGGGCGAACTCGCCACGGCATAACGGAGGAGGAGACCTTCCCTGTGTAGCGTGTCTTTGAGCTG
>CAZXFE010000261.1:0-4949 GCA_964639795.1 uncultured Enterobacteriaceae bacterium | reverse complement strand
TGGTCGTTCAAGGTGCCGGTGGTCTTGGGCTGCACGCCATGGCGGTAGCCAAAGCCCGTGGAGCACGGGTGATTGCCATTGATGGGGTTGATCTTCGTTTGCAGCGCGCCAAGGCTTTTGGCGCGGACGAAGTGATTGATATGCGCACATACGCCTCAGTCAAAGACCGTACCGTGCGTGTCCGTGAACTGACCAATGGCCTGGGGCCAGACGTTGTCTTGGAAGTCGCTGGCGTACCAGCCGCCTTTGAGGAAGCTCTTCAGTTGGTTCGGAGTGGTGGACGGATTGCCGAGCTGGGGAATATCTCGATGGGCCTGACTGCGACGATTGCGCCTGCGCTGATTACCTTCAAATCAATCTCTGTTGTTGGCGTGGCAACGTATAATCCGCATTATCTGAATAAAGCGCTCCAGTTCCTCTCTGAGCATATTGACACATATCCGTACCATGAGATGGCAGACGCCGAGTTTCCACTGAAAGACGCGGCGGAAGCGATGGACAAATCAGACCGCAAAGAGATCACACGGGCAGCCTTGTTACCGTAAGCAGCGGTCAGCGTTCTGCTAAAAGAGGTCGCCGCATATCTTCGGCGGAGAGACTGACTTCACGGCACTGCATCAGACACTTCTTGCCTACCGGCCGCCCACCCTGCAACCACCGCAGCTTTAGAGGTGGGCTGGCCGCATTTACCCAATCTTATCACTAAAATTCGGCAACACTTTCTCGGTCAGCAGCTTCAAGTGGCGCATCATGGCTTTCTGCGGAATGAGTTCATTAAAGGTAAAAAACCACACGTACTCGGCTGGTAGGTCTTTGAACAGCTGTTCCAATTTCTGACACACGGTATCCGGACTGCCGTAAATCCCCAGCCCGCGTTCGTAGATGGACTCATACGTGTTAGGTACGGACTGATAGTCTTCTCCCGCTCGAGCCAGAGCCGCGTTAAAGCCAAACGGGGCAAAGAAATTGGTCCATAAGAATCCAGCTGCATTGCGGCCTAGGGCAATTGCCTCTTCGTCTGTGTCGGCGACAATGACTTCTCGGCATATGCCCATGCCTTGGCCGAGGGCCAAATTCTTGCCAACTTCAGCCGCTCCAGCTTGTGCGGCCTGAAACTGTGGCAGGGCAATAGCCGGGTCGCACAGAATCGAAATCGGGCAGATATCATTTTGCAAGGCCCAGACGATGGACGGGGTAGAGAAACTGAACGGTTGAAACAGCGGCGGATGCGGTTTCTGGTACGGCTCTGGAACAATGCCGATCTCGGTTAAATAACCCTGGTCATCAACGCCTTTGCCGTGCGCCCGTGTTACTTCATGGGCGATCCAGTACACGTTTGGGGGTGGAATCTGCCAATGTTTGCCTTTGTGCTGAAAAGTCGGCTGAGTCCAGGCTTTTTTGATGATCTCCACGTGCTCGTAATACAGATCTTTTTTCAGCGCTTCGTATCGTTCCGGGTCGCTGGTACTATCGGCTAGAGTGCTGTAGTGCTGGCCGAGGGTATTCACCCAACGGGGCTGGTAACCACGCGCAAAACCAGCAAACGCTCGGCCCCTGGTCAGCTGATCCAGCATGGCAATATCTTCGGCGACCCGGATGGGATTGTGACTGGGCAAAACCAAGCCCAACTGGCCGACCCGCAGGTTTCTTGTCTGCATGGCGATATACAGGTCGAGCATGATTGGGTTGGTCGAAACCTCTTCGCCTTCTATATGAAAATGATGTTCGGTAAAGGCGATGCCGTAATAACCATGTTCGTCTATGTACTGGGCTTGGGTGACCAGATTATCCACCATGGTTTGGTACAGGTCAGTCCGCCTTCCAGCCATGCCTTCCATTATCTCGGCTTTGTTACCAATGCTTGGTAGATACAGAATACCAACTTCCATGCTGTCTGCTCCTTACTATTTCCTCTGGAAGTATTGTCAAGTTATTGAACCGGAGGTTTTGACTTTCCCACCGGAGGCTAAAAAATGGGCCTCAGTTGGTCCCTGCATCCCACCACAGTTAGAGAAACAGATTATGAGCAAAAACCACTCCCGGCACTGGTTTTTGCTCTCTCTGCGATAACTTGGCAATACCCAAGAACCAGCTCATCTGGAAGATGCTCGGCCATACGCGTCCTTGGCGTACTTCCCCCGAGAGGACAAGAGTAAAACGGTCCGTACGATGTGATAACGGGGATGAACTAAGCTTCTCGTCGTCCAGCTCAGGCGATTATCTCTGCTGATGTTTATAGCGGATTTGCTCTAGTGCAGCACAAACTCCTTATAGCCACTAGCTGCGGCCTCCTGACATCTCCTCCGGTATTCTGGGACGGTGTTGGCATACAAGAGTAAAGCGGGGGCTTTGCCGGGGATATTCCTCCCCATAAACCAGGACTTCGTATCGGTCAGAAGCGTATACGAAGCCAGCTCGTTCGAGTGATCTACCCATTCCTGCTCTGCCTGTAGGGTAGGAGCAATGCTTGACAAGTTGTTCTCACGGACATGACTGATACAATCCGCAATCCATTCCACAATCATCTCAGCGCAGACAGTGTAGTTGCAGAACGCTGTACTGGCGGCAATAAAGAAATTCGGGAAACCGGCAGTCTGGATACCCAGGTAGCTGCGTGGCCCATTGGCCCATTTGTCCTTGAACGTCTTGCCACCTTCGCCACGTATATCCATTCGCGTCAGCGGCCCGGACACCGCATCGAAACCGGTCGCATAGATAATGACGTCGAATTCGTATTCGGCATCCTGAGTCTTCACCCCTTTAGGGGTAACGCGTTCGATCGGAGCGGGATTGACATCGACCAATTTCACATTGTCCCGGTTGTAGGCCTCGTAATAGTACGTTTCCAAGGGGATACGCTTCGCACCGAACGGATGGTCCTTAGGGGCCAGTAGTTCGGCCACTTCGGGATCATTCACGCGCTCGCGGATTTTGTTGCGGACAAACTCGGCAAACGTCTCATTCGCTTCCCGGTTGGTCATAATGTCTTGGAAATTACCCAGCCATTTCGTGAACCCAGGCAGCGCCCATAACTTTTCGTACAGCACCAGCCGCTCTTCTTCCGAGACTTCCAGGGCCGAGCGCGGGTCGAATTCATGCTGAAATCCGGCCGAGGATGCACGACACTGTTTATGGATTTCCGGATAATTGGCCTTCCATACGGCCTGGGTCTCTGGATTGACCTCCGAATTCCTGCACGGCGCGGCGTAGTTCGCGGTGCGCTGAAAGACCGTCAGATGACCGGCTTCCTCCGCAACAATCGGGATCAGCTGAATTGCCGTGGCACCCGTACCAATGACGCCGACCCGCTTACCAGTCAAGTCCACTTTTTCCTTTGGCCAGTTAGAGGTGTGAAATGATTCGCCTTCGAAACTGTCGATACCTTCAAATGGTGGCGTATATTTCGCGGACAGGACACCGACCGCGCCAATGAGAAATTGCGCCCGAGCGCGTTGTCCACCCTCGACCTGGACCTCCCAGCGGTGCTCGTTCTCGTCATAGACCGCCGCGCTGACGTAAGAATTGAGCTGGATGTGTGGGCGTAGGTTGAATTTGTCCGCCACAAAGTTGAGGTAGCGCTCATTCTCCGGCTGGCCGGAAAAGTGCTCTTTCCAGTCCCATTCTTGCAGCAGTTCCTCTGACCACGAATACCCATAAGTTTCACTCTCGGAATCGAAGCGACAACCCGGATAGCGGTTCCAATACCAGGTACCACCCACGCCACCAGCGTCCTCAAAGACCCGTACCGAAAGCCCCATCTCCCTAAGCTTGTACAGTTGGTATAATCCCGATACGCCGGCGCCGATAATGATCGCGTCATATTGCTCAACCGCTCCGTTACCGTTTGGCTTGTGTGGATGTTGATTAGTGTTTTCCATAGTATGCCTCCCTTACAGTCCTACTTAGGTTTTCAAGCTACTCTCGTCTCTCTCATTCCGACGACTGACGTGCATGCGCCGTAAAAAAGATTGCAAAGGTCCGCCCGCGATCAACTCGCTCCCCTGACCCTAAATTGAAAGCGGCGGGCGTCTTCCCCAGCGTACCGCGCGACCATAGTATCAATCTGTGACGTACGCTCCACTTTGTCGAGGACTTCGGCCAGGCGCTGGGCAGGGATGGCACACGTCATCTCAGTTGCCTGCATGCCCGTCCGCGCTCGACTCAGCGCACAGCCGACACTGACTGCTATCTGGCCGTCTTTCGCCATCGCCACAATATGACACTGTGGCTTACCCTCGACCTTGAGGTCAGCCAGAGCATCCGAAAGCACCATGGCGGCATGTGGGTTGATGCGGAGCAGCACCACGTCAGGCTGAATAGGCGTTTCCGCTAGAGGGCCGTAGGTAATAGCACCAGGCGTATCCCTTACCGCCGGGATATGAGGAAATACCTCTTCCATTACCCAGCCACTCTCCAGCAACGCTACTACATCAGCGCCTTTGGCTGCCTCTTCTAAGGTCTTGAAACCATGCGTGAGGCTGCCCACGCTACAGTTTCCATGGTCTTCGGCAACCGTACTAAACGTCCGCATCCCAGCTTTGATCCAGAACACACAACCGGCCGGGACCCGCCCGGTCCGTCCGTCGTCTGTTGGTTCGGCCAGCGGCTCGTCAAAGGCGGGAACGCCATCTGGACGTTCAGGACTAAAAGTAATCGCAAGCGGCGCTGCTACTGGTCGCAGCGCCTTGGTGAGTCGTTCAGATAGGCTGTTCCAATCCGATGTCGTCATTCCGTTAAGTCCTTTACAGCGATAAAAAAGATTTCACGCTTCAATAATCTGAAACGACCGTAAACCTATCTCAGTTGAGACCTCAATCTCCCCATTTTGTACAGTCCAGTTGTCATACGCCTGCTCATCCATGAGTACACAACATGCATCAGGCTTTTGCAAATTCTTGATTCTAAAGCTGGTTGGCTGTCCATCGGCAGCAGGGTCAGCAGTATATGTC
>CAZXFE010000260.1:256-4988 GCA_964639795.1 uncultured Enterobacteriaceae bacterium | reverse complement strand
CTCCGACCGGTGCGTGGACGAGTACGCCAGCCTGCTGGAGAATAAACGCACAGCGCCTGCCGAGCGCGGCCAGGATGCGTCGCACGTGCCACAGGTAGCGTTCAATCGGAGTGCCGTCTTGAAACGCACGGACGGCTGCATACTGAATGGGCGCGCTCACAGAGGTATAGGTTTCGCTCGCCACGGCAGCTATGGCTTCCATGAGCCAGCTTAAATCCGGCGGAAAGGTAAAGGTACCGAGCCTCCATCCTCCAGCACCGCACCATTTCGACAGTCCGGAGCTGATAATCGTTCCTTCAGGGTAAAATCGCGCGACGGAGACGTGGGTCCCCTGATGATGGAGTTGGCCGTAAATCTCATCTGATAGGAGAATCACCCCGAAGCGCCGGGCTATAGCTGCCAGCTCTTCCAGTTCGGGAGCCGAGTAGCTGCCGCCCTCAGGATTGCCGGGATAATTGAGCACGAGGATGCGTGGCTTATCTGGGTCTGCAGCGCAGATACGCTCCAAACAACGGGGAGAAACGCGCCAGTTCTCTTCAAACGTCGTGTGCACGAGCCGGACCTTGCGGCTTAGGATGTTTGCCTGCGGCACATAGGACACCCAGGACGGAGACGGAACGATTAACTCGCCATAAAAGGCGAGTTGCAAGAGAAACATCAGTTCCTTTGAGCCCGGACCAACCAGAACGCCGTCTGGCTGAGCATCCACACGGTCTTTGTCTCGATGAAACTCTGCCACAGCCTGGCGTAGGGCCGGTAATCCGGTTACGGGCAAATAGTCTTTTTCATGCGCGTGAAGCTTGAGCGCATCCACGACTTCAGTCGGAATAGGGAACGGCGACTGCCCGAGCCCGAGCTTATAGATGCGGCGCCCTTCGCGGCTTAATGCGTCGCTTTGCTCATTGATCGCCAACGTCGCAGACTGTTGCAATCCTCTGACGTTCAGATTGAGACTGTGACTGCGGGCACTCCGAGTACTGAGATAGTTTGGACTGGTCTCCACGGTATCCTCTGCCTTTCGCCCACCGGAAAATCCGTATTTGTCGGCGCGGTGTTTTCGAGTCTTTCCTCAATTATAGGCCTAAATTAATCATAGACCTAAGTATTCAAAAGCATTCAGAACCAAAAACGGCGTGGCGCGCTCATGCTTCGACGCGCTCCGCACGGTTTCAACGTAGACGCAGCCACGAGAGAGATCTGATATGTGAAATGAAAATCTTGGCCGGATCAGGTTTCTCTGGCCAAAGAAAAGTATTCTGGAACATCCACCACCCCTCACCGCAACCACCTACTATCCACTCTGCCCTATTTATTTAGACTTTTCAAATTTTTGGAGGCAGACAACCTTACAAAAAAAGATCCAAGTCAGAGACATATCGGCTAATACCTCTTCTGCCACAAAATATGCGCCTCACTGGCTCCGCATGAAATGGTAGAGGTATCGACCTGGCAGTACGGACTCAGCTGATATTCCATCGAGACTTTGCTTTCACCCTTTTTGGTCAGATCCTGGGCTACAGAAACGTGCAAACCCTTCATCAGGTAACGCCCGAAGCCTATGCCACCGGCCCTGATAACAATGTTTTGCTGCCCGATTCAGAGTTTATCGAGCCCCAATGCTTGGGACACAGACTTACTGATTTGCTCTGCGGCATAGCCCTCAGCGATAGCAAGGGCCTGCTCCTGAAGGTCAAGTTTCTCTCCTTGAGCTAAGGCACCCGCCCGTCTGCCAAACAAAAGCACAGCCCGAATTTCCGCTTGCTCTAACTCTGGTTGACTTTGCAAGACCAGCATAGGCTCTTAGGCTGTGCCTTCGACAAG
Organism: uncultured Enterobacteriaceae bacterium; assembly: GCA_964639795.1. Taxonomy (GTDB): domain Bacteria; phylum Desulfobacterota; class Binatia; order Bin18; family Bin18; genus Bin18. The sequence continues at coordinate 3,167 of CAZXFE010000260.1, read as the reverse complement.
CGCCTCAACTAAGTAGTCGGGCGTTTGGCATTGCGCAACAAGGTCCAACGCCCGGTTGATACGCTTCCCTCCAGTGAACGTGATTTTTCCGTGATTCAGCGCGAAACGACGACCTTGCAACGCAGCCCAGCCACGGACAACCTCAATGGCTCCAATTAAACGCGCCTCGGCCCCTTGAGCATCGGTAATCTGAACCTGCCCAGTAAGCTCAACAGACGCATTGGAGTGTTTGATTCGGGTATCCGGATGGATACGGAATGCAAGGTCTAGGGTTGCATTCTGTCCCGCGGTTTCTTCGGAAGAAGCCTGCTCAGGCATTATTCCTTTTTGTGCTTCTTGCGCTGAAGCGGACCTGAGCGTCTCGCCTACCGGAATCACCACAATTGTCTCATCTGGTTTGACCGACTTCTCATTGAGAAACGCGAGATCCGGACGAAGCGTTGCTTTGAGCACGTCGACCTCGCCGCCAACGTGAGGTGCCGTGAGTGTCCTCTGCACGTGGAGTGTGGCACCTATTCGAACTTTATATTGTCTCGTCTGGATGGCCGGCCATTCGTCAGCAGTGAAACTGACGTCTATCCCCTGCGGTTTGTAGTTCTGTAAGCCTATTTTTCCCTGTCCTAGAATCCAGCCCTTCCCGGATTGAGCGGACATCTTCTCAATGCCAGCCTTGTGTACATCGGTTGCAAAGGCCACCGTAATGTCAGAAATTGTCGTACCCAGAGGAGCAATGGTGAGTGCGCCGTTTCGAAGCTACACCGTCCCTTAAGGCACGGGTTGGCCGACCGGCCCTCTCAGGGTCATGTCTACGCTCAGCTCTCCGGCAATATCTTTGACCTCTTCGCCGCTCAAGACATTCAGAAAAGCAAGACTCAAGCCGGTTGAGTACACCCGGACGTCGACATCACCAAGAATCTCGGTCACCAGTCCGGCGTTCCTTCCAGGGCAGATACCAAGGGCGATTGTGGGTCCGAAGCTCGGCGAGTAGCGTCTTCTCTTCAAATACTTGGTTTCCGGATGGCACGAGGGTAGACACACGCCATTCCCGCTCCAGGTTCAGCTGTTGAATAGACAACGCAACGGCCAGCCCGCTCGCCCAACCGACACTACAATTCCACTCTACTGAATTAACCAACCATGCCGGCCCTGCGAGCCACAGGAGAAACCAGGCCACCTGCACGATATGTTTTTGCCTATTGGATGATCGCACGTTTTGGATGCACGGGCGCACCCCCTCTCCCTGTGGACGCGTGCTTAGAGCTTATCCGAACAACCATATAACCATGGGCACCCGCTTCTGTCATTCTGAGTTAAGCGAAGAATCTCCGTCTTTGTCCTGAAGAGGAAAGACTGTAAAGGCAAGCGTTTAATATTGTAACGAAGACTCGGCTGCTAACGACCGCAGCGTCATTCCGTCAAGCGCTCGAGAGACGGCCCGATCGCGATGTCGCAACAGCCCTGAGATGGCATCCTTCTGAGGCCGCGTCGTGTTGCCTACGGTCGTACTGCGGAGCGTATCAAGAATTTCAATCAGCGCAATTTTCTCGGGCGGCCGGCCTAGGACAATTCCGTCCGGCTCAACAGTTCGCAAAAGCAAGCCATTTATCGTCAGTGTATCTGCGAGTTCCTCCAGGGCAGAAAGCTGTGCTCTTATTCCTTTAGCCAAGTCTGGCAACGACCACGGGGTTTGCTCGCTGAGATAGCGGTGGGTGATGGCAACTAAGGCAGTGAGCAGCAGTCGCTCACGTGAAAGCAGCGTCTTGGCGTCAAGCTCTTGACCTGCCCGATACAGGCTTGGGTATTGGTGAAAGTAGGTGACCTGTGCGCCGATCAGGATAATCAGCCAGCTCGCATACAGCCAAATAAAAAAGAAGACGAGGATGGCAAAGCTAGAGTAAATCGCCGCATAGCGGGTTGAGTTAGCCACAAAGGCGACAAAACCCATACCAGTCAGTTGCCACAGAATCGCCGTCACTGCCCCGCCGAGAAGCGCCGACCCAAACGGTACCCTCGTATTGGGGACAAATTTGTACAGGAACGTAAAGGCAATGCATAAAAAAGCAAACGGCATCAGGCGCGCGGCTACAACCACAAGCGGACCAACCAACTCATTCGTGACGAAGTATTTGACAACGGTGTTACTCTGTGCAGAAGCAATCACCGTAAACGAGGTAAAGATTAAAACCGGACCAACCAAAACAACGCTCAGGTAGTCGCTAAACTTCTTGGGCCAGCTCCGGGAGTGTCGGACTTGCCAAATATAATTGAGTGAGTCTTCGATCTTACTAATCAGAGAGACCACTGTGTAGAATAAGGTCGCAATACCCACAGCACCAAGAACGCCTAGGCGCAGGTTATCCACAAAGCCAATCACCTGCTGCGTAATCTCTACACCACGCTGGCCCAACGGTTCCAGCCATTGAGCCAGTACAGGCTCAATTTGGTTCTGTATACCAAATGCCGTCAATACGGCAAACATGACCGCCAGGAGTGGAGCCAGAGACAAGAGGGTGACATAGGTCAACCCCATAGCCCGCAGGCTGAGCGCGTCGTCGTGCACTTTTTTGGTGACAACCGAGATAAAATGCACGCTGCTCGAAATCAACTTAGTGACGGTAGATCGGAGGCATTGGAGGTCAACGCTCCATCGTTTTCCCCTGACTTTCTCCGAGACTTTTGCTACTTGGGACTCCTCATTCATAGGACAAATTTCTGCTGAAGCGACTCTAGAAAATCACATCTTCTACGCATAGCTTATTTAGCATTGGTCCAGATCTAACGCTACAGATCTAACGGGATGGGCGCCTTTCTCTGAGGGTTCTGATCTTAGCCTGTTGCGTACAGAAGTGTGATGCTGGGGAAGTTTCTCCTCCCGCTGGGAAAGTGCTAAGGTAAGGGTTCCAAGGACCCC
>CAZXFE010000260.1:0-246 GCA_964639795.1 uncultured Enterobacteriaceae bacterium | reverse complement strand
TAAAACTTCAACACTGTAGATCCCCAGGTTGTTTCTTGCGCAGTGACTTCGCGTCGGGACGGACTGTCAGGAACCCTCACTCCAACCCCTCTCCCACCGGCCAGGGGCTTTCTGAAAAGCTTCTTTTACGCGGCCAGACAGTCCACCTCTTGTGTTCTGTATTGTTTTCCCCTACCCGTGTGGCATGAGGAGAAATGCATGGAGGAACGCACGGAAGAACAAGTAACCTTTCCGGTTGGTGATATC
>CAZXFE010000259.1:0-4998 GCA_964639795.1 uncultured Enterobacteriaceae bacterium | reverse complement strand
GTCAGATAATAACGGAGAAGGGCCGAAAATGGGGCTGTTCCGACTTTGTCCATACCTTGCGGCGTTCAACCAAAGAATTCGACTTCGGAGAAGCGGCAGTGGTTGACGAGCTGAGACGCAGCGGGGAGTCAGAAAACGGAAAGATAAGTGTATCGGCCCGAGTAAACGTGCAACTGACCAGGTGGCCGAGAAGATCCCGGCGAAGTTGGCGCTGGGGCAGTTCGAGATCACCGACGAGATGAAGAAGCATCCGTTCGATGAGTATTTTACAAACTGGCTAGGGACGTACGTGAAGGCGCACTGTAAAGCCTCCACGTACCGTAGCTACGACAGCGGGTTTCGAAACTACCTTTTGCCTGCCCTACACAAGCGAGAAATCGATACAATTCCGCGGGACAAGATCAAACAGCTCGTGTACGGCCTCCTTGCCTGGGGCAAGAGCAGAAGCACGGTAAAAGGCATAGTCACCCCGTTGTCTGAGATGTTCAACCACGCCATTGATGACGGACATGCCGCAGCGAACCCGACGCGGCACATTCTTCGTGTGAGTCGACAAGACACAGGGCAGTGTTGGAAAAAAGCAGACTTTCTCACGCGGGAAGAACTGGGATTCCTACTCCGCGCGTGTCAGGAGCGGTATCCTGAAGCATATCCGGTGCTCTCTTTACTCGCCCGGACGGGCCTCCGGTACGGAGACCGGAGACGCACGCGCCCTACGGTGGAGGGATATCGACTTCCACGGGCGTTTTATCGAAGTGCGCCACTCGCAGGACGATACGACCGGCGCCTTGACGACACCCAAGAGCGGCGAGGGGAGGCACGTTGATATGAGCAGCCAGCTCACACAGACGCTCCGGTCCCTGCGCACCCTGCGGAGGAAAAAGGCGCTGCAGCATGGCTTGGGAGAGATCCCTGACTGGGTGTTCGTTAGCTCCAGAGGAGGACCGCCGCGAGCCAGCAACTTTAGACACCGCGTGTGGTATCGCTTGCTGGAGAAGTTGGGCTTCCGCCGTATCCGACTTCGCGATCTCCGCCACACCTATGCAAGACTGCTGATACAAAACGGCGAGTCGCTGGCGTACATCCGAGACCGGCTCGGCCACCACTCAATTCAGATCACTGTGGACATCTACGGGCACCTCGTTCCTGGGGGAAATCGAGCCGCTGTCGACAAACTGGATGAGATCGAAGAGGCAACCATCCGCAACCCAGCTCCGGCATGCGGTTTCCGCGTCAAGCATAAGTAGCTGACTTAGTAACGAAATCGCGCAGATAGAAGCTGCGTGAGGAACAGAAGCCACAGCACAATCTCAGTAATGCTTTTACGTGGGCTAAAGATCAGCTGAAACGCGGCGTGTTCGAGCCGGAGACGTTTGACAAAATCCGCTGGGGTCTCTCCAACCAAACCACGGAAAACAAGAAGAAAATGATAGGGCGAGAAACAAGCAGCTTTTGCCATGACCTCTAGACTGAGGCCGCTTGAAAGGTGGGTTCGGGCGTAATCGATCGCTCGGTTGATACGACCGTGCTATTCCTGAATCGACCACTCAGAATGATCCATGCCCTCTCATAGCATGCCACAGAGGTCTGGTAGTGATTACCATTGCTGGACGGGTGGGTCCGGGCACACGCCGATACACTCTTTTTGTGGGGCTGGGTCTGTAGATGTTTCCGCTTGGACCGGTCTCACGGCAATCAGCATAAAGACACGTTCCTTGAAATACAGCCGTCCGTCGAAATGCAACTGCAGTCCCTCGGCCTCATCGCTTTGCAGATAGTCCATAACCGTTGTCGGCCCGTTTAAGATCAGGAATCGTCCCAGATGACGCAGGATAGCCGGGTCGCTGTTTCCCGCACTGCGTACTTCTACGTCTCGAACCCGTAACTTCCACAGCTCTCCGTCCAGACTGACTTCGATATAGGGGTAAAACTCACCAGGATCGTCTTCCGGGTCGAGCAACACTCCGGTGATACGCATCGGCAAACTCTGGGCAAGTGCAAGAGCCGGCAATACGGGCACGACCAGCACTACAAAAAAGGTCAGAGTGAGCGAGAGGAGCAAAACACGGTACTGCATACAGCACGACCTTCCCGTTCCTCCTGCCTTCGTAGCGTATTTCATGCGGAGAGAAAAGCGAATACAACGGTCACATCGCGGGGGGGATTCTGTTACAAAACACAGGAGTGTCTGAGGAGGGGGTCACCATGACCACGGACCAAGCCAAAAGTTATCTGAATACAGAAGGCGCCGCCGTCCTGTATTGGGTCTGCCTAATGATTGGCGTCTTGATGTGGACAATAGGGGAACTCACTACAACCTCTCACTTGCGAGAGATCTCACGTGATGTTGAAGAACTCAAACACATGCTGAAACAAGTGCAACAACAAGCCCAGTGTTTTGAAACGGCGAGCGACAACGGCCAAAAACAGAGTATGCCTGATTCTCTACCAGCAATCTGACCCCTCACAAACACAACCAAGCATGAGAAACTATGTCCATCATTCGTACTCTAGCTATTGTTTTATTTTTTCTGACTGTCTGGACGACGGGTCTACAAGCCCAATATCCTTACCCCGATCGCCCGCTGCACGTGCACATCACAGGGGCGCTTTTACCACTAGACTAAGAGAAGCGTGAAGACACCATTACTGTTAACGTTTTTATTAAGGAACAGCCTCGACTACTCTGGATTGGTAAAATTGAACAGATCACGCAGTTGAGCAAGACGTGCTCCTCAAGTAAATGCGCCTGTGCGGAGCCGACGAACGCAGTGACACACTCAGTAGTCAAGAAATCATTGGCAAACCTATTACGATCGAAGGCCGCCTGGATACACAGGAAGGACGTTTCCTCGTCTCCCCGGTGGAAGAGGTATCAGCGAGAAACCCTGCATCCCAAGCAGATCCGAGTCCAACTGTAGATCCCTAAATCTTTAAGAGAAGGAAGATTGATGCAACTATACGACTTTCCCCAGTCACCAAACTGCCGCCGGGTCCGCATATATTTTGCTGAAAAAGGGTTGAAAATCCCGCTCAAAGCGGTCGATCTTTTTAGCAGTGAGCAACGTCAGCTAGACTTTCTCCAGCGCAATCCGTTTGGGGCAGTTCCCATTCTCGAACTCGACAATGGCTCGGTGATTCCCGAATCTCTGGCGATTATCGAGTATCTGGAGGAGCTCCATCCCGATCCACCACTCTTTGGCACAACGCCTTTGGAACGCGCACTGGCCCGGGTCTGGGAACGCAGGGCTGAGTTTGGCATTCTGCTGCAAGGAACTCGTCGCTTTCTACACTCGAATCCGTATTTTTCCTCACGGGTCGAGCAAAGTCCCAAGGTCGTAGAGGAAGCCGGTAAGGTGCTGACGGAACGGCTCTCCCTCTTCAATGGTCATTTAGAAGCCAACGAATGGCTGGCCGGACCGTTTTCTGTTGCAGATATCATGCTGTTCGTCGCGGTTGAATTTGCTGCACGGTCAGATTTTCAGCTTGAACCGGCATGGCAACATCTGCACCGATGGTACGCAGTCATAAAGAGCCGGCCAAGCGCAGAAGCATGACATGACGAGCCGGCGTACATCTAACTAGCGTGTCAACATTCATCTGGAAGGAGGATATCCTATGTCTCCATCTGAACTCTTTCATACTGAGTATGTGGAAAGTGCGGTGATCCCAGGCTCTGTCCCGCTTGAAACGACGAATACTGACTTCGAGGTTTTAGGCGTTGACCATCTTGATCTGACCGTAACCGACCTGAGCCGCTCCTTGCCCTTTTATGAAAAAATTTTGGGTGCGTTGGGATTTCGTAAACTCGTTCATCCGCACTATAACGGCTTTCGTAATGCGCACTTGATTATTGGCATTAAAGAAGCGGCGCCAGAGGAGAGAGCAGCTGGCTATAATCGCTTCCGAGCCGGACTGCACCATTTGGCGCTTAAGGCCAAACACAAGGATGATGTGGATCGCTTGCACAATTTTCTAGTCACTGAGGGCGTTACCGTCCTCGACCCGCCAGCAGACTATCCCGAGTACGGACCGCATTATTATGCCGTGTTCTTTGCTGATCCTGATGGAATGAAATTAGAACTCGTGCACTATCCCGTACCGTGGAGCTATTGGCGAGATACGCAAATGGAAGACCAAGGGTAGGGGCAGTTCTGCGTGGCTGCCCATCTTTCCCCCGGGCGACCACATAGGGTCACCCCTACAAGAAACATTCGATCAACTCAGGGAGGGGACACCTATGACCAAAGTCAGCATTTCATTCGCCGGTGCGTCCGGGCTGACAGGATTTCCAGAGTTTCCTATAGCGCTCGCTAATCAGCTGCAAAAGGAGTTCCCGCAGGCCAAGATCAATCTGATCCAAGATCCGGATCGTCGGCTTGCAGAATTCGGTGATACAGACGTACTCTACGCCGTGCGTTTTAGTAAAAAAGATTTTGCTGCGGCCAAGCAACTCAAATGGCTGCATCTCACGTCAGCTGGAGCCACGCATGTGTTATTTCCGGAAATAATAGAAAGCGACATCCTTGTCACCAACTCACGCGGGTTATACGGCATTCCGATCGCTGAGCATGTACTCGGTGTGATGCTTATGTTTGCGCGGCGTTTCCACGAGGCGTATCGCTTCCAATCAGAGGGTAAGTGGGCACGGCAGGAAATGCTCCGCCGCTTCCCGCTGCTTGCAGAACTGCATAGTCGCACCGTTGGCATTATTGGTCTTGGTAGTATTGGCCTGGCCGTTGCCGAACGCTGCAAGGCGCTGGGCATGCGTGTTGTTGCCATTAAGCGTCGAGGCGGAGACAAGCCGACCTGTGTTGATGAGTTATTCGGGCCAGACGACCTGGCCCAGCTCTTACAGCAATCGGACTATGTGGTGATAGCCGCGCCACTCACAGCGGAGACAAAAGGCCTGATTGGAGAATCCGAACTCCGGCTGATGAAAACAACGGCTTTTATTATTAATGTCGGACGCGGAGCGATTATCCAGGAAACGGCCTT
>CAZXFE010000258.1:0-5039 GCA_964639795.1 uncultured Enterobacteriaceae bacterium | reverse complement strand
ATGAGGAGGATGACGAGTGGCTTTTTTTCATTTTTCCCGTCTGGCTGAAGACCGTATCCGTGAGGCGCAGAGAAATGGAGTCTTTGATAATCTTCCGTGAAGAGATAAATTGTTGGCTCTTGAAGGCCTCAGCCTTGGACCTGCAGACATCCGGCTGGCTTATCATGTAGAATCCGCACGTAGTGCTGCCCGGGGTCGAACTGCGCAGGGAGATTCGGGGCCTGAAAGACGTGCTCGTTTACATTGAGGACGAGAGCGAGCGTAGGGCGATTGCCAAACAACTTGAGTGGAAGACCATTCGACCTTAAGCGCCGGGCATTTTCCTTAAACACGGGCGCAGCGTCTGGCGCTATTCTTCTGGTCGCTCGCCCATCCGTTGCCAGTTGTCCTTTTCGCGCAGTTGCTTCACATCGTGGGCCGTTTGCTCCCCTCGGATGCCCATTGCAACGAGGAGTTCGCTGCTCATATCTGCAGTAATCTGATCCTTCACACTCCCCTTGCCGTGCCGGTCGGCGTTCATGAATGCTTCGATTTTCTCGCGTGACAGGCCGGTTGCTATAAACAGGTCAAGGAACTGGAGCAATCCTATTTGCCCTCGATGCTGGTGATAAATATCGAGTAGACGACGGCAGTCTGCACACGTCTTGCGCAACCAACCGGCACGTTCCTGGCAGTACGAGCACTTCACAACAGCAGCCTAGCGGTTCGTTTGTCGTGCAACAACCGGCGGCTGTAAGAACTGAATTTTGAGCTGGACAGTACTGAAAGAGGGATATAGAGCTAAAGTAAACATGAGAGCGCAAGATTGGAAAATCGCAAAATTGGAGGAACGACGATGAGTGTAATGCGGCTTGGTTATGTACATACCCGCGAGTCAGATCTGGATAAGGCAATTGATTACTACATCAATGTCCTCGGCCTTGAGGAGGTCGCTCAGCAGGATGGCAAACACTACTTCAAATGCTGGGATGAGTATGACCATCACAGTCTGGTGGTCGAAAATGGGGGGCTTGGTCTGGTGAAGATGGGTTATAAGGTCGCAAGCTCGGACGAACTGTCCCACTTAGAAAAAGCCATTGAGAACTTTGGGCTGCCCGTAACCCGAGTCTCAGCGGGCGAGAACCTGGGCATTGGACAGGCCATTCGCTGCACGCTGCCATCTGAACATGTATTGGAACTGTATGCTGAGGCGGAGCAGAGTGGAACACAGGTTGGGGTACTGAATCCCGACCCGTGGCCGAGTGACCGGCCGTCCGGTGCGATCGGTCCGGACCGGCTTGATCATCTCCTAGTGACGGCTGCGGACGTGCAGACCAATGTGGATTTTTTCACCCGCGTCCTAGGTTTTCGGATGAGCGAGCGCATTATCCCCTCTCTTGATAACGAGGAACTCTTGGCTGCGTTTCTTTTTTGCTCCAACAAGGCGCATGATATCGCCTTTGTCAAAGGATCGAATGGCAAGCTGCATCATTTTGCTTTCTGGCTGGACAGTTGGAACGATATCTTGCGTGCGGGTGACATCCTAGGTCGCAATAATGTGCAGATCGATTTCGGTCCCGCGCGGCACGGCATCACACGTGGCACGACGATTTATTTCCTGGGGCCTAACGGCAACCGGAATGAGGTCTTTTCGGGAGGGTATATGACCTATCCGGACTTCCCGTCTATTACCTGGACGGCCGATCAGGTCGGAAAAGCGATCTTCTATATTCACCGTGAAGTCCATGAACGTTTTAACAAACATGTCACGTGACCCTGCCTGTTTGTCTTCGTAGGCTGTTGCGTTGACAGGCAGTTATTTTTTACTTACCGTGCACGCGTGAGTACGCGTGAAAAGATTCTCGACGTTGCCGGAAAACTCTTTGCAACACAGGGGTATACGGATACATCCTTAGCCCGGGTTGCGCAGGCGGCGGAGGTTAGTAAAGCGCTCATCCTGTGGCATTTCGACACGAAAGAGGATCTTTTTCGGACCGCTCTACAAAATTTTCTCTCGCCGTATTCCATTGACGCTAAAAGATTGCAGGGACTCAATGAACGCGAACAGTTTGAAAAGCTGATTGACGATTATTACGAGTTCATCGCACAGCACCTGTCTTCCGTGAAGTTTGTTCTTGGACAAGTCGTCCGAGAGGAAGAGAATGCCAAAGAGGTGGTTGATCATGTCAGCGCCCTCTACCAGGTTTACCAACAGCTCCTCACCTCTATTCTTGATCAGGGTCGAAAAACCGGACTTTTTGATCCACATATCCAGCCTGCTGCGGATGCAGCCTTGATTATGGCAACCTTGAATGGTTTGCTGGTCCAACGGCTTGTTGATAAGCGGAGTAAAATAAACGCGCGGAACTTACTGGTCCGGTTCAAAGAAACGTTACAGGCCCGGCTGTATCGACCGGGCCCATATTCTGCTTCGGTGCGCGCAACCGCGTGCGGTGGTGCCCGCTCGTCACATTCTTCAGCCGAGGGATAGGGCGCCCGGCAGAGCAACAACAGGAGAGCGTATGGTCGAAAAAACGACAGAACTCACAGGCTTGTCTTCAACAAGTATAGAAGGGGAGGTTTCTCTTGCCGTCGCCCGGACGGCCGGGACTATTAGCGGTATCTACGAGGTCCAGGCGTCAGACATCGCGGTCGTTGTCGAAGATGGGGCCGTGGACCGCTGGAAAGTGAAAATAAAGGCGACGTTTCCAATCAAGGACATTATACACGAATGAAACAGACAGAATCCAATATTCGCGAGGTCGCCTCGGGCATCTATGAGCTCTTCTTGCCGCTGCCGATGCGTCCGACCATAATCAACGTGTACCTCGTCAGAGATGGAGATGAGTGGGCACTGATCGATACTGGGATGCATACGGAAGATAGCATTGAGACGCTGAAATCGGCGCTCGCCGAAGTCGGTTGTCCGCCCTCCTCTATCCGCAAACTGATCTCGACCCACCACCACGCAGATCACTTTGGGACGTCTCGGACGTACCAAGACTTGACCGGGGCAGATGTCTATCTGAATGAGATGGAACTGCCCAGAGTCGAGCGCCTGCAGTCCACCGAACGCCTACCTGAGGCCTTTGCCTTCTTCCAGCAGCATGGCATTCCCTTGAATGACCCGAGTGAGCTTCCCACACCAGGCAGCTTTTATGGCTCGCGTTATATGCCTGCGCAGCCGGATCATTTTCTGCGCGACGGAGATTCTGTGTATATAGGAAAACGTGAGCTGCAGGTGGTGTGGACGCCTGGACACACGGAAGGCCACTGCTGTCTCTACTTGCCCGAAGATAAGGTGATGATCGTGGGTGACCATCTTCTGCCCAAGATTACGCCACATGTTGGCGTATACTACGCCGGGCCGGAGAATCCTCTACAAGATTTTCTCGACTCACACGAGAAAATCCAGGATTTTGACGTGGAACTTGTTTTGCCCGCTCATGGCCGCGTGTTTACAGACCATCGTTTCCGGGCCAAGCAGATCATCCAGCATCACAAGTATCGCTTGGAAGAGATGCAGGACATTGTGCACGGCAAAGCGTGTTCCGCTTATGAAGTGGCTGCTCAGGTCTTCGATCTGAAGTCAGACCTACCTATATTTCATATTTTTGCGGCAACATTTGAGACCTTGGCGCATTTGCACTTGCTTATGTATAACGATGAGGTGCGGCGCGTCGAAGACGACGGCACGATTCGATTTGTGGCCTAGGACAAACATCGCACGCTAGCCGGCTGCGAGAGACTGGCTCTCTGCCGCGTTTCGTCCCCAGCTCTTTTCCTTTGTATGCGCTATACCATATTCGACATTGAGACACGTATAGAGAAAAGCCTCGTTCGGGCTGTCTATTTCCCGCATGCGGAAGAAGATGGAATCTCGGAGGACGATGCCTATAGTCAGGTAAAGGAACGTCTGCGTGAAGAGCAGGGGAACGATTTTTTCCCACTCTCTTTTCACGTCCCCATTTCTATCGTTGTGGGCCAAGTCAACGATGAGCAAGTGCTTGTTGGGGTGGAGACGGTCAATGCGGATAACGGGAGTGAATCAGGCGAGGAAGCCGAAGAGGCTCTAGTCCGAACCTTCTGGCAGAGGCTCGAGAAATTCCCTGGCACCTTGGTCAGCTTTAATGGGAGGGGCTTTGATCTGCCTGTGCTTGAACTACATGCCCTCAAGTACGGATGCCGTCTGTCGCGCTATTTTGGTGGTAAATCGCGCTATCGTTTTTCTGATGAAGGCCACTACGATCTGTACGATTTTTTGACGAACTACGGAGTACACCGGCTGCGGGGTGGATTTAACGCATTGGCAAAGATGATAGGCCTGCCAGGGAAAACCGATATTGACGGCTCAATGGTCCAGCAGTTGTGGCAAGACGGACGTTTGGATGACATCCATCACTATTGCCGCAATGACGTCATCCAAACCTATTTCCTTTTTCTACGGGTGGAATTGTTGCGTGGCCGGTTGACGCACGAGCAATACGATTACGCCATCGAACAGTCAGTCTCATTCCGACAGGAACTGGAGCCTTCTGCGGAGCTTTCCGCAGAGCCACCCGCGTAACTGTGGAGTCGGCCTTTAGGCAGCCTTTGCATGTGGGGCCGAGGAATAGGTTGACAAGGTATGCCGGCGGCTACTCATGCGCCGCAGCAGTGAACGAGGAAGCGGTTCCCCTTGGACCTCCGATTGTTCAAGCTGGGTGTCTTTCCACTGCTCCAGCCCAAGTCTCAAATAATTTGCATCAATACCGAGCGTGGCGCAAATATTCTCAAATGAGAAGGGCCAGCTCGTATCGAGGGAATGGATCCACTCCTCAGTCTCTTTGAGTAAGCGCCGTTGGCGGCGGGTTGCGGCGTAAATGGACTTCTGGAAGGTGACAATCGCATTTTCCATGACCGCGAGCATGAGACGTTTTTCGGGTTGGGATGAGTCCTCAGACCGAACCCGATCAAAATACTGCGAGGGCACGATAATGTCTGCTTGAAGTGCTGAGGCAAATTGATTTTCTGTGGCCATGTTTTTCCCTTCTATGCTAATGAGGCTGACGAGAGTCTTG
>CAZXFE010000257.1:0-5051 GCA_964639795.1 uncultured Enterobacteriaceae bacterium | reverse complement strand
CAGGCGGTCGACTGCTTTGGGCAGATCGACGTTCTGGTCAATAACGCGGCGGTCTTAGCAGAGCTGACGCCCTTTGAGGAGATCGCGGAAGAGCGCTGGGATCAAGTGATGGCGGTCAACGTCAAGGGGATGTGGCTGTGCTGCAAAGCAGTCATGCCGGCCATGAAGCAGCAGGCCAAAGGCAAAATCATCAACATTTCGTCGACTACGATCAATGTGGGCACCCCGCTTCTCCTCCATTATGTGGCCTCGAAGGGCGCGGTGTGGTCGCTCACCCGTGCCTTGGCACGGGAGCTGGCCGGGACGGGGATCAATGTCAACGCCGTGACGCCGGGCTATACCATGACGGAGTCTGCCCTGAGCATCGCGGACCCAGAGACGATCGCCGGACTTAAAGAAGAGCTCCTGAAGATGCAAATCGTCAAGCGACATGAAGAGCCGTCCGACTTAGCGGGGACCATCGTGTTTCTGGCCTCCGATGCCAGTGACTTTATCACGGGCCAAACAATCAATGTGGATGGCGGGACCGCCCATTACTAAGACGTCAACGGCCAACGCTTTTTCCTATAAACTGCGGCGGCACGCTGATGGGCGCAATGGATATTCTTGAGAGATACAGACTTGCGCTGGAGAATTCATACCTCTGTTCCGGCGTATGCAACGAACAGTGGAAGGCCCCCCATAATTTGACAGCCTCCCCCAGGAGAAAAGTATGACAATGGAAAATGAAATTACAACTCAGTTGAAAATCCGTCACGAGTGGCTTGGTAAAGTTCAAGAGGAAATCATTGATCCTGATCGACGAATAGTCGACCCCCATCACCATTTCTTCGCGGAAACCCCAGATTTCCCCCACTACGACCTCCAAGACCTGTGGTCTGATACGGGAACGCACAGCGTCGAACAGACGGTCTATTTGCAATGTTGGGAAGGCTACCGAAAAGACGGCCCCGAAGAGTTCCGGGTCGTTGGCGAGACCGAATGGGTAGACGAAATCGCACGGCAGAGTAGCAAACAATCAAAAGCGTCACGCATTGGCGCCATGATCGGTACGGCAGAACTCCGTATGGGTGGTGCAGTCCGCCATGTACTCGAAGCACATCAACAAGCAAGTAGCCTATTCCGCGGCATCAGACAGCCCGCAGCGTGGGATAGGAACGACGACATTGTCTCTATGCCTGGGGTGAACGACGCGAATCTCTATGGCGATCCAAAGTTTCGTGAAGGCTTCGCAGTACTCGGTGACATGAAGCTCTGTTATGACGCGTACCAATATCATCACCAGACCCCATCCTTAACCGCCCTTGCACGTACGTTTCCGGGCGTAGACATCGTACTCAACCACCTCGGCACACCACTGGGGATCGGCCCCTATGCAGGGAAAGAAAGCGAAATATACAGCCGATGGGCAACGGATTTGAAAGAACTCGCAACGTGTCCGAATGTGTTCGTTAAGCTCGGTGGATTAGCCATGCCTTGGAACGGGTTTGGATTTGAAGCACACGTGTTACCTCCGAGCTCTGACGAACTCGTCAGCAAACAAAGTCGTTACTATCAGCATGCCATACAGACGTTTGGACCAAGCCGTTGCATGTTCGAAAGCAACTTTCCCGTCGATAAGCTAGCGCTGTCTTACCCTATTCTTTGGAACTTCTTTAAAAAATTGGTCAAAGATTATACCGAGGAAGAAAAAGACAATATGTTTCGCGGTACCGCGACACGCTTTTACCAACTCGCTCCGTAAAGCGCTGCCAGATTCCGATAACAGCCTGGACAATGTGGCCGGAATATGTGAAAGGCGCTCTCAAGTTATTGAAACAGAGTACGGAGAGGGCATTGTCATGTTATTGGGGCAGAGCAGGTACCTCACGTAGTGCGAGGCCAAAGGAGGCTTACCCTTACACTACTTCCAGCCCCATTGTAACGTTTCGCCCGGTGGCAAAGGCCTTGTCTCGGAATAACCGATAGTGTGCGGGCTTCATACGGTGGCGTAACTTCCTGGCGAACGCTGACCCGAATTTGAGGCACCAGAGACGTACGGCCCCATAGCTCAACGTGACGCCTCGTTCGGCCAAGAGTTCCTCGACTTCACGAAAGCTGAGCGAGAACCTATGGTAGAGCCATACCGCATGGGCAATGATTTCCGGGGGAAACCGATGATTCTCATACGGGATTGTGGTACGAGAACTCATGCCCTCGTTACGGCATACAAAGCAAACGTTTTGCAAGGACCACGATAATTTGACAATGCAAAGCGAGGGGTTCTGCCATTGCGAGGAGACATGAGATCCTCCCTATTATGCATGTGGTGCGAACGCTTCGAGTACAGAGTTATCCCGGACCATTCGACCTGCCTTCCCCTTAATAATCAGCCTACTTCCCAACACGCTGTGCGCGTTTGAGCGACGGCCGGGCATAGCAGGCATCGAGCCAGAACTGGACGTTTGGGTAGTCCGCGTAGTCGAACTTGACGATCCGGAGGATCAGCATGACACCGGCCACATTGAGGTCGGCAATGCTGAAAGCATTCCCAACCAGCCACGGATTCTTGGCTAGGGCTGCATCCAACACCTTCAACGGGCGGTCCAAGGTCTTCTCAGCGGCCTTGATGATACTCGGATCTCGTTTCTCCTCGGGCACAAAACGCTTCTGCGCTATGATGTCCATCTGTGCGGCTTCAATCTCGGTCATCACCCACACGCTCCACTGCCATGCCTGCGCTTCACCGGTTGGGTCGCGAAGATACAGATCCCCGCCATACGTCTTGGCCAGGTATAGATTGATCGCCATAGATTCAAACAAGGTCACGGCACCGTCCTGCAGAGCGGGAATCCGGCCGTTGGGATTCACGGCTAAAAACTCGGCCCTTTCTGACTCGTCCATCAAATTGACAGGCACGTGTTCGTACTCAGTCCCAATGTCTTCAATTGCCCACAATGAGCGTATCGCCCGTGAACCAGGTACACCGTACAATTTTGGTTTTTCCATCTATCTATTCCTTCCCGGTGGTCCTTTCTATCTAAAAACATTGAAGGGTGTTGTCAAGTTATCGAAACGGAGTCTAAACTCACGTAGTGTGAAGTCCGCTGCGGTTCCCTCTTACGCAGCTTCCAGCCCTTCTTTCACCTCGTGCCAGGCCGTAACGGCCCGGTCCCGAAACCGTCGATAATGGGGCGTCTTCATCAGATAGCCTCTGAGCCAAAAGCTATTATGGATCGGGCTATGGCCGGAGAGGCACTGAGAGGCTTGTCCGGGAGATTTGAATAAGTGCGTCTAGGCAGCAAAGATGGCAATTGTCCGCCTTTTGTCAGTGTACTGTAGCATAAGAAAACCAATTCATAGTCTAACAAAAATCGTGTAAGGCACGAAAATGACTGGGTCTGTTAGGCTGGTGTCGCAGCCGACACTTGAATGGCATTTAAGTGGTCGTGAGTTCAATTTTCACCGACTCCGCCTTTCTTTTCAGGTACTTAACTGTCTTCCAATAACCTGTTTCCTGCGGTTGTTGCCGTTTTTGCTGCCACTTCTTGGCTCGCTATAAGATTCCTCACTGTCTCGACCGAGACTAATTGGCCGTCCCCTAACCGGTACCCATAGGTACTGGTGAACAACCTAACGCTCCCGGTGAGCGACAGAAGACGGGAAAATCCCATCGATCAAGCAAAAAACCTAGTTGTCGCCCGTCCTCTATGCTTGCCAATCAAACGGCGCAAAAAAGCTGCTCGTTCTGCCGCCCTCCGAGTCAAAGTGGAAGCCAAAGGCATGCACCTGGAAACGGCTTGTCTTAGCAAGAGCGATGCGGCTGTTCACGCTATGAGCGATGTTGTCGAAGTAGATGGGCTCAGCCGGGTTGACGCCTGGGACGCCTTCCACGTCCTCGTCGAGCAGCTCTGGGATCGAGACGACCGTGCGCATGCTGGTGCGCTCGAAATGGATCGGCCGGGTCTCGACACCAAGGAACGTGCTGACTAGTGCCTGCAACCTCGCCAGTGGGCCACCGGCCTCACCGCTCGCAATGGCGGCCAGCGCCTCGCGCTGTTCCGGTTGGCCGTGTGCGTCTACCACAATCCCCTGCGACCAGTCACCATCCGCCATCTGGCCAGGAGTCCGCGCTATCCACGCAAACCTCAAATGGTCCAGGGTAAGGTCGCCGTAGCTCCCGCGTTCGATGTCGTAGACATGCGTCACGATACAGTCGCCATGCGTCGGTCGAACCGTGCCCTTCGTTGCTGGACATAGGCAGGTATAGTCACAGTTGCACGCTTCAACAAACTGCCCTTGAATCTTCCAGTTGATACTTGCCATGGTGCTCGCTTTCCTCGCTTGTTTACACCGCCCAACGTCGCCTGCTCAGCCGTTGTAGACTTCAGAGCAGGATGTAGTCGGTCTGCAGCAAAAAGTTAGACCAGCTCTCTCTGAGTCGCACTCCTCCACACCTCTTGCAGGAGAGAATACCGCTGAAGTTTCTCCTCTTCAAGGTTTTTCATCTCTCTTCCGTCGCCAAGTTATTTTCGTAATTGCAGACGGCCTCCTATTTTCCCTGACACCTTTTCGGCACTAATTGGTTTCGCCTGCCTGTACGGCCATTTGCCGCATGATAGAAGGCGGACCCGTCGATAACCGCGCTTCATCCGCGGGCACGAAAGCACCACCCACTTTATCCAGCAGAATCTGCGCGTTCATTGCGGTACCTTCGCCGCCCGCGGCTTTCATCGTGGGAAAGTGTTCGAGCAAATTCTCCGCAGCGCCCTGGTAAACGTTCGATGGGTCGCCGGGCCAGGGCGGTAATGCCGCAATTTGTTCTTCATCGAGGTCCTTCAGGAAATGCCGGGCCTGCGGCTCCATCCGGACAACGTTCATCAGGCCTTCGAATTCTTTGTACGCTGCCACCTGCGACACGAGAATCCTTTTCTCGTAGAACGGATGGTCGCCGAACAGCACCGTCCAGCACGTTTTGCAATAGAAACGTGTGGTATCGGCCGACTCATAATTCAGGAATGCGCCCAGTTTGTCTTCGCCCGTCATGATCCGAAAGTCGTTCGGCAGCCAGC
>CAZXFE010000256.1:0-5131 GCA_964639795.1 uncultured Enterobacteriaceae bacterium | reverse complement strand
ACGATATTGCCTACTCCGACCGTCGCCGCCATGGCAGAACTTACGGCCTGAAACGCGCTGAGTTCGCCCGCCCCTTCATCTCCGTTACGCGAGAACAATTGGCCCAGTGTAGAGCGCCAGATCAATCCCAGTTTGGTGAATTGTAAGAATCCCAGGCGAAAACTGAGATACACCCCCGTGCCGATCAGTAGGACCATCAACGGCGGTCCCCACACTATGGAGTTGATCGCCGTGTTTATTTGCTCGATTGTTGTTAGCATTGTTCCTCAGTTCGTATCGCTATAGCGAAGGACATTTGACCACCTAGGCCGGAATGACATACAAGGGCGACAGGATGAATTATTGCTGTGAGAAAGGATAGCGATGAAACGCGTTGGGGTCGATGTCGGGGGGACGTTCACCGATTTAATTTATATAGACGAGGAAGACGGCGAAGTAGTCGTTCATAAGCTGCCCAGTACGCCGGCAGACCCCTCCGAGGCTACTCTCCAAGGCGTGGATGAACTGTGCGAGCGCGTAGGAATCTCACCGGCGCATATTCATCATTTCTTCCACGGTACGACGGTAGCGACCAACATCGTGCTGGAACACACTGGGGCCAAAGTCGGTATGCTCACCACCAAGGGCTACCGCGATATTCTGCACATCGCGCGCCACAAGCGGCCGCTGTCGTTTAGCCTATATCAAGACGTACCGTGGCAGAAGCATCCGCTCGTGCGGCGTCGCTACCGGCGACCTATAACGGAACGCATTATTGCGCCTCAGGGCGAAGTGCTCACGCCACTTGAGGAAGACGAAGTCCGCCAGGCCGTACGCTTGCTCAAGGCCGAAGGCGTTGAATCTATTGCCGTGTGTTACCTCTTCTCGTTTCTCAACCCAGCCCACGAGAAACGCACCAAAGAAATCATTCTGGAAGAATACCCGGACTGTTACCTGTCAATCCGGCATGAGGTGCTGCCACAGTACAGGGAGTACGAGGGTTTTAGTACGGTCTGCCTCAACGCCTATGTGGGTCCACAGGTCAGTCAGTATGTCAGGCGCTTGGACCAAACCATCACAGACAAGGGCATTCGCGGCGGACTGCATCTGATAACGTCGGTCGGAGGCGTGGCCACAACCGAAGGCGCAGCCTATCGTCCGGTCAATCTGCTGATGTCCGGTCCGGTTGCCGGTCTCATTGGTGGGATTTGGACCGGAAAGAGTACGGGCTCTCCTAGCGTCATCACGCTCGACGTTGGCGGCACATCTGCCGACATCGGCGTTGCGCCTGGCGGCCAGATACGGATGAAGCATTTACTCGACACCAAGGTTGCGGGCTATCACGCCATGATCCCGATGGTCGAAATTGACGCCATTGGCGCGGGCGGAGGCAGCCTGGCTTATATTGACGCGGGCGGCATGTTTCGGGTGGGCCCCAAGAGTGCGGGCGCTGATCCTGGCCCGGCGTGTTATGGCAAAGGCGGCATGCAACCAACGGCAACCGACGCACTCGTTGTCCTGGGTAAAATCCGACCGGAGAATGTTCTGGGTGGTCAGGTCCGGGTCCAACGACGTTTAGCCGAGGAGGCTGTGCAGCGAGGGCTATGTCAGCCGTTAGGCGTGGACCTGGACCAAGCTGCCCTCGGCGCCGTGCGGATACTGACCCACAGTATGATTGAGGGCATTGAAATCAGCAGCGTCCAAAAGGGCTATGACCCGCGCGACTTTGCGCTTGTTGCCGCAGGCGGAGCCGGACCGTTGTTCGCGTGTGATATTGCGCAAGAACTTCGTATTCCCAAGATCCTGGTGCCACGTTACCCTGGCATTACTTCTGCCCTGGGACTTCTGGCAACGGACATTGTGTATGAGTTTGTCGCCACTGAGATGCAACTCTTCTCGACCTTGAATAGCGACAAACTTGCAACAGACTTTGCAGTGCTTGAAAAACAGGCCGCCGAGCGGCTCCAAGTAGATGGTATGGATGCGGACCAATCCGCGCATCAGTCTTTGATCCGACGTATTGCCGACTGCCGGTATGTCGGCCAGGGGTACGAGCTACGCGTCGAACTGCCGCTCGGAAGCATTACGGCGGCTTGGCAAGAGCAGGCGGCTGAAGCGTTCCATATCGCCCATGAACGCGAATACGTACGGCGCTTTCCAGACAGTGATATCCAGATCGTTAATATCCGGGTACAGGGAGTTGGCCTTATTCCAGAGCTACGTCTGAAAGATATTCCCCTCGGCAATGCCGATGCGAAAGACGCCCTGACTTCGACGCTAGACGTCACATTCAATGCGGATGGCAAACCGAAGAAGCTCTCAACCGCATTCTATGACCGCACGCGCTTAAAAGCAGGAAATGTTATTACTGGACCGGCCATTATTGAACAGCTTGACAGCACGGTCGTGGTCAATCCAGGCTTGTCGGCAGAAGTCGATCAGTACGGCACGCTGATTATCGCGTGCGAGTAGAATCAGACACAGGAGATAACGGCATGGCCCCAACAAACGGACACACCGCACCAAACGGCGTCTCCCCCTCAATTGACCCGATCACCCTGCGCGTTTTGAACGGTGCTTTCACTGCTGCAGCCAAAGAGATGGCCCACGTCCTTTACCGCATGTCGTACTCCAGCCTTATCCGTGAGTCTGAAGACCTTGGAGCAGGTCTGTATGACGCGGAAGGCAATGAAATCTGTGAGAGCGATACCTCGCCCATGCACGTTGGCTCGCTGCCGGCCTATATTCGCGGCTTCTTGAAACGGCTCAAAGGCAAGATCAACGACGGTGACGTCATTCTTCATAACCATCCCTACCAGGGCGCAACCCATACACCCGACTTAGGCATCGCTGTGCCGGTGTTCTGGCAAGGCGAGCTCATCGGGTTTGCCGCAGCCACGGCGCATCTGCTCGATATGGGGGGAGCCGCGCCAGGATTGAATGTTGACGTAGTCGATGTCTGGGCCGAGGCCAGACTGTTCAACGGCATTAAGCTGTACAACAAGGGTGTGCGCAATGATGACCTATGGCGTTTCTTTCTCGATAATGTTCGCACTCCGGAGATGAATGCGGGCGATATTGAGTCTATGATCGCCGCCTGTCAGCTCGGGCGAGAACGCTTTGTACGTCTGGCTGAAAAATACGGTGTCACCACCGTGCTCGATACCGCCCAGGAGCTGATGAATTACTCAGAGCGTATGCTGCGCAAAGAAATCGAGAAAATCCCGGACGGTGAGTATGTCGCGCCAACCCAATATCTCGACGACGATGGGCGCAATCGCGATCAGCCGCTCGCCGTATGCGTCAAGGTCAAAGTCGAAGGCAGCGAGTTGACGATTGACCTGACCGGCTCAAGTCCCGAGGTCCCAACGGGCTATAACGTGCCGTTTGAGGGCAGCACCTTGGTAGCGTCATACGTAATCGTCCGGAGTATTCTGCTTGATGAAGCCACCTATCCCGATTCAGTGCCGCAAAACGAAGGCATCTTTCGGCCCATTACCGTCATTGCGCCGGAGGGCTGCATTTTTAATCCGCGTTTTCCGCGCGCCTGTTTTAGTCGTTTCAATCAGGTCCAGTATCTGGCTGACGGGGTAAATCTTGCCCTTGCCCAGGCGGTTCCGGACAAGGTGTGTGCCGGCAATGCCGCGCATGTCCATTTCCTGAGCTATAGCGGTTTTCTTGAAGAGAAAGGACAATATTGGGTGTACCTGGAAGTCAACGAAGGCAATTGGGGCGGCCGACTCGGCAAAGACGGCCTCGACTCCATAGCCTGCTTGATTGAGAACACACGGAATAATCCTGTCGAAGAGCTGGATATGCGTTTTCCGCTGCGCAACGAGCGCTACGAGCTGCGTGATGAGCCGATTGCGCCTGGGAAATGGCGCGGCGGGATAGGCATTGTGCGTGAGAATCGTTTTCTCGTTTCAGGCTATTTGTCATCGGAGGCAGAGCGACATTTTGATCCACCCAAGGGAATCTTCAACGGCGGGAATGGCTGCCGGGCATCTATGATTAAGAATCCTGGTGTTGAGGGTGAAGAGCGGTTGTATAGTAAAGTCACCGGCTACCCCATGCAGGCAAACGAACTACTCCAAATTAAAACCGCAAACAGTGGAGCCTACGGCAATCCGCTTGAACGCAATCCCCAGCTCGTTTTAGACGATGTGCTCGACGACTTCATTACGGTAAAGATAGCGGAAAAAGACTACGGCGTGGTTATCAACCCCCAGACAATGATGATTGATGAAGCCGCAACCCAACAGCGCCGTGTAAGTGCGCAGTGAAGCGCAGCGTTCGCGCGGTGATTTGTGGAACCTCCTCTCCCCCAACAGGTTTTCCCTATACTCGCTATACGACCAACTCATGCGACGCCGCCCTTGTTCTGTCATAAAAGTTCACACATGGAGTCGTGGCTCGATTTACGTGAGTAGATCTGGACTGAAACACACAGCTTGACCTTTCCCAATCCTTTCACTTTCAGACAGGTGATCCTTGAAATGATTGTGCCAGTGTGCCGCAACGTCCACTGCTGTCAGAAATTTTTGGCCACGGTGTATGACACTCTCAACTATCGCTCTATAGATCTATGTCACGAATCTTTTTAGCAAAAACAACAGTCGCCTGTACCGTGGTCTTGAACTGCTTCACGCCTTCTAGGAGTGAGTTTTAAGCGGCCTTGATCCTCAATTAGTCCCCAAAACTTAAAGGCTGACAGTTTTCGTCTATCAAGGATCTTTGAATCTAGGACAGCCTTCGCTTTTTTCAACGTTACACCAGGAGGCTTTCTCGCCAGATACCCACAGACTGCTTGGATATCTTCAACTGTAGTGCAAATTGGTAAGGTCATATCCATGCTCCTTATTTATGAGGTGTATAAGAAAGAGCAACGATAAGGAGGTCACTTGTTTTTAGCCTAGCTATTTCTTGGGCTTGTCGTCCAACCACGATTAGACTGCTTAATGAGTTAAATAAACACTACAACTTCTTGCAAGCCAATTCTGAGCGCAAAAGAACTTTTCAAACCGCCAAAACGTGTAGGACTGTAACGCCCTTACCCGAGCCCAAGCTTCAACCACAGAGACACAAGACGTGCTCTAGGGCGCAGGATGCTCTTACTCCACCCGTACAGCGCCGTAACGATCATAGTAAGCAA
>CAZXFE010000255.1:0-5295 GCA_964639795.1 uncultured Enterobacteriaceae bacterium | reverse complement strand
CCCCCCTCTGCCCGATCCCAGCTTGTATGACAAAGACTTCTAAACCTGGCTGTTTGAGACCCCAGTCTTGATACGGCAGGGACTAAACACAGAAGGCGACGTTTCACCTGTTGTGGAGGAGCCCGAAAATTGGGGGAAACGCGAACATCGGAACGTAGAAAACCATATTCGAAACGTCGTCTTGCACTTACTCAAGTGGCGACATCAACCCGATAAGCGCGATGCTTCCTGACGCAAGTCCATTTGGAACGGAAGGATTGAGATTCAAGAACTTTTGAAGGACAGCCCCAGCCTTGCGAGACAGACGGCACAGATGCCGCCCAATAAGTATCCTGCCGCCCGCGCTGACGTGATGGATGAGACCGAACTCCGTGAAGAGACATTTCCTGAGCAATGTCCGTTTACCGTAGAGCTAGTTTTGGATGCGACGTATTGGGGGGAGTGAGAGCGATCGATATCAAGCTCCCCTTCTTAATCTTGTCGGGCGTATCAATACCTCTGCGGAGATTTCCAATTTCTCGTGCAACCGACGGATCATATGGATAGACAGTCCCCGGCATCGATTTAGCACCTCAGCCACTCGGGTGCAGCTTCCTAGGACTCCTTCCAGATCTTTACGCGCAAGTCCTTGCTGTCCTATACGGAATTTAATCGGCTCGATCGGGTCAGGCGGGTCCATGGGAGAGTGTTCGCTTTTGTATGCAGGTATGAGTGTTGCAGGAACATCAAGGCGGTCGCCTTTTGGAGTGCCGGAAGGAGCTCCCTAAAGCTGCTCAAACTCTTCTAAAGCTCCTCCATAGTCGGCTTCAGTTTTGATGGGTTCAAGGCTTTTCATATTCCACCTCTTTGACATCAATTTTATCGTGGTCTTTTCGCGTACCGACCCATTTAATCCATACGATGCGTTTCATAAAATCAACCGAGACTATAGAACCGTACACACCCACTTCAATATTTAAAATGATGCGGTCTGCCATGACGATCTTCGCAGTCGCATACTGACGCTTCACGTTGGCGGTACTCGTTCAGTTTGATTCTTTTACTTCGTCAAACTAAGCATCCAAAGCGGCCTTCAGAGCAGCTTGATCAGCATAGCCGATTTTCGATTCTACGAACTCCCGAAGAGTCCGACGAGCAATAATACGCACTCACAACGACTACCGTGCGCCTATTTTGCGCACAAATAAAAGGGCAGACACATAGATCTGCCCCTACAATTTTCAAACGAGAGGATTGTCGCCTTTAGTTACGGCGCCCACTTCTCTCGTAAGAACTCCCCGACCCGCTCAATACCCTTCTGGCCTTCATCTAGCATGGGATGAAAGGCATGCCAGACGTGGATCATGCCGTCCCAGATTTCGAGCGTGCAGTCTACGCCGGCGGCTTTGGCTTTTTCCCCGAACTTGACCGAGTCGTCAAGAAGGACTTCATCTCGGCCGACGTGGATCAACAGCGGAGGCAACCCATTCAAGTCAGCTAAATTAGGCGACGCATACGGGTGCTTTGGATCACCATCGTTGACATAGAGCGCAGCCATACGTTTGAGCCCATATGACGTCACCATAGGATCGGCATCTGCTCTCGTTTGATACGACTCGTTCGAACAGGTCATATCTAACCACGGACTGATAGCTACGGCAGCCCCAGGCATGGGGACGTCTTTGTCCCGTGCAGCAACTAGGGTAGCCAAGGCCAATCCACCCCCAGCAGAGTCCCCGCCGACTGCGATATTCTTTGCAGCGTAGCCCTGATCAATAAGCCACTGGAGCGAGGCCACACCATCATCAACTGCCGCAGGAAAGGGATCTTCCGGCGCCATGCGGTAATCGACGAGCAACACCGTAGCCTGAGCTGCCCGTGAGATCTCTCCGGCAAGTGACCGATGGGTATTGATCGAGCCCATCACATAACCTCCACCGTGTAGATATAAAATTGCCCGTTCAGTCTGACTGCCTGGCGCACGCACCCATTCGGCGTCCCTACCAGCCACAGTCACCGTTTCAATTTCGATATCGTTAGCCGCCTTGAAGGCCATTTTTTCCATGCTCTTACGCATGGCCATCACCGGTGGCTCGACGTCCGGCGGCATCTGCCTTCCTCGCAAGATCTTTTTGAGTTTATCAATACTCATGGCCATTGTTTCCCTCCTTGCATCTTTTGTGTCCTTTTTCTGCGCCGCACCTCGTTGGTATGCCAAATCCGCTGCGAATTCCAGCGTCAGCTTGCAGCCCGTAAAAACTGGAGTAGACACAAGTCTTTTCACGGCTACGATTGTTTCGGAGAAAAAAAGCGAAACGGAGGATAGCATGAAGTTAAGTATTAATCTGCGCAACTGGGGCCCACATTCCACACCGGACGTCATGCGTGAGTGCGCGCAAGCAGCGGATGAATCCGGGCTTGATACGCTGTGGATTAACGAACATATTGCGATCCCGCCCAAGGCAGATATGCCGGACGGCGTCCCGGATTTCGCCGAAGGCCGCAACCTGGATCCGTTCGCGACGCTTGCTTTTTTGGCCGCGGCTACAAAACGGATAAGCTTGGGGACAGCGGTCATTCTCCTGCCCTACCGCCCGCCGCTCCCGACCGCCAAACTGGTAGCAACCGTCCAGGAGCTATCAGGCGGGCGGCTACGCCTGGGCGTCGGGGTAGGGTGGATGAAAGAAGAATTTCGCGCCCTCGGCGTGGATTACAGCAAACGCGGGACCATCACGAATGAGACGCTTGCCTTTTTGCGGCACTGTTTTGATGGTGATGATACGGCTGAGGCCAATGGACAACCGTTTCTGTTTCGACCACGGCCTACACGCCCACGGATCTATGTTGGCGGAGCACCGCCGCATAGTTTGCAGCGTGCCATTAAATACGGCGATGGTTGGATTCCGGCTGGTGTCGAGCCGGATGTCATGAAACCGAACGTTGAACGGCTCAACACTCTGGCTCAGGAGGCCGGACGGTCGCCGCTTGAGATCATTGCCATGAAGACCTTACCCATCAATGATCCGCCCAAAGCCGTCGACTATGCCAACCAATTTGCCGAGGCTGGAGCGAGCCACCTAGTGCATACACAAGGGTATGAAAGCGTAGCAGAATACCGACGCAATGTGGAAATATTAGAAGAAAAGATCCGACCGGCATTAGCCGCTTAGCCCTACTAACGAAACTTCGTCTTTTCTCCTAGGCCTGGATACCTGCTTGCGTCGGTATGGCACAACAAAGACCGTCATTCCGTTGGAAACGGGAATGTGGATACACATTTGAAGCGCAACGCCCGTTTCACCTTCTGCTTACCGACCCTCCAAGGGCGTTCCTGCCCAATTTTTGCCTAGCATCGTTTCTACATCGATTGGGACCTTATCTCCGACGATGTCACGCATTGCCTCAATCATCTGTTCGGTAAGCCACGCCCGCGCCTGTTCTGCCTCGGCCAGCTGCACCTCAACAAGAATTTCATCATGTACGCACGCTACAGGAGTAGCACTCGGCAGCCTGTTACGCTGTTCAAACAATCGGGCCAGCGCGAGCTTGAGGCCATCACCGCCTGTGCCTTGCACGGGAATATTGAGCAGGACGTTAAAGTGACGCACCCCAAGAAATCGCCGTCCGGTCAGGGTACGGGTTTCTAATCCCTGATCTTGTTGTTTTGCCTGCTCGACTTGCCGTTTGGCCTGCTGGTGCCACTGCGCGATGCCCCGATACGTCTGAAAAAATGCCCGGTGATAATGGGCCGCTTCCTGATTCGTCATGGGAACACCATATTTTCCTTGGGCGTCACGTTCCAGCCCATTGATACCCATGCCGTACAGCAATCCAAAGTTTACACTCTTGGCGAGTTGACGGTGCTGCTGCTCGACCTGGCCGAGCGGGATTTGCAGGATACGCGAGGCGGTCAGCGCGTGCAAATCGCTGTTATCTCGAAATGCCTTGAGCATAGTCTCATCGTTGGCTAAGACGGCCGCGATACGCAGTTCGATCTGTGAATAGTCGGCCTTAATAAGCGCCATACCTGATGCAGCCCGGAAGCAGGACCGGAATGCGCGCGCTTTTGGAATCTGCTGAATATTCGGCCCCCCGCAACTCATGCGGCCGGTTGCTGCACCGTTTTGAAAATACACCGGATACACCCGTTCAGTGTCCGGATCGAAGTACTCATCGATAACGCTGCGACCGTAGGTGCTAACCCGTTTGGCAACTTCTTTATAGCTGACTAGCAGCTTAGCTATAGGATGATCGATTTGTTTTAACGTCGCCGCCTGGGCGTTGGGGAGTGGAAAACCCAACGTGTGGAAAAGTCCTTTTATTTGCTGCGGAGAAGCCCAGTTCATGGCCTGCCCCAAATCCTGCGCTTGCTTATTGAGCTGTTGCGTCAGCGTGTCGAGCTGCGCCTCGTCCTCTAGGGTCCGGGCTAGCCAGCGTTCGGCATCCAAGGCTATGCCGGCGATCTCCATCCAAGCCAAGGCTTTCACGCACCGAAATTCAATCTGTGCCGCCCGCGCTAAGCCCGCCTCCCTAAGCTCAGTCCTTAAGCAGTCATACAGTGGCCACAAGACTCCGACATCACGCGCAGCGTAAGCCAAGTACGCCTCAGTAAGTTCCGCCGACCAGTCGCCGGCCTGTAGATCTTTCGGCAGGGCAAGACTCAACGTCCGATCGGTCAGTTCTTCGAGGCTATGTCGGACTCTGAGTCCGGCTTTGAGCACTTGGCTGGCCAGCATGGTATCAAAGACCCGAGCGGGCCACGGACAACCGGCTGAGACGAGAAATTTCAGGTCAAACTTGGCATTGTGAAAAAGCCATAGTCTGTCCGCAGTGAAGAGTGAAAATACAGACCGGGCCGGAACTCTGCTGAGATCAAAGAGGTAGACATGCGCAAGCGTCGCAATTTGAATGAGGCGTAAGGTATCCTGCCTGAAGTCCACGCCTGTTGTTTCCGTATCGCACGACAGAACAGGCGCAGCCTGAAGGACAGGCAAAATCTGTTCAAGCTGAGTAGGTTCAGTAATCAGCGTATACGCAGGCGTCTCAAATGCCGGTCGGGAGCCAAATGGTGACGGTAGTCCCCTTTGAAATCCCATCTCGTCGGGAAAGAGAAGACCTTGTTCGTTTGGCATGGAGCTATCCCACTGTCCATATTGCGCCAACGCGCGCATGCGAGCAATTTGAAATTGGTAAGTCTACTATCTAGAACATCCACCTCAAATTGTCATGATAGTTTGAAGTGGCAATTCACTTTTACACCGTTTCCATGCACCTGACACGAGGCTACCACACGCAAGAACTAGTGCGCGGAAGATC
>CAZXFE010000254.1:0-5348 GCA_964639795.1 uncultured Enterobacteriaceae bacterium | reverse complement strand
AGCCGGGATATATAAGAGCCAAGGGCGCACTGACGCGGCACAGGCGCACTGGCAACAGATTATTGAACGCTATCCGAAAACACCGTCAGCTCCGAGAGCGTTGTATCGATGGGCGCGATTTTTCTGGAACGGAGATCAGGACAAAAAAGCACTGCCACTGTTTGAGCGTCTGACCCAGGCTTATCCACGCCACGCATTGGCGGCTGAGGCCTGGTACGCCATCGGCCGGATTTTTCAAGACCAGCAGGCTAATGCGCGTGCGGCTTCCGCCTATCAGTACCTGACCCAACATTTCTCACCTGGGCCATTGGTGCGTGAAGCGCACTGGCGGCTCGGCTGGATGGCCTATCAACTGGGCGATTATAAACACGCCCGAAAGATCTTGCGCACGCTTGCCCAGTCCGAGCCAGGTACGGCAGAAGGAGGCAGTGCATTGTACTGGCAAGCCCGCGCCGCCGACCGAGCAGGAAAGCTCAAAGAAGCAAAGCAAGGCTATCGTCGTCTGTTGCGTCTGTATCCATATGGGTATTATGCCCTCTGGGCGGAAAAACGCCTCGGCATTACACCCGCAGCCTTGACCATCCACGCCCTGCCTCCCAAACAGGCCCCCCGTTTATCAGCCGCCCAGACTGCCCATTACAAGCGCTGTACCGTACTGGCCGAACTCGGCTTGCTCAACCTAGCTCAGCGTGAACTCGATTGGATACGGAAAAAAGCCCCGATGGGTACAACTTGGACCCGCTTCTTGCTGGTTGAGTACCGACGCTTGAACGACCATACGGCTGCGTTTCAGTTAGCCCAGAAACTGCAGGTGGGCAGTCAGCTCAAACAAGGCTATCTCTATCCTCAAGCATATTGGGGTTTTGTGAGTGCCCAGGCCCAGCAACACGATCTCGACCCCTACCTTATTATTTCCCTTATCCGTCAGGAGAGTCTGTTTAACCCGACAGCTGTGTCACCTGCGAATGCGTATGGGCTCATGCAGCTGCTACCAACCACGGCAGCCGGGCTGACATCACTGCCGCTGAACGGAGTCAGCCCGCTTACCGATCCGGAATTGAATATTAGTCTGGGCAGCACCTATTTGCGCCAGCTGCTTGATCGCTACAATGACAGCGTCATTCTGGCCTTGGGAGCCTATAATGCAGGTGAAAGGGCGGCCGATAAGTGGAAGACCCGTTCCGGGGAGTTAGAGCCGGATGAGTTTATCGAGAGTATTAGTTATCGCGAGACTCGCAAGTACGTGAAGCTGGTTTTGCGCAACTACCGGACATATGTGCGTTTGTACGGCAACGGAAAGACGACTCTCAATATCAGCTTGCCTTAGTCAGTGTGTAACGCAGCCAATAGTTTGCGCGGCAGCCCGCCAAATGAGCCGTTAGACATCACCAACACGACATCCCCGGCTTGGCACTCCTCAGTCAAGAGCGCGCAAATCTCATCAACGCTTTGCCCAGCAAATGCATGTTTACCCAAGGCGCGAAGATCAGTCGCAAGCTCTGCCGGCGAGAAGAGTTCCGCCGCATCGAGTGCATCTTGAGGCTTGGTAAAAATAGGGCCGAGTATCACTCGGTCGGCACCGCCCAGCGCATTGGTCAGGGGCTGCTGAAAGATCCTTCGGCGGCACGTGTTTGAACGCGGCTCAAACACAGCCCAGAGACGGCACTGGGGATAGCGCAGCCGGGCCGCTTCGATCATCACCGTCACCGCCGTTGGATGATGGGCAAAGTCATCAATAATAGTGATGCCCTTGACCTGGCCAATCAGCTCTTGGCGTCGCCCAGTCCCCAGAAAACTGTCTAAGCCAGGCGCAATGTCTTCAGCTGTTAACCCGAGCATTGATGCCAGCGCGCTGACGCCGAGGGCATTGCGCACATTCATGCGTCCCATGGCCGGACAGCTAAAACGGCCCAATTCCTGCCGACCATGTTTGACTGTAAAGGCAAGACGACGCCCGTCATCACATACCTGATACACCTGCCAGTCCGCCTGGTCATTTAAGCCAAATGTAACAAAAGGCTTCTCTACAGATTGTGCAACGTTGAGCGCCTCGGGAAAATCATTGCAGACAACGAGAGGCGCTCCGGAAGGCAGGATTTCCAACAAGCGGCGGAATGCGGCTTTGATCTGGGCAAGATCCTCGTAGATATCCGCGTGATCAAACTCAATCGCGTTCAGCAGCACCGCTTGGGGTCGATAATGGAGAAATTTGGGTCCTTTGTCGAAAAAGGCAGAATCGTACTCATCGCCCTCAATCACGAAATGTTCGCCCAATCCTAAGCGATAGCCTTGGCCGAAATTGCGACTGATTCCGCCGACGAGCAAACCCGGAGCGCGACCCGCCTGCTCCAACACCCAAGCCAACATGGCTGTTGATGTGGTCTTACCATGCGTTCCCGCCACAACCAGCGAACGTTTTCCCGCTAGAAAGAAATACCCGACAGCTTGCGGAAAGGATAGATAAGAGATGTCCGTTTTGAGTAGAGCCTCAACCTCGGGGTTGGTGCGAGACACGGCATTCCCTACTACCACAAGGTCCGGTCGTGGGTGTAGGTTTTCGGCTTGATAGCCCTGGATAACCTGAATATCTGCCTGAGCCAGAAAATCACTCATGGGAGGATAGATGCCTGTATCCGAACCCGTTACCAAATACCCTCGCGCTTTGAGCATAGCGGCAAGCGTAGCCATCCCGACACCGGCCACAGCGATACAATGGATGTGGCGGACGGTACTCAGGTCTGGTTCAAACACATGCGACATAGAAATCCCGGCAGATATAAATGTCTAAATGATAGACGTGCGGATGCCGTCCGCATCACGAGGCCAAAGATGGTGCCTTATCCCCGGATGATGCTTCGTTGCCTGACGAGGCTTCGTCGTCCGATTATACGCCGTCGGCGGTATCACCTTCATTTTGATTGTGGGATGTCTAAATTTTCAGCGGTGGGCTCTTCCTTTTGTCCCTCTGGTGCCTCCAAAGCCGCTTCGCTCGTCACCACCTCTCCCAGCTCAAAGGCCGGAGCTTCGACCGCCGCTGGCGGGATAGCACGTTCGGCTTCGAGCAAGGTTTTCATAATGGCATTGTGGAGAACAGGTCGGAAGGTTTGAATCTTGTCATTCTTACGCCGTGGATGAACACGGTTACTCAGCATAATGACATGAATCTTGTGCTCAAGATCGATCCAGATGGACGTCCCGGTAAAACCCAGATGTCCAACAGAATGAGGGGAAAACAATTGCCCCGCGCTTGATCCGTGAGACGATGGCGTATCCCAGCCGCAGGCCCAAGTTGAGCCCGGGACAGTTTCGTCGACCGTCCAAAATTCGCGCAGAATATCGGCAGGCAAAAACGCATGGGCGTCCGCATGACATTCCACCAAACAACTCACCAAGCGATCCACATCATCAATCGGGGCAAAGAGTCCGGCATGGCCGGCCACTCCACCCATGGCGTAGGCGTTATCGTCGTGCACTTCACCGCACAGCACTCGCTTGCGCCACGGGCAGCGTTCAGTGGGTGCGATCATCTCGGTTGCTGCCTTGACTTTCTTTTGACGTATGACCTCAAGATTAATAAACCCAGTCGCCCGCATGCCAAGTGGACGATAAATCTTCTCCCAACAGTACTGGTCCAAGCCCATCCCGCTCATGTCCTCGACCAAGGCACCCAGCAGTATGAAGCCAAGGTCGCTATAGACGGCACAGGAGCCAGGCTCGTTCTCAATCTTTTCACGCTGAATTTGGGCGTAAATAAAGTTGCGCGCGCTTCGTGAACCGAGTGTCGCGAGCTGGCCGACTTTTCGTTTGCGCTTCCTTAGCTCTTGGCAATAGGGATGCCCGGCGGGCAGCCCGGAGGCATGCGAAAGAAGCTGCCGCACGGTGATAGGCGCTTTCCCATACGTCCCAAAGTTTGGGAAAAAACGACTGATCCGATCCTCCAGCCGGACCTTCTTCTCCGCCACCAAGCGCATCAGGGCAACCGTTGTCGCCAGCGGCTTGGTCAGAGAGGCCAGATCAAAAACGATGTCCTCGTGCAGTGGTGTGTGTTCAGGTTCCAGGCTGCGGTAGCCATGGGCCTTCCGATACACAACCTCTCCAGCGTGCTTGACTAAGACAACCGCGCCAGGGAATACCCCTTCTCGTACCGCCTCTTCCAACGCCACATCGACCGCTGAGAAGTCCATCCCTGTCCCTCCCTTCATGTCACTGCCGGCTCCAGGAAAACCAACTGCTTTTTTTCCGTATCGAGCCGAACGTTCGTGCCCAACGGAAGGGCCAGATTCTCTCCGCCATGCCCGGCTGGCAGGCCAAACCCAACTGGATAAGCGTAGTCTGCAAACGCGTCAGCAACAACGGACAGGAGCAAAGCTGGATCATCTCCCTCTCCCCAACACCCAGGCATATCACCAAACACAACCCCCGCGAGATGCTCAAGCATACCCGCCTGCTTAAGCTGGGTGAGCATCCGGTCAATACGATACGGCTTTTCGTCAATATCTTCAAGGAACAAAATGGCCCCAGCCGGATAAAAAGCAAACGGCGTCCCGAGTGTCGCGACAAGGACGGATAAACAGCCTCCCAGTAATTGCCCTTCGGCCACTCCGGACTGAATATTCGTGCGGAACACAAGGCGTTCCTCGCCCAAGCCTCCGGTCAGGAGGCTAAATAGGTGCGCTTCGGAGCGAGGCGAGAGGCCCGCAGCAAATTCACCCGCCACCAGCGGGCCATGAAAACAGACCAGACCAGCCCGGACAAAAGCATTCAGGAGCAGCGTGGCATCACTATAACCCAGGAAAATTTTGGGCTGTCGGCTCAGGACCGAAAAATCAAGCAGCGGCAAAATACGACCCGATCCGTACCCGGCCCGACTACAAAAGACGGCGCGTATGGCAGGATCGGCAAACATGGCAGTCAGCTCATTGGCCCGTTCCTGATCTGTACCCGCAAAAAAACGTTCGCGTTTGAGCGCGGACTGTCCAACCTGCACAGAAAATCCATCTTGCCTCAGCGCGGCACAACCCTGATCGAGCTTTTCCGCTTGTACCGCAGCAGCCGGCGATACGATCCCGATGAGGTCGCCCGGCTGCAGCCTTGGTGGCTTGTGTATAGGCATCCTTTACCGAGCGCCAAAGAAGCGCTCTTTGTCCTCGGCGACACGGTCTTCATAGTCCCGTTCTAATAACGCGCTCGGCACGTAGCGCGGTTCGATTCGTTTGCGCGTCTCCAAGACTTCCTCACACGCAGTCACTAAATGTTTCACTTGCTCCGGGAAGAGTCCTTGGAAACCATCCGACTTGGCGATCAACGGATTCGGATGGTTTGTGATGGCGTTGATGATTGCGTCATTT
>CAZXFE010000253.1:0-5387 GCA_964639795.1 uncultured Enterobacteriaceae bacterium | reverse complement strand
CACTATCTCCTTCGGCTTCAAGGATACGGTCGAGCCGGTAAATATTCTCGTATTTATTTTGATACCCATCCCAATCGAACTCGCGCAGCGTTTCGAAACCTTCAAATTGACTGATGATGCCATCAGCCTGGAAAACGACGCGCATCTTACGCGTGATGTCTTTCCAGTGCGTGCAGTCATCCTGGCTCATGTCGAGTTGATCCTGGAGGGCCTCTGCCTTGTCTGGCGGTAAGAGATCGAGAACATCGAGGGCACGTTGGAGAGTCCAGACCGTCATGACATTCGTGTAGGCATTATTATTAAGTCCGGGCTTGTCCGTATCCGGGTAGTGTTCATGATATTCGTCCGGCCCCATCACGCCGAGAATCTCGTATCGTCCGAGATCTTGATTATAGATAGTCAGACTGGCACAAAAGCGCGCAATCTCCAGGAACATTTCCGCACCGTAGTCGGTCAAAAACTCTTGATCACAACTGGCTTGGTAGTATTGCCAAATGTTATACGCAATAGCGATGCTGACATGTCGCTGCAACGAGCTGTGGTCAGGAATCCAGCGTCCAGAATTCGGGTTGAGATGGACCACCTGGCTTTCTTCACGTCCATCGCTGCTGCTTTGCCATGGATACATCGCGCCTTGATACCCAGCCAGACGGGCGGCCCGTCGGGCTTGCGGCAGGCGTCGGTAGCGGTAGAGCAGCAGACTTCGGGTCACCGCAGGCGTACGTGGGGTGAAAAAAGGGAAGATGAACAGTTCATCCCAAAAGATGTGTCCACGATAGGCCTCGCCGTGCAGGCCGCGGGCGGGAATGCTCACATCAAGGCCCACCGTATGGGAAGACGCCGTTTGGAGTAGGTGGAATGCATGAAGCCGAAGTAGCAGCTGGATTCTTGGTCTGCTCTCTACAACTATGTCGTAGATCTTCCAGAGTTCCAGCCAGGCTCGGATGTGGTAGTCTAACAACTTGGGGAAACGGCTCGCCTGATCCATGGCGTGTTTGGCGGTAGCGCTACATTCCGTAATCGCCGGTTCCCGCGACGTAAATAGCGTCACAACCTTTTCGATAGTGACCGCTTGCCCGGATTCCACTTCGAGGGAAAGCTCTTGGGCGATACGGCCGGGCTCCTCTCGTGTCTGCCTATCGGGTGAAACTTGCTCGTTGTGCTGAAAGACTTGGGTACGTGCTGCTTGGGCAATGAGCAGCTGGGACTGATTTGTCTTGACGAGAAGCGCGATTCCGTCTTCACCCAGAATCTCAGTTCCTAGCGGCGTAAGGTGCTGGCTGTTTAGTTGTTGATAGCGTTTGACGCCGGCATTGATGATGCGGCCGTCCAGTGCCGTACGAATCTGCACCGGTCCAGACCAGTTCTGTGCCGTCAGCGTCATTTCGATACTGGCTAGGTGTGGATCTGCCATGCTGACCAGGCGGCGACTGCTGATCGTTGTTTCCCGTCCTTGGTGATCGCGTACGTGAAAAGTACGCACAAGGATGCCGTGCTGGAGGTTGAGCTGACGCTCATAACTCAGCAGTTCATGACTGGCTGGGCTGAACCACTCACCGTCTTCCGGTCGAAAGGACAGGCACAGCCAGTTCGGCATGTTGACAAAGTCTTCGCTTTCAATACTGCGCCCGGCAATCTCGGTTTTCAGACGATTATAGCCTCCGGCGAGATAGGTGCCGGGGTAGTGGGTTGCGTCCTGCTGTGCCTCTTCTGCCGCCCCCCGGGTGGCGAAATACCCATTGCCGAGGGTGCACAGCGCTTCACGCAGGCGCTCCTGTTCTGGATCGAAGCCGCTA
This sequence comes from uncultured Enterobacteriaceae bacterium, assembly GCA_964639795.1. Taxonomy (GTDB): domain Bacteria; phylum Desulfobacterota; class Binatia; order Bin18; family Bin18; genus Bin18. The sequence goes on along the minus strand of CAZXFE010000253.1, from coordinate 3,591 downwards.
AAACACACAACCCAATCAGCCGTTCCAGTCGTGCCTGCTGTGTCCGTCATGATGGTCTAAGCGGAGAGAGCAGCGGCAAGCCCTTGGAGAAAAACTTGTACTTGAGCGGTATCCTGAACGACAGCGCGGGCGGCTGAACATCGGGGAGTCTCGGCAACGACGATCGTGATGCCGCTCTCAGCTAGCGCACCAAAGGCATCTTCATCGGTGACATCATCCCCAATATAGAGAGGTAAGGCATCCGGTGTATTGAGCCCGAGCGCGTCAAGCAGCCAGCGGACGGCTTTGCCTTTATGCCAGTCGATCCGGGGCTGTAACTCGAATACCTTTTTCCCCCAGCCTTTGCGGAGTTGAGGCTGGGTTGCGAGAATGGCATCCACTGCAGATTCAATCTGTTCCGCATGCAGAGGCGCAACATTGCGAAAATGGACAGCAATTGAGAATTTTTTACGCTCAACAAACGTACCGGAAATTGTATCGAGTTTTTGCTGGAGCAATGTTTCTGCCTGATCGAGCAGAGGTAGAAACGCTTCTCCTTGCTCGTGCTGCATCTCGAGTCCGTCAGGACCTGAGATATCAAATCCATGACTCCCAGCATAAAATACCGTGTCAAGCTGAACAAGGCTACGGACATCTATTCTATCTCGACCGCTGACGATGGCGACTGGGCAGCGTGCCGCCAGCGCCGCGACTGTCCCCCTCATCCCATCAGACAACGTTGCCAGATCTGGCCGACTCACTATTGGTGTGAGGGTGCCATCGTAATCTAAAAAGACGACGGGCCGTTGCGCTTTGAGGCGCTGGAAAAATGCTGTATTGCGGTCGAGCGCTGAGGGAAGGTTCAGCACATTCCGGATGCGCGGAATCTCCGGTGCAGTGCCAGCGTCGACCTCTTTAAGGTCGGTCACGACTACATCTGCACCATTCTGTTCGAGGGCTGCATGGTTGTTCTGTCTGGCGACGCCGAGCATCAGGCCAAAGCCTCCTCTATGGCCAGCCTCAATTCCGGAATTGGCATCCTCGACAATGGCAGCGCGTTTTGGTTTGACGCCAAGCCGTCTTGCGGCTTCGAGATAGGTGTCTGGAGCTGGCTTGCCCGGCAGCTTGAGCCTCGCACTCTCCACACCGTCAACGCGGGTATCAAACAAGTGCGTAAGCTCAGCCTGTTCTAAGACAATGCGACAATTTTTACTCGACGAGACAACGGCAATTTTTATGCCGTGTTGCCGCAGGGCTTTAATCAGTACGATGGTCGAGTCAAAGACTTCGATGCCGGTATCAGTTAGGCATTCAAGAAAGGCGGCATTCTTTTTATTCCCCAGTCCGCAAATCGTCTCTTCCTCAACGCTATCCTCTGGGTTACCGTCGGGAAGAGAAATGCCCCGTGCAGCCAGAAAACTGGCCACTCCATCGTAGCGCTGCTTTCCATCCACATACTGCAGATAGTCTGACTCAGCATCGAACGGGGTAAAGGGGGTTTTGTTCTGCTGCGTTCGTCGTGTCAGAAAATCGTCAAAGAGCGTTTTCCAAGCAATCGCGTGTAATTTCTCTGTCTGGGTCACAACGCCGTCGAGATCAAACAGCACCGCATCGAAGTGTACAGTTGAAAGCGTAAAGTGGTGCGACATCTGCTATATCTGATAAAAGCGGCTTAGCCGTCACCATGCGTTATGTGTGTACAGGCAATGGCGTGTATGCATGACACACGCGAACTCGGGTTAGGAAGGGGCCGGCGCTGCTGAGAGCTGTCTCAGTTTTGCCTGTAGCTTCTGAACCAGTTCTTCGTAAGAAGTCTTGCCGATAATGCGGTAAAACTGCGTCCGAAAGTTGCGGATCATGCTGACGTTCTCTATGACAACGTCATAAACGAGCCAGCCTGTGTCGCCTTTGAGAAAGCGATAGTTGATCGAGAAATGCTTATTCAGCGCAGGGTTGTGAATGCGCGTATTCACTTCAGCGAAATTGCCGTCGATTGTCTCTCGATCATAAAAAAATTCGACCTGATCCTGATATTTCTTATAGAGCTTGTCAAACGTTTCACCGTACGATTTTTCGACCAAAGTTATAAAAAGATAAATGAATTCTTCTTGCTGCTGCTTAGTTCGCTCTTGCCAATACTTCCCCAGAGTGCGCTTCGCGACCTCGCGCCTATTGAACCTAGGCCGGACAACGGCGCTCACTTGCTCGAGACGCTTCGCACGCAGGTCCGGGCCTTGATTGGCTGGATCCTTGAAAATTTGGATTACTTGATCCACGGTTGACCGGACTGTCTCCAGAGGTGAATTCGCCGTCTGTCCTGAGCGTGCAAGCACCAACAATAAAGTCAAGTAAAACGCGCCCAGCGTTGTCATTAGGAAAAGAGGCCGCCGCTTCATGAACTGATCCTACTCCTGTCCTATTGCTGTCCTGATCCCACCCTATTTCTGCACTGCATCTTGAATGACCTGTTCACGTCTCTGCAGGTAGCCGTCTTGGACCGCACCATAGAGATCAAGCGATATCCGATCGACGCTTTCGAATAATTCCAAATTGAGCGAACGGGCATTTATGGTGCTACCCACGACCCAGCCACCACGCGCGGCAATGAGCTCTGGAAAGGTAGGCAGGAAGTAGTTCATGGGTTGCATGGCGCCATCGATGCCAAAGCCCATGGCATCGCGGACTGTTGAAGGACCGAAAAAGGGGAGAACGAGGTACGGGCCTGACGACACGCCGTATTTGGCCAAGGTTTGTCCGAAGTCTGCATGACTCGCTTCGAGCCCGAGCCAACTGTCGGCGACATCGAAAAATCCCAGGCCACCGATCGTCGTATTAATTAAAAACCGACTCAGCTCTTTCCCTGCGCCAACGGGCTTCATTTGGAGGAGCTTATTGCCGAGGCGTGGGGCAATATTGATATTATCGAAAAAACGGCCGACCCCTTGGCGGGCCCCGGCTGGAAGAACGGCGGCATATCCCGTTGCGACCGGACGGAGAACATATTCGTCCAGCTTCAGGTTGAAGCTGAACATAGCCTGGTTAAATGGCTCAAATGGGTCAGAGATCGGTACTGGAGCAGCCGCGTCCAGCGCGAAACTCGCCGCCTGAGCGTTGGCCACGGCAAGGGTGAATCCAAGCTGAAGCGTTCCTAACAGACTTATCGCCAGCACCAGTTCTCTCAGCATGTTCCACCTCCTCATCGTGAGTACGGCCGCTTCTCTTAACGAATCGGTACTCGTTTCCTCCGGGTTGAACATTCGCTCAACATCCGCTGTCTAAATATCTCTATTCTCAGTTTGCCCCAATGTATCCAGCATACGCTGGTATATCCAGGATATGTTGGACACATCACGTCCTCACATCTCTCATATTCATCATAGTTTGCCCTTTGCCGCTTTGCCGTGACACTAATCTAGGTCAAGCGAAAAAGGATCCGCACTGTCTGCTTGCGTCTTATCCGATGCGGTTGTGTCTCCCACGTTACCAAAGATAAATTCTCCTAGTAACTGCTGAATGTCGACCGACTCTTCGGTCTTGTCAATAGTCCCTCCAGCCGCCAGTTTGGTAGAGGAGTAGCCTGGGGTAATTTTCACATAACGTTCGCCTATCAAC
>CAZXFE010000252.1:0-5453 GCA_964639795.1 uncultured Enterobacteriaceae bacterium | reverse complement strand
TCTTCTCCTATGTTACGGAGAATTTGTCGGACGTTGTTTTCAATTTCTTCCTGAGGATGCGACGCCGTTGTCGAGGTCAAGCTCGCCTGGCTTATTTCGGGCGAAGTGCGTTGCGAGTTCATGCGAATACGCTTCTCCTTATTTTGTTCCGGTTCTCGGCCACTATATCGAGTATGACAAAAAGAGAGAAGTATGGGGCTACATCCGGAACACGCCGACGCGGTGATCCGGTATGGGCGCATTCAACGACATGGCGATACTGAGTCCCAGTACGTCGCGCGTATCCTTAGGGTCAAGAATGCCGTCGTCCCACATCCGGGCGGTAGAATAGTATGGGCTGCCCTCTTCCTCATATTTTGCCAGGATGGGCGCGGTGAAGGCCTGCTGTTCCTCTCCAGTCATAACGTGGCCTTTGGCCTCAAACTGTTGCAGTTTGACGGTTAACAAGACGGAGGCGGCCTGCTCACCGCCCATGACCGAAATGCGTGAATTTGGCCACATAAAGAGCAGGCGGGGAGAGTAGGAACGACCGCACATGCCGTAGTTGCCTGCACCGTTTGAAGCGCCGATAATCACGGTAAATTTGGGGACCTGGGCGTTGGCAACTGCGTGTACCATTTTCGCCCCATCCTTGGCGATTCCGCCCTGCTCATATTGCTTGCCAACCATAAAGCCGGTGATGTTCTGCAAAAACAGAAGGGGGATTTTTCGTTGGCTACAGAGTTCTATGAAATGTGACCCTTTCAGTGCAGACTCCGAGAACAGTACCCCGTTGTTTGCCACAATACCGACCTGGTAGCCGTGAATGCGGACAAAGCCGGTGACGAGTGTTGAACCGTAGCGGGGTTTGAACTCGTGCAGGCGGCTACCGTCTACAAGACGCGCAATAATTTCATGCACGTCGTACGGGACACGGGTATCATGTGGAATCACGCCATACAGCTCGTCGGGATCATAGGCTGGGTCTTCCGGGGCGTCACGAGCCAGCAGAAATTTTTGCGAGCGCGGTAAATTCTCAAAAATCGAGCGGGTGATTTCGAGCGCGTGTTCATCATCCTCAGCCAGGTGGTCGGATACGCCGGACAAGCGCGTATGCACATCGCCACCGCCCAGTTCTTCCGCTGTTACTTCTTCTCCTGTGGCTGCTTTGACAAGGGGTGGGCCGCCGAGAAAAATCGTGCCTTTGCCTTTGACAATGACGTTCTCATCCGCCATTGCGGGGACATAGGCACCGCCGGCAGTACATGAGCCCATGACAACGGCAATCTGCGGGATACCTAAGGCCGACATGCGGGCTTCGTTAAAAAAGATGCGCCCAAAGTGCTCGCGATCTGGAAAGATGTCGGCTTGAAAAGGGAGATTCGCCCCACCGGAGTCCACCAAATAGACACACGGCATACGATTCTCCAGGCCGATCTCTTGTGCCCGCAGATGCTTTTTCACTGTCATGGGGTAATAGGTGCCGCCTTTGACCGTAGCGTCATTTGAGACAATGATAGCCTCACGGCCATGAACCAGCCCGATACCAGTGACGATGCCCGCTGATGGCGGGCTATCGTACATGCCGTGGGCGGCGAGGGGGGAGAATTCAAGAAAGGGCGTATTTGGATCGACAAGGGCTTCGATCCGTTCACGGGCGAGCATTTTGCCGCGCGCCTTATGCCGCTCCCGAGAGGCCTCTGAGCCGCCGAGCTGTGCCGTGGAAACCTCTTTTTTGAGCGTCTCCACCAGCCCGGCCATATGGGCCGCGTTTTCTTGGAATTCCGGCGAATTGGTTTTTATTTTGCTTTCAATCCGGTCCATACATCTTTGTTCTGAATGCTGAATAATAGGGGTTGACGAGGAGGGGGTGGGGGAGACACTTTCCCCCTCAGTCTTTTGCCTTCTATGTGTCTACAAAAAGCGGGGAACTACTTTTTGACCAAAGGTTGCAACCTGACCGACAAGTTGATCCGGCGCTGCAATCGGCCACAGGACGAATTTCGAGCAACCCGCATCTACATAGGACTGGACTTTCTCTATGCAGGCTTCGGCCGGACCAATAGCAGAGCGAGCGATGAGTGGTTCGGCCGACATGGCCGGAAATTCCGAAAGAAAGGCGCGAGCAACGTCGTTTGCCTGCTCTTTATTTTCGTTGATGTGGGTGAAGATAAGGACGCCGGTCTCGTCGGGGTCTACCTTGCGGCCATATTGTTTGCCGTAATCGGCCATCTTCTCAAGTCCGCATGAATATTCCTGGGGGGTCACCAATGACGGAAACCAGCCATCACCATAACGTACTGCGCGTTTGATTGCTAAGTCGCTCCCGCCGCCTATCCAGACATCGAGCGCGCCTTTTGCCGGTCTCGGTTCGATGGTCACGTCTTCAAACTGATAGAATTCCCCTTCGTGCGTGACGTTGGGACCTGCCCACAGCTTGCGCATGACCTCGACCGCCTCCTGCATGCGTTTTCCGCGTTTTTCGAGCGGAACGCCGCTGGCCACGCAGTCTTTGGGGTCGCTGCCTAGCCCAACAGCCATAATAATACGATTACAGCTCCCGGACAGATAATCCAAGGTTGCGTAGGTTTTCGCGACCTGCACGGGATTCCGGGCAGGCATGGTAAGAACACTCGGGCCCATTTTTATTTTCTTGGTTCGACCCGCCCACATAGCCATGATGCAGGCCGTGTCGAACGACGGATTACGTGCCACGATATGGTCGGACAACCAGATCGAATCGATGCCCATATCTTCGGCCCGCTCGGCATAATCGCAGATCGTGTCGGGGCTAGGTAAGCCGAGTCCCCACAGGCCAAAACCAATTCCAATTTTTACTCCGCTCATAAGAATGCCTCCTTATCTTGGTGAGGATAGAGGGGAACTGTACCAGAAAGAATAGCCAGGAGGAATGGTACAGCAGATTATTGCAAGTTAGCTAGCTAATGATGTTGGTCGTTTAACGACGCAAGCCGCCACATGGCGAACGGACCAAACTCATTAAAAACGAGGCGACTGATAGAAGCAAGATCAATTTTCGGCCGGTGGACGTTGGCGAGCTCAAGACCAAGCGCTGCGCATAAAATCACCGCAGTTGTGAGCGTATGACTGACGACTGCCACTGGACCGTTGAGATCCTGTTGCCGCAGACTGTCGATAATCGGCCACACACGTTCTCGTAAATCTCGAAACGCCTCCCCTCCGGGTGGTGCGGTCTGCGCTGGATTTGCGAGCCAAGCCTCAAAGAAGCCGGGATAGTCTTGCATCAGTTCTAGACCAGTGAGACCTTCCAACTTGCCCCGATCCCATTCTGTGAGGTCAGCATGGCATTCGGGCGATACCCCGTGCGGTTTCGCGCGCCCGCTGTAGCGGACTGGTTAGTATTCGACACAAAGGGACTCGTTCGAGCGTATTTGCCACTGACCGGGCCTGGCGCCTGCCTGTCTCGGTCAGTGGGATGTCTGTTATCCCCTGGCAGCGCCCTTCTTTATTCCAGGCGGTTTCTCCGTGACGGATTAGATACACCGTAAGAGGTTTATCGTTTGCCATTGTATTATTTTAGTAGCTTTCAGGAACAGCAGTGTTTATGGAAGTATAGCAATAATACGGACTGGCGCGCCCGAGCCTTTGGCAATCTTCATCGGCAGGGCAATTAACGTCGCGCCTGCTGGCGGCATTTGGTCCAGGTTCGCTACGTTTTCTAAACCAGGTTTGTCCACACCATTAATAACTTGGTGTACGATAAAATCTTTGGACTGGCCATAATCGATACTCGGCGTATCGACGCCAACGGCGTCTATGTCGCGTTGTGACACCAGAAATTCGGCTGCCTCGCGGGAGAAGCTTGGGAAGTGTAAATTCTCAACGTCACCAGGTTTATCCGTACCCAGATAGCGGCTTTTGTCCGGCCAGTATTTCCCCCAGCCGCTGAACATAAGGATGATCGCCCCCTTGGGAATCTGTCCATGCTGTAATTCCCAGGCTTTAATATCTGCAACCGTCACCCGATAGTCCGCGTCCTGAGCTGCTTGGTTGCGCACATCAATCACGACGGCTGGACCGATCAGCTGTTGCAGCGGAACCTCACTCGCGGCACGTTTGCCCTGTGCAAAATGAATCGGCGCATCCATGTGAGTGCCGCTATGTTCGGCGAGACATAAATTATTGGCTGCATACCAATAGCCTGCCGCTGTTTTTCCTGCGGCCACGACTTCAAGTTCATAGGGCTTTGCCGTCGGCCATGAGATTGTGTGCTCATCAAAGGAGTAGGTCAGGTCGATCAGTTTGCTTTCGTCGAGAGCCCAAGCCGCTGTGCTTCCCAGCCACAGTATGAGTGCGATCAAGGGTGTCCGTTTGCATTGCATTTTGTCTTCCTCCCCCGACCCGTACTGTGTCGGAGAACACACCCGCATGCAAGCTGAGACAAGCGGAAACTGGTCATATCCGTTTGTCTATATTCGCATAACCGATTGACAAACCCCGGTCATCGCCCGAATAATGGCAGGGCATGGCCGAAGCGGATACCCACACGATGCGAAGCCGGGCGGAACGACGCCTCTCCGCCATCTTCAGTACGGATGTGCAAGGCTATAGCTGTCTCACGGGCGATGATGAAGAGGCGACTATTCCCCCACTGACGGCCTACTGGGAGGTTTTTTCCTCCCTGATTCAGCAGCATCATGGTAGGGTTGTTGACTCGACTGGGGATAATTTGTTGGCCGAGTTCAGTAGTGCGGTTGATGCCGTGTGGTGTGGTGTTGCCTTTCAGAAAGAATTGGCGGAAAGAAAATCGGCTTTACCCGAATCTCGGAAGATGCTCTTTCGCATTGGCCTTAACGTTGGCGATGTCATCGTTGGAGCCGAGCGGATCTACGAGAAGGGAGCGAATGTTGCCGCTTGTATTGAGGCTCTGGCGGACGGAGGTGGGGTATGCACGGTGTATTATGACCAAGTCGAAGCAAAACTCGACCTCGGCTACCAAGATATAGGCGAGCAGACGGTCAAGAATATCACCAAACCTATTTGCGGTTGCCGCGTACGGATGGACCCCGAGATGGTAGGACAGACGGAGACAGCGGCTTCTGTTCCTTCGATAACTGCTTCGCGAAAGCCGCCTGCTTTAGCAGATAAACCTTCGATCGCCGTCCTGCCCTTCCTGAATCTCAGCGTTGATTCCGAGCAGGAATATTTCTGCGACGGTCTGATCGAAGATCTGATCACCGATCTGTCGAGGATCTCAGGCTTGTTCGTTATTTCGCGTAATTCGGTTTTTTGTACAAAGGCTCAGCATACAAAACTGAGGAGGTGAGTAAAGAACTCGGCGTACGCAATGTCCTTGAGGGCAGTGTCCGCAAAATTGGAAATCGCGTCCGCATTGCAGCCCAGTTATATCGATGCTACCACCGGCTATCGTCTCTGCGTAGAACGGTACGATGGACAGTTGGTCGATATTTTTGCCCTTGAGGATGAGGTCC
>CAZXFE010000251.1:0-5484 GCA_964639795.1 uncultured Enterobacteriaceae bacterium | reverse complement strand
TGGATGAAGGCTTGCGTGAACGGGTGGCTGAACGACTTGAGACCTTCCGGTCCGGCCAACGCTGGGCTCAGCAAGTGCGTGAAGTAGTGAGACTTGAGGCCAAGGAACAGGCCCGAATTCTGGATGAGTCTTTGCCCGTTGGACTGCAGATCCGAACTGGCGGGGACTCTGCAGCCCCCTAAAAGAATGCTGGGGGGACAGAGCAGCGATCCAGGGAGTCTATAGGCTGTCAAGGAAAAGGAAGATCACTCCGTCGTTTGACGAATATCAACAGGAGGTCGTACAAGAATGGAGAAGATTGGCCAAAACCAGGCCCAAAGCTGATGATGAAGACTTAGAAGGGCGCTTAGTGTAACCGAGATTGCACCGCGAATCGTAGGGGAGGAGAAAGTCCGCTTTGGTCGCCCCGTCATTCAAGGGCCACGCGCTCCTCTGAACCTCGTAGTAGGAAAGCTCGCAGGTGGTATGTCGATTGAAGAAACTGGTGAGGAATACGAGCTGGAGCGTGAGGACGTCGGAGATCTCGGTTTCCGAACAAGTCCTGACGAGGATATCTTCCCATACGCCGTTCTGTCCTCCTTAGTAGAGACTTCGGATTCGGCAATCTCCTCCGTTCCCCTCCAGAATCTCACCCGGGAATTGTCGTCGTTCGATTTCCTAATGAGGTGTCGACTGGCAAACCCAATGATGAGATCCTCCGGGCTTTGCAAAGTCTGACGGAAAAGGATCTCGCTGGAAATCTGATCATTATTGAGGCCGGGAGAATCCGTCTGCGCAAAAAGAACCACTGATGCAAGTTGCCTCTCTCCCTACGCTCAAGAAGAAAAAAGAATGATCAGCCCATGGTTGAGACGCGTTCGGCCTCAATCTTGTAAATCACCCGGACTTCGCCTGGTTGGCGATTTGGGTATTTGTCTTGATCGAGGTATTTCTTGGTGAGTGCATCAATGTGGTCGTCCGCACCGTCTTCCGTGATCTGCACAATCGTTCCACGGATTTGCATAAAACGATACGGATTGTCCGGATCGTGGATTTCGAGTGCGACCTTAGGTCGTGCTCGCATATTCTTATCTTTCCAGCGTCCTTCGGCCGAATTGATGCGGAGATAGGTCCCGTCGTAATCAAACCAGACCGGCGTAACCTGCGGACTGCCGTCAGCCATGACCGTACCCAGATGGGCAAAGGCCTTTCTGTGCAAAAGGTCTTGATATTCTGCAGGTATTTCTGCTGCCATCGGGTCTCCTCCCATTCGTAAAAACGTTGCTTCTTGGGTTGTACTAGGGGTGCTAGATGATTGTACAGAGTGGAGCCGGCTTTTAGCGCTCCTCCGCCTGCTTAATCGCGCCTGCTTCAATAAGCTGGCTGACCTTTTCCATGTCATAGCCCGCAACCTCGCGCAAGACCTCAGATGTATGTTGGCCAAGAATCGGGGCTACACGTGGAATGGCTGCTGGCGTGCGGGAGAAAGTGGCAAATAAACCGGTCTGTCGTACCTCTCCCCATTCGGGGTGTCTATGCGTGGTAATAAGATTGTTTGCCGCAATATGTTCATCAGCAAAGAGTTCGGCAATCGATAGAATCGGGGCGCAAGGAATACCTGCCAGGTCGAGCTGGGTGATCCAATCCGTCGTTATCTGTGTGCGGAATATATCTGCAAGGGTGAGACTCAGTGCGCCGTCAGCGTCTTCCTCTGACGCCGTTTGCAAAGAATAGTTTTGGCGCAGATCTGCGTGGTTTACTATCTGCCCCAGCGCCTGCCAGTGTGCCTCTTCCACAACTGCTAAGAAGAGGGATGAATCAGCTGTCAGATAAATACGGTAGAGTGGGCTTGTCCCCCAGAGATCAGATGCGCCGTTCTCAAGATCGGGTCGATCCGGGTAGAAAATAAAATCCCCTGATTGTACGGCCATGGCGGCGTTGGCCAACGACGTTTCAACATGTTGGCCTTTGCCAGTCCGATTACGTGCGTACAAGGCGGCACTCACTCCGTAGGCGGTCAACGTTGCCGCGGCGTAATCGCACACTCCGCATGTCAGATAGAACGGCGGCTGAGCATGTCCACCCTGGGCCTGCATGACGCCGGAGCGTGCTTGAAGTAATGGATCAAAGCCGGGTTGGTTGTAGTCCGGACCGTCGGCACCAAAACCCGTTACCGAGGCATGAATAATACGTGGGTTGACGGCGTTCAGCGCAGCATAATCGATACCATAGCGCTGTGTTGCCCCGGGGCGTAGGTTTTCGACCACAACGTCAGCGTTGCGAACCAGGTCATATACGACCTCTCTTCCTTCGGGAGTACTGAGATTCACACAAATCCCTCGTTTGCCTTGATTCCAGCCTAAGAATCCGAAACCAAAGGTCCGAAATGCGTCGCCGGAAAAGGACTCGACTTTGATCACATTCGCGCCAAGCTGGGCCAGGATCATCGGTCCCAAAGTGCCGGCGATATAACTGGAGAAGTCCAGTACACGAACGCCTGCGAGCGGACGGGGAGGGATATGCGCTGTGTGCGAATCTGAGGTGCTGCGTCCGGGAGGTCTTACTTGGGCACTCCACGGCTGGCCGGATTGAATCTCGTCCGAGTGCTGGTCTAAAAGGGGGGCTGGCCCGCTCATGCTTCCGGGCGTGTCGGACATACACAGCGGCACGCCCATTTGGACAGTCGGGCCGAGTTCCGGGTCCTCGACTTCTATTCGCATGCCATTATGGATGACCTGTGGATGTTCGATAAATTCTTGGCGACTGGTCACTGGGGCAGAGGGCACATCGTTCTCACGGAGAATGCGTAGCCATTCCCCACGTGGTTTTGTGGCCATGACGGCGCCGATCGTATCAATCAGCTCCTGGCGGTCTTCCGGCAGGATGCCCCAGGGAGCTTTGTCATAGCGTGGGTCTGCTGTCCATTCCGGATGCTCTAAAGCCAGACAGAATTTATTCCAAAACGTAGCATTGCCGCAGGCTACGAACAGCCAGTCGTCCGAGGCTTTATAGAGCCGGTAGACGGGAATCGGTCCGAGCGGGTCTTGGCGAGCGCTGAAAAAGCGCAACATGTCCGGGTGATCGAGAGTTGCGCCTGTCTGCATGGCAAACACGCCGGCTAACCAGGACACTTCGAGCTGCTGTCCTTGCTGACTCTGGTCGCGTTCAAACAGTGCCGCCGAAATGGCTCCGGAGGCAATAAAGGCCGCGCCATAACTTGCAATAGGGATAATGAGATACACGCCGCCATCACGGTGTGACCACTGGCTGCCGTGGAGTCCACCTAGTGCGGCCACAAGAGCATCGTCCGGATAGCGGTTGGCATGCGGACCTGTGCTGCCAAAGGCCGGCATATGGCAGTAAATCAGTCTTGGGTTGACCGTTCGCAGCGCCGTATACGCGAGGCCCAATTCGTCTTCTGTTCCGGGCTGGTGATCTGTAATGAGGACATCCGCCTCGGTAGAGAGCCGACGAATACGAGCTTGACCTTCTTGTGAAGTAAGGTTTGTTGCGAGGCTGCGTTTACTCCGATTCCAAATATGAAAGCCGGGTGTGCCGCGCATGGCATCGCCTCGTGGGGGCTCGATTTTGATAACCTCGGCTCCCTGTTCTGCCAGCAGCATACCGGTGTATGGCCCGGCGATACCTTGGGCAATTTCAAGAATTCGTACTCCGACTAATGCGCCTGGCATAGGGTATTTCTTAATCTTCACATGAACTATTACGCATTTTTGCCAACTATTTGACTCAAGTGACTGACCCTGTCTCTTTCCGTGATTCGTATCAACCCACGAACAATCCGCTTTGCGAGCAAAGGGCCTGCATAGATCATTGCGGTATAAATCTGTATTAATGAGGCGCCGGCACAGATTCTCTCATATGCATCTTCAGCCGAGAATATCCCGCCGACACCAATGAGCGGAAGCTGTCCTTCGACTGCGCGGTAGAGAGTAGATAACACTTCGCTGGCTCGTCTCGCGATTGGACGGCCACTCAGTCCGCCTGGTTCACTTGATGCCGAGCGGAGTCCAGGGCGTTCGATGGTGGTATTCGCCGCAATCAACCCCGAGACGCCAACAGAGAGAGCAAGCTGAGCGATTTCTCCAATTTCAGTTTCACTCAGGTCGGGCGCGATCTTGACCAAGAGCGGCTTTGGCGACGTGTTTGATGTCTTAGCGAACTGTTGAATGTAAGTAAGGATTGCCTCTAATAATTTGCTTAAGCGTCTAGGCTCTTGTAGTTTGCGCAGTTCCGGCGTGTTCGGAGAACTGACATTCACCACAAGATAGTCAGAAAACGGCAACAGTTTTTCGCAACTCTCAAGATAGTCGTCCACAGCTTCTTCGAGCGAAGTGACTTTTGATTTGCCGATATTAAATCCAAGCGGAACGGGCCGAGGATGGAGGGAGGATAAAAGGCCTGGCAGGCGCTTGGCAATTGCTGTCGCTCCATCATTATTAAAGCCCAAACGATTAATCAGTGCGCTATCTTGAGCAAGGCGAAAAATACGTGGCTTAGGGTTGCCGGGCTGGGCTTTGGCCGTAATGGTTCCCAGTTCGGCGAAGCCGAAACCCAGCAACGACCAGACTCGCGGGATTTGTGCGTTTTTGTCGTATCCGGCTGCCAGCCCAACGGGATTGGGGAAACGCAATCCCCATAGATCTTGGCTGAGGCATGAATGACTGAGTGCCGGCTTGGGTCTGACTTGGGATGCCTGCAGCAGTCTCAGCGCATTAATCGAAAGATTGTGAGCTTGCTCAGGATCGAGAGAAAAAAAGAAAGGGCGGAGAAGAGGGTAGAGCATGAATCGTTTAGTCGGCTCTGCCTTTATTTCGTTCCTCCAACCATTTTCTGAAGGACTGTTGGCTCTCTCCGGAAGGTTTGCCGGAGAGAATTTTTGTGACACTTATATCCTCATCTAGGTCGGGCCAGTGAATCCCTTCGCCTCTCCCAATAAGGCGCCAATTGTCTCGTTCTGCAGGAGTACTGTTTGCAAGGCGTGGGTACCAAGCAAGTGGGTCGGAAATGGTACGTCCATCGAAAAGATCAACACTAATTGTCTCTTCCGTCAGTAGGGCGCTTCGTGCCAAAGGCCTGTCGACTTCCATCACTGAAATGTTCATTCCAACTCCTCAACAACTGCAAGAAACGATACGGCCCACTTCGAAGAACAGTCGGCATTCCCTGCTACCGTTGTTCCAGGTCTTGTGACTCTAGCGCCGGTCCAGAAGAGGGTCAAGTTTAGCCAAGGCGAAGGCAGAAGACTACGCTTCTTCTGCAGTTGCCAGATCCTCTTGCTTGAGTATTTCGAGCGTCTGGAATGCGGCAGCCTGATGGGCACTTTTTTTGTTGCGCCCTTCACCGCTGCCATAGATTTTTCCGGCAATCGAGACTTGGCTGACGAAACGTTTCTGATGGTCGGGACCATGCACTTCGACGTCCTCATAGGCCGGCGTTTCTTTAAAGATTTTTTGGGTCAGTTCTTGGAGGCGGGTTTTGCTGTCA
>CAZXFE010000250.1:0-5490 GCA_964639795.1 uncultured Enterobacteriaceae bacterium | reverse complement strand
TGAGGTCGGCGCCGGTGGGCTTGCCGGTTCGGTTCCCATCACCGGCAACATCAAGTACGTCGTCAACGATTTGAAACGCCATGCCAACATAGAATCCGCACTCAGCCAGACGCTCGAGAACGTCCTGCGAAGCGCCCGCCAAATGGGCACCCATACGCGCGCCTTGAGTAAACAGCGAGGCCGTCTTGCGCGAGATAATTTCCAAGTAGTCCTCGCGCGTCACACTCGGGTCGTGACGCAGCCTGCCTTGCAGGACTTCCCCTTCGGTCAGACTGATACAGGCGTCAGTTGCCCAAGTGATTACCTGCTCGTCAAATCGAGCACACAACGCAAAGGCCCGTCCAAACAAAAAATCCCCGGCTACCAGGGTTTCCGCAAGCCCGAAACGGTGCAGGGCGGAGGCCTTACCGCGCCGCGTTTCCGCTTCGTCGATGATATCGTCATGTAAGAGCGAAGCAGAGTGAATGAGCTCGAGAGCGGTTGCGACATCAACCATATCTGCCGGGTCTTGTCCGCCACAGGCCCGAAAAACCATGAGCGCGACTGCGGGCCGGACCCGCTTTCCGCCCGCCCCAACAAGGTAATGCCCAATGTCACTGAGCAGGCTTTCGCGCGAGTGTAATAACTCGGCGAGCCGTTTCTCAACTTGCTCAAGTTCCGCAGCTACGAGGTCGTGTGGAGAAAGGGGGTCCGGTTGGCTAAGGCTTGCTTTGGCAGACACATTCAACTCATATCAGGCTGGCATTTCCTCAGATCCGTGCCGAGGCACTCCATATAATGCCAAAGGAGGGGAAAACGTCAAGGAGAGCAAAGTCTCATCAGTAAAAGGATTTTACCACACACAGAGATGCAAGCTCTAGCAGGTATAACATAAGTCCAGGCTGCAGTGTTGCCTTCAAAGCGATTTTTCTATAGACCCCCATACCAATAATCCTAACTAAGCCGATGACCCTGTGACCTTGCCTCGCCCCTCTTTTCCCCCGTATGATGCCAGGGAGACACAGAGGAAACACACGAACGGCATAGTGTACGTCTTTGACCATTGTTACTTCTCTAGACATGATACTGAAAGACAAAAGCATCGTTCTTGGAGTGACGGGCGGTATCGCCGCGTATAAATCAGCGGAGATTGTCCGCCTGCTGGTCAAGGCTGAAGCCAATGTCCGGGTTTTGATGACCAAGAATGCTCAAGCATTCATCACCCCACTAACGCTCCAAACCCTGTCGGGCAACCCAGTTTCGACTGAGACTTTTAACCTCACCCAAGAATCTGAGATCGGCCATATTAGGCTAGCAGACACAACAGACCTCATCCTGATTGCTCCAGCAACTGCAAACATGATCGCTAAGCTTGCCCACGGTCTCGCCGACGACCTCCTCTCGACGGTCTTATTGGTCACCAGAGCACCCATTGTGATAGCGCCAGCCATGAACGTCCATATGTACGCCCATCCCATAACCCAGGAAAATCTCAAAAAACTCCAGAGTGTCGGGCACAGTATAGTTGAGCCGAACGAGGGAGAATTGGCCTGTGGCTACGAGGGTAAGGGCCGCTTGGCCGATCCCGATCAGATTCTGGAGTTTGTTGAGGCGGCACTGACAAAGAAAGACATGCAAGGCGAACACGTGATCGTGACCGCCGGTCCCAATTGTGAACCCATTGATCCGGTTCGATTTATTACCAATCGCTCAACCGGCAAGATGGGTTTCGCTATGGCGCGCATCGCACGCCATAGGGGGGCGGAAGTCACCCTCGTCGGCGGCCCAACCTCCTTGACTCCTCCATCTGGCGTACGTTTTTGCGCTGTTCGAACGGCGCTCGAAATGCAGCAAGCCGTCTTGGAATATTATCCACGGGCAACTATGGTCGTTTCCGCTGCGGCCATAGCCGACTATCGTCCGACCCATGCCGCCTCACAAAAGATCAAAAAACAAGACGGCGGTTTTTCAATTGGCCTGGATCAAAATCCGGACATCTTGGCTGGGTTGGGCCAAGATAAAGGCAGCCGCCTCCTTGTCGGTTTTGCCACGGAAACAGAAAATGTCGTGCAAAATGCCGAACGCAAGCTGCGCTCGAAGAATCTCGACATGATTGTGGCAAACGATGTGACGCAAGAGGGGGCCGGATTCGCGGGCGACACCAATATTGTCACGTTACTTGATCGAGGAGGAAACCAAGAGGCATTGCCCCTAATGTCCAAAGACGATGTGGCCCACGCAGTATACGACCGGTTATTCGAACTCAAGAATGGCAGCGGTAAATCCAAGAAACGGTGAATCGGGAAATCACAAATGGGCACCCCTACTCCAATGATTATCTGTGGCGAGAGGCGTACCAGTTTTTGAAGCAGATCAGGAAGAAATATTTGGCACAACTGCGGGAGCGAAAATCGTGGCAGCAAACCCGCGGGTCTGCTCCGATCAATCTCTCGAAAAAATACAGCCTATCCTTCCAACTCGGCTACTTGCCTAACAACCCCCGCAAATAAGGCGGCAGTCGCCGAACCTTCCCCGTATCATCGACACAGGCATGGTGCGTATGTGCATCCGCTATTAGAGCATCGTCAGCTTTTCGTACGATCCGGTAGCCAAACCGGACACTGGCACCACCGACCTTTTCAATATTCGTAGTCACCCTGAGCAGGTCGTCAAAAAAGACCAGGGCCCAGTAGCGGCAATAGACTTCCCGGACCGGAAAGTGGATACCTTCACCTTCAAGCGCTTGATACGGCCTGCCAACTGACCGTAACAGCTCAACCCGGCCCTCTTCGAACCAGGGCAGATAGGCGGAATGATGTGCCATGCCGGCCTGATCAGTCTCGGCATAACGCACGCGGACCGGATGGGTGTTGGAGATGAGAAAATGGGATTTTTGAGCCTGTTTCATCGGCCCCCAGCCCCCGGTTCCTACCCCCCCCTATTTCCCTTGCCAATTCCGTTTGCGTTTCTCACCAAATGCTCAGGGACAATGGGATTTTTGAGTCTGTTTCATCGGTCCCGACCCCCTGTCCCCCGGTTCCTACCCCCTGCCCCTATTTCCCTTGCCAATTCGGTTTGCGTTTCTCAGCAAATGCTCGGGGACCTTCTTTCACATCCTCAGAGTTCATCATCTCCTTGAGAGCGGGATACGACTGGCCTAAGGCTTCGTCTAAGGTCAGTCCGGAACCCATCATGGCGCACTGCTTGGTAGCACGCACAGAGAGCGGCGCGCACTCCTGGATTTCATCTGTCCAACGTTTTACAGTCGACATTAGATCCACGAGCGGCACGACCTCATTCACAACGCCCCAGCCATGCGCTTCTTGAGCCGTCATGTGCTTTCCCGTCAGCATATAGCCCAGGGCAATCTTCAGCGGCATTTGTCGCGGCAAGCGGTGCACTCCGCCGGCAGCCGCAGCTAAGCCAACTCTCGGTTCTGGCAAGCCCAAACGAGCATGTTCGGCAGCAACAATAATGTCGCACGACAGCGCCATCTCAAATCCACCACCCAAAGCAAATCCATTCACAGCAGCAATGGTCGGTTTCCAGATGTCGGTGCGATCAGTCAAGCCACCAAAGCCACCTTTTATTCTCTTTTTTGGGAAGCCATGCTCTGCCGTATATTTAAGATCGTTCCCGGCTGAAAACGCTTTCTCTCCAGCTCCAGTCAGCACAACGACCCAGACCTTGTCATCAGCAAGCGCATCATCCCAAATTTGCGACAACTCTTCTGCCGCCGGTGGGTGAACCGCGTTCATTCTTTCCCGGCGATTCATAGTGATCGTGGCAACGTGACCATCCTTTTCATACAGTGCATATTCGTACGCCATATGTCCTCCCTTTCGTATCTTTTTTGCGCATCATTTTTTTACTTTGCGCGCACAAGCGCAGATAAGGCCGGTTGGATGATACCGTTCCAGTGTGGTAAAAGCAATGAAATGCCAGTTGAGTCCCGCCCTTTGACAGACCAGGTTGCCCTAATTACCGGAGCCGGTCGTGGCATAGGCGGAGCCATTGCCCTACGACTAGCTAAAGCCGGTGCCCGGACCGTTCTGGCGGCGCGGACCGAACAGGAAATACAAGCAACTGCAGAGATCATTCGGCAGGATGGAGGGAAAACGCTTGTCGTTCCTACGGATGTCACACAAGATGACCAAGTGGACAATCTGGTCGAGCGGACGCTCGCCCACTACGGCCACGTCGATATCCTGGTCAATACCGCTGGCGGTGGTCCACCTCGCACGCCAATTGTAAAATCGCGCAACACGGATTGGGAATGGACGTTACGCGTAAACCTGTGGGCTACGATGTCTGTGACCCAACGGGCGCTCCCATCCATGATCGAACGCCAACACGGCACCATTATCACCGTAGGTTCCATTGCGAGTTTCGCCGGACGGGCAGGCGAGGCGGCCTACGCAGCAAGTAAGTTTGGCTTGCGGGGCTTTACCCAGTCGTTATTCGAAGAAGTGCGGCGCTACGGCATTAAAGTATCGTTTCTGTGCCCCGGCCATGTTGATACCGCCCTCATCCCGCCAAACAAGCGTATCGACAGAGAGAAACTTTTGAGCCCTGGCGATGTGGCCGACGCCGCCTATAACATCGCGGTTTCCTCTCCACGCGCTTGTCCTGTGGAGGTCATCTTGCAACCGCAATTTGACCCGTTTCGGTAACTCCGAATCTTCCCTCCCAAGGAAGGCTCTCTAAGGAAGAGACTAAAAGAACCAAGGACTTGCCTCTAGAGCAACTCCCCAAGAACCCTTATCATTCATCGTATGGATCTCAACGGCAAAATTGCCCTCGTCACAGGTGGAGCGAAACGTCTCGGCAAAACCATTGTCCACGCGTTAGCCGAACGTGGCTGTCAGCTCGTCGTCCATTACCATACATCGCAAATTGAGGCAGAAGAAACCCTCAATGAACTCCGGACCTCGGGTCACGAGGCAATGGTGCTACAGGGCGACATCACTAAAGAAGCGGACGTTGAAAATATGATCGAGCAAGCCGTCGAACGCTTCGGTCGGATCGACGTGTTGGTCAATAATGCCGCCGTCTTCTACCGCACCCCAATCGACACCGTTACGTTCGACGATTGGGAACAGATCATAAATGTCAATCTAACCGGTACCTTTTTGTGCGCCCATAAAATTGGGCTGCGCATGAGGGAATGGGGCTGGGGCCACATCATCAATATCGCGGATGTTGCAGGACAGCGACCGTGGGCTGATTACATTCCCTATTCAGTCTCAAAAGCCTGCGTTCTCACGTTCAGTCAGGGCCTGGCTATGGAACTCGCGCCGAAAGTGATGGTGAACGCTGTCGTCCCAGGACCCATGCTGTTCCAAGACTACACGCCGAAAAAAGTCCAGCAACGTGAGATAGAAAAGACTCTCGTCAAACACGCTGGTACGCCGGAAGAAGTGGCAAAGCTTGTTGTCTTTGTCGCAGAGTCAGATTTTAGTACAGGCTCGGTGTTCTCAGTCGATGGGGGACGGTCGTTAGCCTGATCGT
>CAZXFE010000249.1:0-5621 GCA_964639795.1 uncultured Enterobacteriaceae bacterium | reverse complement strand
GGTATTCGTCTCAATAGTCGTATCGGCCGGACAACCGAACGAGAAGCCGTGGGCTGGGGTGTCCAGTTGTGTCAGGCGATCAGCGTTTTGCAGCGGCACGGATTGCTGTGCGTCGAGTTGCCGCCAGACAGTTTGGTGCTGGATAAAGACGGACGTTTGCATCTCTCGCAGCTTGAAGCGATGCGTTTGAAAGAGGCGACCCATGACAACTATTTTCTGACCGATGGGTATGCCGCGCCTGAAGCCTATAAGTCCGGGGCCCTGGGTGAAACGACGGACGTTTTTGCCATCGGGGCCTGTCTGTACGCCATCCTGGTTGGCAAACGTCTGCCAGTCGAAGGCTGGGCCGTTCAGCCGGAACCTCCAGTATTCTACCCGGAAAAAGTCCTGACTCCCGATCTCGAGCGGATCTTGAGAAAAGCCCTCGCTCTTGATCCTACGGATAGATATGCGGACCCTCAGGCGCTCAAAACGGCGCTGCTCCGTCTCAATCGGCCCGCTTCTATCCGTTCAGCATGGCGGGCTGATGTTGGGGAGGTTCGCGATCACAACGAGGACGCCGTCCTAGTCAAAGAGGTGGGGCAGGGTACAATCGCGGGAGAAGATTTTAACGGACTGTATATTGTCTCCGACGGTATGGGTGGCGCTGAAGCAGGAGAAGTCGCGAGTCAAATCGCGATCCAGACGGTTGCCGAGCAGGTTGAAGGAGCTTGGTCAGAGAACGTGGGTGATGATGCCGCCTGGGAGATGCGCCTGCGTGAGGCGGTAGAGGCCGCAAACAATAAGATTGTTCAATACGGGAAAGATTATCCAGAATCGGCCGGCCTTGGAGCGACTATTGTGGCCGTTTTAGTCCGCGCTGAGCGACTGACCTTGGCTTGGGTCGGTGATAGTCGCGTGTATCTGTTCGAGCGCGGTGTGCTTTGCCAACTTTCTCACGACCACTCGTTAGTCAGTCGTCTCGTAGAGATCGGCCAGTTGACACCGGAAGAGGCCCTGACACACGAACATCGGAATGTACTCATTCGGTCCTTGGGGAGTAAGAAAGACGTTACAGTTGATACCGTGTCACGCTCGTTTAAGCGTGGGGCTCGGCTGCTGTTGTGTAGCGATGGGCTCACGGCCCATGTCGGTGATTCGGCGCTGGCTGACATCTTGAGTCGCCACCGTACACCCTACGATGCGGCATTAGAACTGACTGTGGCTGCCAATACTGGCGGCGGTAGTGATAATACCTCGGTTGTTGTGGTTTTTCACGAGTAGTGAGGCCTGCGTCCATGTCGCGGAATGAAAGCGGTCAGCTTGAACCTGGAACGCTCCTCGCCGGGCGCTATCAAATCGAGCGCTTTCTGGCCGGGGGCGGCATGGGTGTTGTCTATATCGCCCAAGATCAGCGCCTGACCGACCGTCGCGTGGCCATAAAGGAAATCTTTGACCGTTTTACTAACCCGGAAGAACGCGCCCAGGCCATCGCGTATTTTCATCGAGAAGCGGACACCCTGGCTCAATTAACCCACCCGGCTATTCCCGCTATTTTTGACCGGTTCGGTGAGGGAAACTGCCACTACTTGGTGATGGACTTTATCGAGGGCAAGAACCTCGAAGAGGAGGTAGCGGCCCAGGCTGGGCAACTGCCCGAAAGCCGAGTTATTGAAGTCGGTCGTGAGCTATGTGACGTCTTAACGTATTTGCACAGCTTTTCTCCGCCGGTCATCTATCGGGATATGAAACCGGGCAATGTGATCATACGACCGGACGGTCGCATTGTATTGATCGACTTTGGCATAGCCCGAATTTTCTCTCCACAGGGGAAAGCCACGTTGATCGGGACGCCGGGGTTTGCACCGCCTGAGCAATACTCGGGGAAGGTCGACGGACGCTCCGATATTTATAGTCTTGCCGCTACCATGCACTACATTCTCACCGGACGTGACCCCGAAAAACATCCGCCGTTTTCGTGTCCTCAGGTCCTTTCTGTCAAGCCCGACGCGGCCCCATTTTTAGCTCAGGCGATAGACCAGGCACTGGCGTATGAAGCCGATGAGCGGCCCGCGAGCGCTGAGGCATTCAAGGAAATGTTCCTGTATGGTCGGGGACTGAGTGCCAAGCCCAGTTCAGTGGGCTTAGCCCAATCCGCGACCCAAATGCTGGAGCCGCTGCCTGAGTCTCCTGAGCTGTTGGAACAGATTGACCAGCTTGCGCCGGTGCGTAGGAGGAGGCGCTGGGGGCGTATGCTGGTCGCCGTTTTCTTTTTAACGCTCGTGGCTGGAAGTGCATATGGGTTATACACAAGCCCGGAATTGCTTCAAGGCAACCCGCTGCACCAGCTCGGCGAAAAAATTCCCTGGCAGCAACTTGAGGTCTGGTTGCCTGAATCGCACCGGGAGGGCATTCGCTCCTTTGTGGCTAGGTTACCCTGGGAACGCGAGAAACGCCTGCGCGCTTTACGAGCCGACCCACTCGAACTGGTCACCCTGACCTTAACTAACACATCCCGAGATGGAACCCCGCTGACCGAGGCTAAAGAGAGTTACATGGTTGGTGAGGTGCAATATCTGACCTGGGAAGCGGTGGTCAGCAATCGACTGAGTGGCATAGAAGGCGGAGACTACCACTTAGAAGGACGATTTTTCGATCCCGAGGGTGGGCTGGCTGGGAAAAGTTCTGCTGGTCGATTTGTCCGGCCTGAAGAAGAACAGCTTGAACTGCGCGGCATTACTCTGCTGGAGGGCATCAGGGAGCGCGCTAAAGGTGAGTATCAACTCGAGTTGTATCTCGGCGTTAAAAAACTAGCCAGCCAGACTGTTCGGATTGAAATGGACCCGCAGCAAGTGGCAAAAGCCGAAGGCTTGGAGCCGACCCTAACGGATGGAGCCGTCGTCCCCTCAGCCAGTTTTCCTGCCTCTTCTGTCGCAGCTGTCGACGCGGAGCAGAAACGACGTGCGGCAGAGGCGCAACGTCTCGCCCTGATTCAAGAGCGGAGTAAAAAACCGCTGTCCATCCTCTCTATTCGTTTTATCAACACGGCAAAAAACGGCAAACGCCTGTCCAAGGCCAGAACGTCTTTTGGAGCGTCCCAGCTCCGCTTTGTGGCCTGGGAGGTTGATTTTCGGAATCAGCTGCAGGACCTGATGTCTTCGTATCATCGCGTTGAGGCCACCTATTATGCGCCGAATGGACAACCGCTTGGAACCGTGCAGGACGGAAAGGAAGTCGAGGCAAAAACAAAAAATGTGACCTATACCGGGCGTATTGGGAATTCGGACGGTGGCGCCTTTGTGCCCGGCACCTACCGGGTAGATTTTTATGTGAACGGCTATCCGTTATCGTCCAAAGAATTTCAGGTTGAGGATGATCGAGATTTGACCTCAGTGCTGCATTCGCATCGGGGCAGCATGTTAGGACTTGTCTCCGGGCGTGAGATCCTACTTGAAGTCCACTTCCGCCCCCAAGGCCATGGTGGGTTGCGGGGGAATCTTGTGATTCACGAACAGGGCTATGGTGCGGCTCCATTAGAAGGACGCCTGCAAGGTAATGAAGTCGAATTCAAGAGTCCGATTGGGAGTAATGTGTATCATTTTCGCGGCTGGCGAGAGGGCGATCGTCTAAGTGGGACGTATAGCGTTGCCCCATTTGGCATGAGTGGGCAGTGGTCGGTGCAACTCTCTGGTGGCTCGTCCTAGATTCTCTGTGCTTCGGAAACCTTAGTAATGCGTGGTGTCTATGGAACTGTCTCGCGAGCGACTCGTACTTTTTAGCGGAGCCGGCCTGTTAGGCGGCCTGGCTGGTTGGGCAGCGGCCGATCCCTTGGCGGCCGTTGGGAATGTCTATCTTCGGGCAATTGCCCTGGGCGCGATGATAGGCGTGTGCGTGGGCGCTTTTATCGGCGCAATCGAAGGGCTGAGTGCTGGCCATAAAAACCAAGCGTGGCAGGGCGTGAAGCTTGGGGGCTTGGCGGGCTTGGTTGGCGGAGGGGTGGGACTGCTCATGGGCGAGGTCGCTTTTGGCGTGTTCGGCGGGCTGGGTGGTCGTATGGTGGGCTGGGGCATCTTCGGGCTTGCCGTTGGTCTGGGTGCGGGCTGGGTCGGGCATTCCCTCGTGCGTTTGCGCAATGGGGCCATAGGCGGCTGCGTGGGCGGCGCCATGGGAGGAACGGTGTATCAGATTGTGACTGTATTATTACCGCAGACGGCGGGACGCGGGATTGCCCTGGCACTTCTGGGAGCACTTATCGGTCTAGGGATTGGATTGGTCAGCGAGCTGCTTAAACGAGGCTGGTTCATGGTGATTCGGTCACAAAGCCGTAATGCACGCGAAGGCCGGGAGTATCATCTGACCAAGCCAAGAACGACCATAGGCCGTGCGGAAGAAAGTGATGTGGGCTTGTTCGGTGACCGCTCAATCGCAAATCTACATGCCGTGGTGGAAAAGCAGAAGAGTCGTTTTGTCCTGGCTAGAGGCGAAGGCGAAGTCAGTGTGAATCGTGTGTCGGTGGGTCAACCTGTTCAACTCAAGAATGGCGATCGTGTTGAGGTTGGTGAAACGTTGCTGCTATTTCGAGAACGGGCGGGGAAGTAGCAATCTGGAATAGCCATTCAGCAGGGAGTGTAAGGAGCGTTTGAGTATGAAGTTCTTGAAAGCATTCAGCGCCTGCCTTGTCTACTGTCTTGTTGTCTTTCTCCCTGTGTCGCCTAGTGCCCAAGCCGAGAACTTGGTTGTGGTCTCGGTGACCAACCCGCATCTTGAAAATTTTGCAAATGGCGGAGCGGTCGGGCTGTATTTCAGTGCAACCGACATGCGTGGACAGCCAGTTGGACAATTGACGCCTGAAAATGTCGAGGTGCAGGAGGATGGTCAGGCCGTTCAGATTATTGATTTTCGAGGCGAACAACAGGGGCGGCCCGTTGATATTGTGGTGGTTTTTGATGTGACAGAAAGCATGGGGCCATTTATTGACGGCATGAAAGTGGCCACGGTTGCTTTTGCTGATAGCCTCGCCAAAGCTAATCGTGATTATCGTCTGGGGCTGGTGACGTTTGAAGACTATATTATTCGTGATGACAAGGTCTTTACACGCAGCGCGCGGGAGTTTAAAAGCTGGGTCGGATCTTTACGGCCGTCGGGCGGGGGGGATATTCCGGAAAATTCTCTTGATGCCTTGTTGCTGGCGAGCCATTTCCCTTTTCGTCCGGATGCGCAAGCCGTGGTAATCCTGATTACGGATGCGCCAAATCACACCCGCGGAGACGGCTCAGAGAAAGACAGTCCCTACGGGCGGGAAATCACGCAACTCACCGGAGCCGAAGTCTTAGTCGAGATCAAGAAGGCGAATCTCAACGTCTTCTCAATCTCTCCACCGCCTTTTATCGCGCCGGACCTGCATAATATGGCCAAGGCGACGTCCGGCCGGCATTATAACATCGTGAGTGAGGGCGAACGGTTTCCTGAGCTCATCGGTGAAATCGGACGCTCTTTAGCCTCGCAATATTTTCTGACCTATCTTAGTCCCCGCCCGATTGAAGACGGAACGGAACGGGAAGTTGCGCTCACATTGAGTCATCCAAACGGAGCGGGCGAGGCACGTGTAGAGTATCAGGTGCGTGGGATCGGGGGGGCTCGGG
>CAZXFE010000248.1:0-5659 GCA_964639795.1 uncultured Enterobacteriaceae bacterium | reverse complement strand
TTTTTTTTGGTTTTATATTTATTTTTTTGGCCGCCTCAATTTCTCTGGCTGTTGATACTCAAACAACGCCCCAGACAGTCTTTCTCCAAGCCAACAGACTCTACACCCAAGGTCAGTACAATGCGGCTGCTGAGGCTTACGAGACAGTCCTTCAATCCGGCTTCGCGAGCGGTAATGTGTATTTCAATCTTGGCAATGCTTATTTCAGGAACGGGCAGGCCGGCAAAGCTATTTTGAACTATGAACGGGCGCGACGTTTTCTCCCCAGTGATCCAGACTTAGCGGCGAACTTACAATTCGCACGTTCCCTCACCGGCGCGGAGGGGTGCCAGCTCCCGCTCTGGAAGCGCTTAGTCTTCCCTCTAGCCCATACCCTGGCAACAGACAGCTTTGTCTGGTTCACGAGCATCGCTTATACTCTGCTCTTTGTGATTTTAGCCGTGTACTATCTGTCGCCACTACGTCCTCAGTGGCTCTTATATGCTGGCCGGGGATTCGTCGTACTGCTTCTTGTCATGATGACTTCGCTGATACAGCAAGCGCGCACAGACGATTTACAAAGAAAGGCGGTCGTCCTTGCAAAAGAAGACTCTCCAGTTCGTTTCGAGCCTGCTGATAATGGTACGGTCCATTTCTCTGTCACACAGGGAACATTAATACAAATTCTCGACGTTCGAGAAGACTGGTGGCAGGTGGCACGCTGTGATGGTCGGCGGGGGTGGATAGAGAGAGACGTGCTCGAAGAATTGTAACAAGGGAAAGATGTCGTCAGTCAATGTGGCTTGGAGGCGTGTCATTCTGAGGAGCCATGCGGCCAAGAATCTCTCAGTGGCATAAACGAAGAGATTCTTCACCTGCAGAGCCTGTCCTGATCTCTAACAAAGTGCGCGCTTCACTGATCAGGTCGAAATTTCACCAAGGTCACTTCTGGTGTGACTTCCTCAAAAGACGCCATAACTGGCATTCCGATAGTCACGTGATCAGGTGAACAGCCCACAAGGTTCGTGGTGATACGCGGGCCTTCTTCAAGCTCGACAATGGCAATCACGTAGGGGACGTCCTCAGCAAACGCCGGATGCGTTGGTGCCTGGGCAATGGTGTACGAATACAGCGTACCTTTTCCGGACACGGGAATCCAGATGAGGTCGGGTGACAAGCACTGAGAACACGCCTCGCGCGGGTAAAAGATATGCGTCCCGCACGAATTACAGTGTTGGATTTGCAGCTCATGCCGTTTTGCCGCATCCCAAAAGGGCTGGGATACTTCGTTTGGATAGGGTAGTGGTTTAGTATAGTCACTCATCGTTTTCCTCGCGCGCCCTAGACACTCAAGACCAGGCTGCACTGCTCAGCCATGATGCCGCCGTTGCCGTTCACATAGCCGATGGAGGCATCCTTGAGCTGGCGTTCTCCTCCGCGTCCCATGAGCTGCCGAACCCCTTCGATGACGTGACTCATGCCACCGGCGAGACCGGGTTGCCCAAAAGATAATTGTCCACCATGGGTATTGCAGGGAAAGTCTCCCGCGTAAGACAGGTCGTGGTCTTCTACAAAGCGACCGCCTTCGCCCTTTTCGCAGAACCCGGCATCCTCCAGCGAGACAATGACGGTGATGGTGTAACAGTCATAGGGTTGAACAAAATCCATGTCCTGCGGAGTCGCTTCAGACATTCGAAAGGCAGCTTCTGCAGCAGGTTTAACTAACGACGTCGTCAAGCTGCGGGCATGTGTAATGCTAGAGTGCCCACCAGCCTCGCCTGCGCCGAGTAATACTACCGGCTTGTTTGGACTGTCTTTTGCCCGTTCAGTACTGGTGACAATAAAGGCCCCACCACCTGTACACGGACTGACAATTTCAAGCAGGTGTAAGGGATCGACAATCATGCGAGAGTTCAATACATCGTCGATTTCAATTTCCTTACTCCCAAACAGCGCGCTAGGGTTTTTGCACGCGCTCTTGCGTTGATCCACTGCGACCTTGGCCATTTGTTCGGCCGTGGTGCCATATTCATGTTTGTGGCGTTGGGCAATTAAGGCATAACCAGGATTGGCGGCAATCAAGCCGTAGGGCGCATCGAATTCGGCCTCAATGCTCGGGAAGGGTGGCATTTGACGGGCTCGGGCTCGTCGGTCACCCAATACGCACAGCACGGTATTGCACATACCTGCCGCAATGGCGGCAGCTGCCCGCCAAACCATGCCTGCAGCGGAGGCTCCACCAAGTTCGACCTGGTTAAAATATTTCGGCTGGATTTGTAGATAGTCAGCCACGACCGATGGAAACAGCACGCTATAATCACTCAGCGCCCAGCCGGTCAATAGTCCATCTATATCATTCTTTTCCAACCCGGCATCAGCAATTGCCTCCCGGGCCATATTGGCAATGATCCCCAGCGGAGTAATATCACCCGCTCCTTTTTGTGGCGCCATTTCGGCAAACCCAGAGATCGCGGCTTTTCCTTTAATGCTCATACTTCCTCTCCTGTGGCTAACAAACGCCTCCTCTTATAGCGCACTCAACGGATTGTGAAAAGGAAAAAGCAAGACCTAGCGTATTTCGGATATTCTGCTCTGTACGTAAAACAAAAAGGGAAAATGTTTCAGCGTGTTATAGCTCTTAAAAGGGAAACATTAGATGGAGGCGGCGACTGCGACCGGCTAGCCAATTAATTCAACTTTTATGGGTCATAAAGGTCAGCGAGGGTATGCGATTATACCAACGCTACGACAGAAAACCATTATATCTCAACAAGCTAGAGTGGCCGAGCTGGGCAGGCTTATTCGGGAATGTGATGCCAGTTAACCCGAACGGTGCCATTTAACCCGAACGGTGCCATTTAACCTTAGAGATATGCCAGCCACCCTTCCAAGGAAAATTCCCTTTTTCTATATCCTGCCTCTCAACAGCATAGATGAGGGATGTCGATGACCACCGTTCGTCATTACAGTGCGACTCGAGTGCGAAAGTTTTTACCTTCAGTGTATTAAGCTTCATCCGACGAGCCTTTAAGTAGTTAGGAACAAGATTGGAACCGGGATCAAATTTTCTGCCAAAATATATCTTACGGATGCCATCGCGGTGAGGCTTGAACTGCCCCGCTGTCAGATATTCATGCCCGCAAGGCAATCCCTAAGCCATCGCAACTAAAACGCGGGCAGGTTCTTATTGCTTTACCGACCTTAGTCTCCGTGGAGCCCGCACTTTACGAGACCATACGTGAGGCTCATATAAGCAACATTGAGTTCGGGAAACGCCTCGGTATCAGTGAAGAAGCAGTTCGGCAATTACTCGACCTTAACCATCATTCCGTTGTCAGATAAGTGGAAGCAGGTCTTCAAGCTCTGGGACGTCGTCTTAAGGTCGAAGTCCAGGATGCAGGGGAGCTGCGAAAACCTTCAGTGAGGAACAGGACAATGCCCCGTCCGTGACTCAGCAGCCAGCTCTTCTCCAACCTGCGACATCTGGTGCGCTGTTTTTAGAGGGATATTCACACGCCGCCGGTATTGAACTAGACACGGACTGGCGGGCCATTTTGTTACCGCACCGCGCACGGGCTGGGGATGGGGGTCAAGCAGCGTAAATTCATAATGCTTGAGCAAAAGGGACAGGACGATTTTCATTTCAAGATAGGCAAAATTGACTCCGGCACAGCGATGGACGCCTCCACCAAAGCCAATCAAGCGGTGGGGCTGGCTAGATTCATCATGCTCGGAATGCTCCGAGGAAAAGCGTTCCGGACGATACTGGTGAGGGTCTGAAAAAACGTCAGGCATCCGATGAGAGACACACGGCGCAACTAAAACCATTGCGCCTTGAGGAACTTGGAACCCTTGCCGGGCAAAGGTCTGTGTCGCCTTACGCATCAGCACAAACGCCACGGGATGTAACCGCTCGGTTTCTTTGAGCGCCCAATCAATACGCTGAAGCCGACGCACGTCTGTCATAGACAGTTCTCGACTATCACCAAGAATATCAGCTTGTTCATCGCGCACAGACTGCAAATAGGCCGGATGTTGGAGCAGATCGATGAGGCCCCAACTAATATGCCCGGCTGTGGTTTCATGCCCAGCCCAGACTAGCAAGAGGATCAGATTGATAATAAAGAAATCGTCAATCGGCCTGCCATCAGAGTCACGTGTGGCAATCAGCGTCTGCAAGAAATCAGGTGGATCAACTGGCTCCCGGCGACGCTGGACGATCAGTTCTCCGAGGACTGTGTGTAGTATTCTTTTTGCCTTTTGACTCCGAATCAGCCTAGGCAGCGGCAGCCACAGGGGAAAAACCGGCTCCATACCTCCGGAAAACAGGCGAAAGTCAGAGAAAAAATGACTTCCAAGGCGGCGCCGGAAATCTTCACCAAGAAAAGCGTGCGCCGCAATATGCATCACCAAGGGGCCAAGGGTTTGGAGAAGGTCAAACGTTCCGCTCTCACCCAGCTGTTCCATGAGGGAAAATGTTTCGTTGGCCATGGTTGCCACGTACTGATGCATCTGCTGGCCTTGGAAACGCGGCATAATAATGGCCCGTTGTGCGAGGTATTCCTCGAACTCGGCAAAGAAGTAAAACCGCTCATGGAACATCTTTATGAAAAAAGGGTAGCCCTCCCGGATAGAGAGTAGCTTGTCAGTCTCGTTGAAGAAGAAACGGTTGTTCTCCGGGCCAACCAATACGACAGCGGTCTTATTCCCGAGTCGCAGGGAGAAGATCGTCCCGTGCTCGTTATAGCCACGTTCGATCAGCGGGATGGGATCGCGCAGGAATTGCACGGCGTGTCCCAAGGCGGGAATATGGCCGCCCACCATAGGCGGAAGGGGAAGTACAGTCATAGGCGCTCTCTGTGACAGCGTTGTGTATTTTTCTTCGTTCGACCCTAGCGCAGGAGTTGAGGCCCCTCAACCCATGCTCCCTCTCTCTGATACATTCACACCTGCTCATCCACATATTGCTTGCGAACAAGTTTGAGATATCCATTCATACAATGACCTTTGATCCCTTCGGTCCCCTACTTCAAAATGTCTTCGAAGCGGCTATTCATACGGTCGAGGAATCGATTCCATTTACTCATATCCTCGTGGAATTTCCCGCTAGCATAAAAATAGCCGAAGGTGCCAATATGCCGATAGCCTGACACTCGCGGGGGCACTCGACCCGTGTCACAACTTTCTTGTTGTTGACGAACCGGAAGGCTGCAGATTTGAATTCAACATTGAAATTGCGCGCAAAGCGTTTATCTCCTGTCCGTGGTTAGCCAAAGGTATACAGTCCGTCTACGGGATCACCCTTATTAAGCAATCGCGCTACGGCCAGCGTGGCTAAGCCTGCTCCTAGACTATAGCCGGTAAACCACAGGGATTTTCCCCCAGCCCCTCGGAAGTTCGCAATCGTCTGCTTGATCGTGCCCCAGACCGGAGTCAGTTCTTCTGAGAAGCCCTCGTGCACCTCGCCTCCTAATGGTCCGGCAATTAAGTCGACGTTCAAATCGGTAATAAAATCTTTGACGGCCTCGGTACCACGAAAGGCAACCAAGATAATCTCATCGGTGGTCATTGCAAATGCTTGCGTTCCCGCTGGCTTATCATCGATAAACCACCCCTCTTTCTTTTTCCGTCCCCACTGCCCTTCAATTTATTGCCCAATCACCGTTTTTCTCCGTAGGCC
>CAZXFE010000247.1:0-5702 GCA_964639795.1 uncultured Enterobacteriaceae bacterium | reverse complement strand
GTATGTGGTGTGGAGGAAAGAAAACACGGAGGGTCACAGTTATGCGCTCAGACACGACGCAAAGAATGAAACCGGCAAAAACCTCTCTTACTGATCAAATTTTATAATTTTGTGCGAGCGGGCGTTTCGGGGTAAGAGAAGCGATTCCCGCCGCAACCCAGCACGAATCTCCCTCTGTAATCCAGCCTGACAAACAAAGACTAGGAGACCCCCCCCCCTACAAATAGGCTTTTCGGACCGACGGCTTCGCCTTAGCCTACACAGAAGCGGCCGGCTTGCAGCCTCGACCACTCCCAATCTGTTTGGAGCCTATCCGATACACTACAAGGAGAAAGATTCTTCGCTGCGCTCAGAATGCCAGAACCGGGCGCCCGTGATTATTCGGATAGGCACCTAGAGCCCTAGCACGTCCTTCATCGAATACAGACCGTTGGGCTGGTCTGCTAACCAGAGCGCAGCACGTACGGCACCACGGGCAAGACATTCACGACTCTGGGAACGGTGCGTCAGCTCTAACCGCTCACCAGAACCCACAAAGTAGACGGTGTGATCGCCGACGGCATCTCCGCCCCGCAAGGTCATAATTCCGATTTCTTCGTCCGTACGCGGGCCGGTGACGCCTTGGCGACCTAGGCGAGCGCTTTGCTCAAAATCCTTGCCTTGCGCCTCAGCAATAATGCGGCCCAGGGTCAGGGCAGTCCCACTCGGTGCATCGATTTTGAAGCGATGGTGCATTTCGACGATTTCAGGATCGAAATCTTCACCCAGAATCTTTGCCACATCTGCCACGACTTTCATCAGGACGTTTACCCCCACGCTCATATTAGGCGCGATGATGACGCGGCTTTGCGGGGCATGTTGTTCAACCTCGGCCCGCTGCTGCGCAGACAGGCCG
Organism: uncultured Enterobacteriaceae bacterium; assembly: GCA_964639795.1. Taxonomy (GTDB): domain Bacteria; phylum Desulfobacterota; class Binatia; order Bin18; family Bin18; genus Bin18. Next base: position 4,807 of record CAZXFE010000247.1, on the reverse strand, counting down.
GTTGTGCCAATCGCGATCGCGGCGCCTTTCCCAACCGCAGTTCGGAAATGTGCCATCGCCACATCGGCGAGTGTAAAGTCCAATGTCACATTGTCCCCGTTTGCCGCCGCCGCATAATCATCCGAGAGAGTCACCCCTATAGATCCGACACCTGCCTCCACACCAGCGTCTTTTCCCAAAGCTGGGTGGCCTGCGGCCTCAATTGCCCCTACCAGCCGAGCGGTGGAATGTTCATGTATCAAACGAACCAGCAGTTTACCCATCCGACCGACTGCGCCGCACACAACAATATTCGTCGCCATGATTATTCCCTTATAAAGAACCCCCACTCACGCTGACGAGTGAGGAGACAAGAACAAACAATTCCAGCTATCCTAAATCAGCGCGTACTGCTTCAGTACGGCTTTCAGCTTGTCTTTGTGCGCCTCACCCATGGGCGCAAGCGGCAGGCGCAGTCCAGCTTCACACATGCCCATCAGCGAGAGCGCGGTCTTCACCGGAATCGGATTCGTTTCGGTAAATAGGGCACGGATGAGAGGAACCAGCTGAAGCTGGAGTGCGGACGCTGTGTCCCAGTCTTTTTTGAGGCCGGCGTTCGCGATGGCAGCCATTTCCTTGGGTGCAATATTCGCGACTGTGCTAATAACACCTGTCCCACCCAGAGCCATCATAGAAAAGGTGAGCGAGTCCTCACCGGATAAGACAGCCAGTTTGTCCCCACACGCAAGGCGGATATCAATAACCTGGTCAACCGAGCCCGAGGCTTCCTTTACACCAACGATGTTCTCGATCTCGGCCAGGCGGGCCATAGTCGTGGGAGTAATATGCGACCCGGTCCGACTCGGGATATTGTAGAACACAATCGGGAATCCAGACGCCGCTTCCGCCACCGCCTTATAGTGTTGCAAGATGCCTTCCTGGGGGGGACGGTTGTAGTAGGGCGAAATCATCAGTGCCCCATCTGCCCCAACCTCCCGTGCTTCGCGCGTCAGCAGAATGGCTTCTTCGGTTGAGTTGGAACCTGTTCCAGCCACCACGGGCACCCGCTTATCAGCCACCTGCACGACCAACTTCACCACTTGGGTGTGTTCTTCGTGCGAGAGCGTGGCAGACTCCCCGGTTGTCCCACACGGGACGATGCCATGGGTCCCGCTTTTAATGTGCCATTCAACCAGATCGGCGAGTCGCTGCTCGTCGACTGTGCTATTTTTGAAAGGTGTGATCAGCGCGACCAGTGATCCTGAAAACATACGGCCCTCCTGTTCTCCCATCCTCTCGGGCCTCTCAGGAAAGAGAAACACAATGGGAAAAAACAAAGGAGTATCCTACTCGATTTCAACTATTCCTTCAAATACTTCTTCCGCCGATCCAGTCATATACACATGATTGTCTGCCATGCGCCATTCGATGTCCAGGTCGCCCCCGCGTAGGTGCACGCTGACCCGCCGATCTGCTTTGTGGTTGAGCACAGCGGCGACTGCCGCTGCACACGCGCCCGTTCCGCAAGCCCAGGTTTCTCCGGACCCTCGCTCCCAGACCCACATATTCAGTTCAGTTGGACTGACGATCTGAATGAATTCGGTATTCACCCGATTCGGGAAAAACGAATGGTGCTCAAACTGTGGACCGATTTTTCCAAGTTCTAAAGGCTCCACATCATCAACAAATATCACACAGTGCGGGTTACCTAACGAGACACACGTCACCTGATACGACTTCCCAGCAACTGTAAGCGGCTGATCAATCACTTGTCCTTCCGCCGCAACAGGAATCTTGGGGCCGTCCAGGATAGGTTCTCCCATGTCGACAGTCACACGCGCAACTCTGCCATTTTCGACATCAAGGAACAAAACCTTGAGCCCGGCATCCGTATCCACCTTGAGCGGATTGTCTCGGGCAATCCCATGGTCGTATATATATTTGCCCACGCAGCGGATGCCATTGCCACACATCTCTCCCCGGCTGCCATCGGCATTATACATCTCCATGCGCGCGTGCGCTGTCTTCGACGGACAGATAAGGATCAACCCATCGCCACCAATGCCGGTTCGACGATCACTGATCTTCAGCGAGACGGACCCTGGATCGGCGAGCGAGGTTTGGAATGCGTTCACATAGATGTAGTCGTTACTAATGCCGTGCATTTTGGTAAAAGGAAGTTTCATATACAAGTCCTTACCGTAGCGGAGCGGACTGCCTAGTACGGCTTGTACAGGATGCGCCTTACGCCCCGTCCCGCCAGACCAGTTCGACCGTATTTGACAGATTACCCAAATAGCCGTCCAGGGTTACAGCACGGACCCGGTAACGATACAAGATTCCAGCCGACAACGGCCCGTCAGTATAGTTGATCTTCTTCGCCTGACGAAAGCGGTCACGGTCCTCTACCGGGATCAGGGCAATCCGGCTAAACGGCCGCGCCACATCCCCAACCCGTGTTGCTCGTAGCACCACAAATGCACCTAAATCGTCCATCTCGCTTCCGTCCATATAACGCTGCGGGCGAGTCCAGTTCAGCCTCACACCGTGGTCCTCGATCTTGAGGGCTAAATCACCGATAGGTTCTGGCGCCACCAGACTGGGTGGACGAACTGACGTTTTATGCCCGCACCCCGGAACGAAGATCACCAGCCCACCCAGTACACTGAGGAAACACAGGACGGTACCGCTCCACACCAATCCCCAACTCCGATCTCTCGCCCACGCCATACGCTACAACCCCGCCGAACGCAACTGGCGTTCAACATTCTCTCTGGCCGTTCCGCCATAGGATCGCCGCCGCTCAACAGCCGATTCCAAGGTCAGTCGAGGCAACAGATCTCTATCGAACATAGGAGAGAATTGCTGCCACTCTGTAAGAGCAAGCTGGTGAAATTCTTTTCCCTCAGCCACACACCATTGAACTACCGCACCAACCACGGCATGCGCGCGTCGAAAAGGTAGCCCTTTTTCAACTAAGTAATCCGCGACGTCGGTTGCCAGCATAAATCCGCCTAAGGCGGCCTCACGCAGCCGCTCCTTGCGAAAGCGGAGCTGATCGAGCATGGGCTCAAGTACAGTGAGAATACCTTTGAGTGTATCCACGCTATCGAACAACGGTTCTTTATCTTCCTGAAGATCCCGATTGTAGCTCAGCGGCAAAGCCTTGAGTACGGTCAGCAGCGCAAACAGGTTGCCATATAATCGCCCAGTCTTGCCGCGGATGATTTCCGGCACATCGGGGTTTTTCTTTTGCGGCATCATGGAGCTGCCAGTTGAAAAGGCCTCAGGTAGGTCAATAAATCCAAATTCACTACTCGACCACAACACAAGCTCTTCAGCCAGTCTGCTAAGATGCATGCCGAGCATGGCCCCTACGGAAAGAAATTCGACCATAAAATCCCGGTCGGCAACAGTATCCAGACTATTCTCACTCACCCGTGCAAAACCGAGCAAACGTGCCAAATACGCCCGATCAATGGGTAGCGTTGTTCCAGCCAGCGCCCCCGCGCCGAGCGGCAAGACATTGACCCGCTCTGCGCATTGCTGCAAGCGTTCGGCATCACGGCTAAACATCTCATAATAGGCCAACAAGTGGTGCGCTAAGAGTACAGGCTGCGCCCGTTGGAGATGCGTGTAGCCGGGCAGAACAACGGCACTATGGCGCTTTGCTACTCGAGCGATCCGCTTCTGTAACGTTGTGAGCAGTTTGCCTATCGCAGCGATCTCATCTCGCATAAAAAGGCGTACATCAAGCAAGACCTGGTCGTTTCGACTCCGAGCCGTATGGAGCTTTCCACCAAGCGGACCTATTTTTTCCGTCAGCCTTCGCTCGACAGCCATGTGGATGTCTTCGTCCGCGGGCAGAAAAAGGAAACGTTCGTGTGCCAGTTCATCCTGCACGTTTTTGAGTGCCTTGAGAATTTTCGCTCCCTCAGCGCGGGTGAGTATCTTCTGCTTCACCAGCATCCGGCAGTGGGCCACACTACCTTGGATATCGTACTGCGCCAGACGGCGGTCAACGCTAACTGAAGACGTGAAGGCTTCCATACGAGGGTCGGCAGCAGTGGCGAAACGTCCGGCCCAGGCTTTTGTGTTTTTTGCTTTCATGGGAAAATTGGGAACATGCTGAAATTTATCCGCTGGAGTGTAGCATTCTCTCTAGAACGGAGACCAGACGGAATGTGGCCATTCGATAATGCTACACCCCTACTTTTGCGCGAGCGCGCGAATTCGCAAACGAAGTGAATTCAGTCGAATAAACCCTTCTGCGTCGGCCTGTCGATAGTCTCCGCTTTCGTCAAACGAGGCGACTTCGGGATTGTATAGGGTCCGGCCGGACTTCCGGCCGACCACGATAACGTTGCCCTTATACAGTTTGAGGCGCACCGTTCCGGTCACGTTTTTCTGAGACTCATCTATCGCCACCTGCAGCATCTCGCGCTCGGGTGCAAACCAATAACCATAATACACCATCTCAGCGTAACGCGGAATGAGCGAGTCGCGCAAATGGACCACTTCACGATCCAAGGTCAGCGTCTCTACAGCCCGATGAGCAACAGACAGAATTGTCCCACCCGGTGTTTCATACACCCCACGTGATTTCATTCCAACATAGCGATTTTCAACGAGATCGCAGCGGCCGATGCCATGCTTTCCACCCAACTCGTTGGCTTTGGCCAGCAGACTGGCCGGAGAAAGTGTTTCTCCATTGATCGCCGTAGGATTGCCTGCAGTAAAATCAACTTCCACATATTCCGGCTGGTCCGGAGCATTCTCAGGCGAGACAGACAACACGAACATGTCTTCATCGGGTTCGTTCCAGGGA
>CAZXFE010000246.1:0-5749 GCA_964639795.1 uncultured Enterobacteriaceae bacterium | reverse complement strand
AGGTGAGCCCTAGTTGCTCTGCTGTTTTGCGTTGGTTATAGCGTGTTTTCTTGAGGACGCGTTCGAGCAGCAGGCATTCGAAATCTTGTACCGATTCAACAAATGATTTGTCCGCTCGGACGAGAGGCAAATCAGGCTTTCTCTCGCTAGTTTCTCTCTCACCAGGCCCCTTTTTGGTGGATGTCTCATGTAAAGCATCGGACCTGTCTGGGATGGAGGGGGAAAACGGTGACTGAAACGGATCAGTCACGATATCGGCATCGCGGATAGTTGCACTGTCTGCGCGATACACTGCTCGCTCGACAACGTTCTTTAATTCGCGGATATTCCCTGGCCACTGGTACTGTTCAAGCGTAGTGATTGCCTGTTCGCTGAAACGGGGCGTGTTGTCCGTCCCCAGCTCAAACGCCATACGAGCGGCAAAGTGATTTGCTAAGAGAAAAATATCCTCGCGCCGTTCGCGCAGGGGAGGGAGGAAAAGGACTTCAAAAGAGAGTCGGTCAAGCAAATCGGATTTAAATCGGCCCTGGACAGCCAGGGCTTTGAGATCGGCATTGCTGGCACCGATAATTTGGACATTCACCGAGATCGGCTGTGAACTTCCCACGCGCTCGAGGCTGCCATATTCAACCACGCGAAGAATTTTCTCTTGGGCTTCAGGAGGTATTTGACCAATTTCGTCAAGAAACAGGCTGCCGCCGTTGGCTGTCTCAAAACGGCCCAGGCGCAGTCGGGTTGCACCAGTAAAAGCGCCTTCTTCATGACCGAACAACTCCGCTTCAATAAGCGCAGGTGACAGTGCTGCACAGTTCAGGGTAACAAATGGTCCTTGCCAACGCGTAGAGAGGTAGTGCAGTCGGGACGCGGCCAGCTCCTTTCCTGTTCCTCGCTCGCCTATTAGTAAGACTGGCCGGTTGACCGGGGCGACACGAGAGATTTGCTCTTGGAATTCTAAGAACGTTTCGGACTGGCCAAGAGCCTCCATCTGAGTGATCTGCGGATTTCCCGAGAGATTTGTCTGATTCTCTAAAAGGGAATCCGGGAGTAGACGGTGGTCTTTGAAATTGGATTTTTTCACTATATTTTGGCTTTTATAACTAAAATTCAGTTTGAGACACTATATTCTATTTGCGGGTTTATTTACAAGAGCTTGAAACAAATGGACTTTTATACTTTCTCACAATTGGCACGCCGCCTGCTAGTACCTGACAGACGAGTACACAAAGGAGCGACAGGATGGGGATTTTTACACGAGTCCGCGACATTATTAGTGCGAATCTCAACGCCATGCTGGATAAAGCCGAAGATCCGGAGAAACTCATTCGACTCATGATTAAGGAGATGGAGGATACCCTCGTTGAGATTAAGGCCTCGTGCGCTGGGGCTATGGCAACGAAAAAGAAAATCGAGCGAGACTGTACGAAGGTCGAAACGCGGGCGATGCAGTGGGGTGAGAAGGCCCAACTAGCTGTGGATAAGGCCCGCGAAGATCTCGCCCGCGAGGCGCTCATGGAAAAGCGGCGCTATGCGGAACGGGCCGCCGGTCTCGGAAAAGAATTGGCCGAGTGCGCAGGGTTGATCGACCAATACCAGGAAGACCTTTCTCAACTCGAGGATAAGCTCGGGGCCGTTCGCGAGAAGCAGCGTCTGCTTGTCCAGCGTCATATTCATGCCCACAAGCGCAAACGTGCCCAAGATGAGTTGCGGCTGCTCGACAGCTCGGATGCCTTTATGCGGTTCGAACAATTTGAAAATCGGATCGAACGTATGGAGGCCGAAGCGGATTTGGTGAATCCCCGGCGTCAACATTCTCTGGATGAGGAGTTTGCTCGTCTAGAAAACGATGAAAACATAGAAAAAGAGTTGGAAGCTCTCAAAGTCGCTGTTACAAAGAAGACCGCCGATACATCCCCGATCTAAAGACGCACCGAGAGCACATTATTATAGAGTGAGTTTACGTTATGGATGCTCAAATAGGCTCCGGGTTACTCGCAATTATACTCATCTTTGGCTCTGTCTTTGTTGCCGTAATAGGCGGATTGGCGCTTGCAGCTTGGGCGATATGGAGAAAAACTACGCCCAAACAAGGACACCTTGGGCAGGCTGACGAAGCGCAGATGATCCAAGAGCTGTATCAAGGCTTATTGCGGATGGAAGAGCGAGTGGAGACCTTAGAAACCCTCTTGCTTGACCAAGAAAGAAAAGGGGGAAGGAAACAATGACTTCGGCAGAACGCCCAACAGGTTTATATCGATCCCGAGACGGCATGATTCTCGGGGTGTGTGTGGGGATTGCCGATTATCTCGATTTTTCACTCTTTTGGACACGTATGCTTTCTGTCCTTTTCTTTATCTTTTCCGGCTTCTGGCCTGTCGGCGGTCTCTATTTGCTTGCCGCTCTGGTCATGAAACCTAAGCCTGTCGTGCCGTTTGAAAGTACGGGTGAACGAGAATTTTATGACGCCTACGTCAATTCTAGCGGGCTCGCTCTGCATCGTTTGAGACGTACGTTTGATAATCTTGATCGTCGTATCCGTCGCATGGAAGATGTAGTGACGAGTCTCGAGTACGATTGGGAGCAGCGTTTGCACAAGTCATAAGTCCTCCTGAAAAGCAGGGGCCAGCTCAACTCCCTCCGGTAGCAGAGTGATCAAATGCCAGGTAAATAGTGCAAAAGGGCAAAAGAGATCGGTGCCCTGCCGAGTATTAAGGAGGGGATGATGACACTTCGACGCAGCACGACGTTCGCTTACGGGGGGAAAACTGGCTGGACAGCCGGACTAACCACATTAGTCACGCTTGCCATAATTCTTGCTGGCTTCATATGCACCACAAGTTGGGCCATGACACCTACGGGGGAAAAGCCTGATGGCCAAGCGCTGTATGAGAGCCACTGCGCCAAATGCCACGGCGGGAAATCCACCCGCGCCGCGCGGCTTGAGATTTTACACCGATTGCCTGCTAAGTTTATATTGCATTCGTTGGAACTCGGGAAGATGAAATTCCAAGGCGTCCTACGTAGCAACGAGGAGCGCCGGGCCATTTCTGAATGGGTGACAGGTAAGAAACTCAAACCGGAATCCGCAACGGATGAAACCGTGGCCGGATTTTGTGTAGACGCACCCGGCGAGTTCTTGGTCGAAGACGGTGCCCCGCAATGGAACGGCTGGGGCGTGGATGCGGTGAACAGCCGCTTTCAGCCTACGGAACACGCCGGTGTCAGTGCGGATCAAGTGCCAAAGCTGAAAGTGAAATGGGTGTTCGGCTTACCGATGGACTACCAAACCTCACAGCCGACTGTTGTTGGCGGACGGGTCTTTGTCGGCACTATGAAGGGCCGAGTCTATTCGATTGATGCTAAGACCGGCTGTCTGTACTGGTCGATGAAACCGAAATCAGGCGTCCGCTCGACTCTGGTCATCGGCCAACTACCTGGCTCAAATCCGCCCCGCTATGTTGTCTATTTTGGAGATTCAGAGGCTCGAATGTATGCTCTGGACGCGGGAACGGGAAAAGAGCTGTGGCAGACTCGTATTGACGATCATCCTATGGCGCGTATTACCGGCACGCCCAAGCTGCACGGCAATCGTTTGTATGTCCCGATCACGGCGTTGGAGGAAGCGGCGGGGGCGGACGCGGATTATGAGTGTTGTACCTTCCGCGGAACGCTTGTGGCCATGAACCCGATTAATGGCAAGACGGTCTGGAAGACGTATACCATTCCAGATGCTCCAGCTCCATATCGAAAAAATAGAATTGGAACGCAACTCTGGGGACCGTCAGGTGCGTCAGTCTGGTCATCCCCGACGCTCGACCTTGAACGCGGCAGAATGTATGTCACTACGGGTGATAATTATTCAGACCCGGCCTCGCTCACAAGCGATGCCATGATGGCCTTTGATCTGCGGACCGGGAAATTCCTGTGGTCGCAGCAATTCACACCGAATGATGCCTTTAATATCGGTTGTGAAACTGCAGATGACACCAACTGCCCGGAAGCCGACGGGCCGGATTTGGACTTTGGCTCTTCATCAATTCTCGCCAAGCTGCCGAATGGCAAACGTGTTCTACTTGCGGGTCAGAAGTCCGGTGTGGTACATGCCGTTGATCCTGATCGTGACGGTGAGATTTTGTGGCAACAGCGCATTGGCAAGGGAGGCCTGATCGGTGGCATCCAATGGGGACCGGCTGCCGATGCTAAGACGCTCTATGTTGCCTTGTCAGATATTGGTGTGGAGACCCACAAAGATGAAGATTTGGGTTGGACGACCACGCTGAACACCAGCGTTGGCGGGGGAATGTTTGCGTTTGACATCGAAACGGGTGAGCAGAAATGGTATACGCCACCCCCCGACTGTGGTGATCGTAAAGCGTGCAGCCCGGCCCAATCGGCGGCAATCTCCGTTATCCCTGGCGTGGTCTTCTCGGGTTCGGTGGACGGGCATTTGCGCGCCTACTCAACATCGGATGGGACGGTGGTATGGGATTATAACGCGGACCAGGAGTATGAAAGTACAAATGGTGTAAAGACCAGAGGCGGCTCGTTTGACGGTCCAGGTCCCACGATTGTCGATGGGATGGTGTATGTGAATTCCGGGTATGGCTATTGGGGCGGCATGCCGGGCAATGCGCTTATGGCTTTCTCGGTGGATGAAGAATAGTAAAGAGGTCGAGTGGGTCTTTCAGACCCACCAGCTTTCGGTGGGTGACGCTTCGCTCCCACCCACCCTACGAAATAAGGAGGGACTGCGATGGCCGTGACAGATAAGACACATTTAAAAAGACGAGTGATGACCTCGTGGTTCACCGGAGTATGGTGCTTTGCCCTGCTAGGCTTTTTTATCCCAACAAGTTGGGCAATGGGGCCGGAAGTTGCGAAGGTAGTGGATGGGGAAAAACTCTATAAGCAGCATTGCCAACAGTGTCACGAAGGCCAAGTCACACGTGCGCCGCACCGTGACGTGCTATCAAAACTGCCTGCGAATTTGGTGCTGCATTCACTCAGTGTTGGCAAGATGCAGATGCAAGGCTGGATGCGGACGATTGCGGAACGCCGCGCAATGTCTGAATGGATCACCGGCAAGAAAATCAATGAAACAGATGAGACCGTTGGCGGATTTTGTGCAGACGCGCCAGGCGAGTTTTCTGTTCACGAGGGCGCTCCGCAGTGGAACGGCTGGGGTGTAGACAACACAAATAGTCGCTTCCAGTCGGCTGAGAATGCTGGGATACCAGCTGACAAGGTGCAGAATCTCAAAGTCAAATGGGTTTTTGGTATGCCTATGGATTTCCGTACCTCTCAGCCTACCGTTGTCGGCGGGCGCGTCTTTGTCGGCTCACTGCAGGGCCGTATTTATTCGCTTGATGCCAAGACCGGCTGTTTGTACTGGTCGGTGAAAACGGACGGTGGGGTGCGCTCGACCATGGTAGTTGATAGCCTGCCAGGAACGAGTCCACCCCGGTATGTTGTCTATGTCGGAGATGCCTCAGCAAATGTATATGCGCTGGATGCACGCACAGGCAAAGAACTGTGGAAAGTAGACATCGATGACCATCCCTTAGCCACGATTACCGGCACGCCAAAAACGCTTGGCAATCGGTTATACGTGTCCACCACAGCTCTTGAAGAACTTGCCGGCGCAGACCCAAACTACGAATGCTGCACGTTTCGCGGCAAGATGATGGCCCTCAACCGCTTTAACGGTAAGCTGGTGTGGCGTGGGTATACGCTGGATGCTGCCGAACCGATC
>CAZXFE010000245.1:0-5772 GCA_964639795.1 uncultured Enterobacteriaceae bacterium | reverse complement strand
AGAGCCGTTGTGCCAGCAAAATGCTGTACAGTGGCTCTCCACCACCACCGACCCAATAGCTCTTTTCCTCTTCAATAATTCGGGAGACTGTACAGATCAGATGCTCCCTTTCCGCAAAATGTGTGGCCGGTGTCATATCGAGTATCCCTCCCGAATAGTTTCGCGTCGTTGCAGCCCTTGCAGATTTTTCCAACCTACGCGTTTCTCTAACATTTCAGTATGCGAGTCCACACTATACACCCATTTTTCAAGATAAGGTTGGAGATCTCCGCGCATCATACCGCCGAAACACTCGACCACGTGCTTCACATCAGAAGCATAGCGCCCTTGGACCGTGCCGGGATAGGCACCAAAGGGCGCATGGACAACGGCGTCAACGGTAAAATGTGGAATGGCAGTCCGGGCCGGATCACGCCGAATTTCATCCGTCTCAATTATTTCTTCGGCGGACAGAATGACTTTTTTTGAGGCCAGGGCACAATCGATATGGGAGATGCCTGTGCCGAAAACGCGGGCATTGCCATACACATCGGCCTGATGCACGTGAATGATCGAGACATCGGGATTCAGCGCAGGTAAAAGGACTACTGGCTTCCCGGAGAAAGGGTCGTTTACTAATTTGGCACCGGATTTCGGAAATCCATCCGTTCCACCGAATGATCGAACCCCAATAAACGGCAGGCCCTGGGCCCCAGCCTGCAATCGATAGGTCATGACAACATTCGAGTATTCATAGGTCTGGAGCCGTCCTTCTGCGACTGCTTTCGAAAGCCATGGACCAAAGCCGACAAAGGCGATATCCGCCTTCCACGCGCAGCCTCCTTCAACGAGCAGAGCCAGAGCCACATAAGTAAATTTTCCGCAGATCCAGAGGTTTTTTTTCTTTTGGCGAATGACCTCACGGATGAGCGAACTCGGCCCTCGCTGAAAGTAGTTGCAATCATATGCCAGATAGTCACCATCTGCGACGAGTGTCTCGATGGCCTCATGTTCGTCCATCATTTTGTTGATGAGCGTACGCGGCTTATGGTCTCGGACCCACGCGCGGAATCCGTCAGGATCAGGGGGGAAGTATTCGCCTTGGCCCTCTGCAAGAATTTCCATGTGCATCAGCCTCCTTGGGTAGCCTCGGGCTTAGATACCATAGCCACGCCAGACGTGCCAAGGCCGAGGTGCCGGTGCACGTCGATCTCCGTACAATACAGAAAGTCGGGCTTGCAATCTGGAGGGCCTTCCTCTATCCATGGCCCATCTCGAGATTTGGTCGCATCTCTACACTGATTTGTCTACGACATTGGACCGAGGGGGAAGGGGTCTGGGGTTGAGAGGGAGAAGATGGGTGTTGCTGGGTTGATCTGTCTATTGATATTTAGTGTACCCCTGAGTGTAGCGGCTGAAGCTGAAGCTGAAGACGGAATTCAGCAGGTGCTACTGCGCTTGTCATCGTTTCAGGAGACGTTTCAGCAAGATCCTCCTGGTGTGTTTCCATCACGCTGGAAAGTCCGTGGCAAAAAATCGGTCGCCCAGGCCGTGTACCGGATTGCTGAAGAAGAGGGCAATCGATTTCTGTATGCCTATGCAAATAATCAAGATGTTCAGATCGGCTTGGAATTTGCCTTTGAACCGAGTGACTATCCCATTTTGCGCTGGCGTTGGCGGGCAACAAAACTCCCTTCCGGTGCGAATGAGCGAGCGAAAAGGACGAATGATTCCGCTGCTGCAGTCTATGTCATATTTGATAGCGGGATTCTGCCTAGGGCGATCAAATATGTTTGGAGTTCGAGCCTGCCAGTTGGAACACGTTTCGATAGCCCAGTCTATTGGCGGGCTAAGGTCGTGGTCCTGCAGCACGGGCCGGCAATGCCTGGTGAGTGGCGGCAGGAGACCGTTAATTTTTACCAGGACTATAAAAGTTTGTTCGGTTTCGAACCTGGAGAAGTGCGGGGCATAGCGCTACTCACCGATTCCGATACGATGACGAGCGTAGCCGAGGCCGCGTATGACGATTTGATTCTGCTCCCGACAGAAGCGCTGTCCGTGCTCGACGCAGAAAAAGCGGCAATCAAACTATCGTCGATGCAGGAAGGGGAGCGGTAGGGGCGAGGTGCCCTCGCCCCTATTCGTTATCGTAACTCAGATCGTGAACGATCTGTTCGACTGTTTGGGCCGCTGGATCAAAATAGTTAAGCGTCTCGGTGCTGATATCTCCGCCATAAATATGGACGCTGACTACCGGTTCATTAGTTTGGTTGATAAAATCGTGGACCTCTTCGTTTGGTGACAAGACATGCGAAACGTTCCCCGGATGTAGATCTAGCGTGACGGTTTCCTCGAGTTTTGCGTGGCCGGCGTGTGTTCCATCATCCAAGCGTTTATACCGGATAGTATGGAGCCGATTGCGGTAGACACCTTCGACCACCCATTTCCCTGCATGGTCGTGTACGCCGCTCGATCCGCCTGGAGGCCAGATGGCTGCCATAATATTAAAGCAGTCTTCCGGACCACGATGGAGACGGTATAGCGTAAATTCCTTATGCTCCGTGGTAATGCGGTCAGGGGCCGGTTGGCAATATTCTTCCGGCAGACTGTTTGTCGTAAGAAACCGTTCAAGCAGGGGTTCGGCTGCGGCAACAATGCTTGCATGCTCCTGCTTGTCTGCAACAATCGTTTCAACGTCTGCTGCGAGTTGCTGCAGGGTATAGGTTGATTCGTCCTGATAGGCAAGATTACTCATGAGATTCCCTCCTTGTTGCGTTTTTGACTGACTCGGCGCTGGAAAGCAAGAGCTGCTGTCGTTTTATGTCCTCCCTTGACAACCCAGTCGAGCATGGCAGAAATAGCCCCTTGAGTACTCGCATGTCTGCGTATCTCTCTTCGTAAGGAGTTTATATTTTTATGGCCCAGGCGCAATCGTTACGGACACTACTTTCCCAGAACCAATTCCTCATGGCTGCAGGCGCCTATGATGTTATTTCGGCTCGGCTTATAGAAGAAGCCGGTTTCCCTCTTGTCTATTACTCCGGTGGCGTATCTGCTGGGGCGCTCGGCTATCCGGACTTTGGTATGCGGACGTTGACAGAAATGATCATCCAGCTCGAAGGGGTATGCCGTGCGGTGAACGTGCCTGTGATTGCCGACGCCGAAGCCGGCTTTGGGTCGGTGTTGAATGTCGTACGCATGGTGCAGGAGTACGAACGAGTGGATGTAGCCGGTCTGCATATCGAAGATCAAGATTTACCTCGGCGGTGTGGACATCTGGACGGAAAACGTCTCGTCTCTGCAACCGATCATGCGGCCAAGATTCGGGCAGCGGTTGAGAATCGTACAAATTCTGACACAGTAATTATTGCGCGCATTGACGCCATTTCCGTCAACGGCCTCGATGATGCAATAGCGCGAGCGGGCGTCTATCTAAAGGCGGGCGCGGACATGCTGTTCTTTGAGGCGTTTGAATCGGTTAAACAGATGGAGCAGGTGTGTCGCGAGTTTTCTTCCACACCGCTTATGGTCAACATGGTAGAGGGCGGAAAAACACCCTTCCTGCCTGCCCGCGACCTCGAAGACTTAGGCTTTTGCCTTGCCATATATCCAGTAACGAATGTTTTAGCTGCGGCATACCAGATGAAGAAAACGCTACAGACCCTACGGGCAAGTGGGAGTACCCAAGGCGCGTGGCACGAAATGCTACCGTTTAATGACGTGTTTAATGGGCTGCTCGGCTGGGACCAAGCCTTGGCTTTTATTGATTATTATACGAAATCCGAGTGAGGTGTATGGCAGACCCTGAGACCGTGATGTTGCCCAAGCTGTCCGTCTCGGAGCAAACGGCCGAACTCCTGCAGGTTGATGCCAAAAGTCGTCAAGAGTTGATTCTTGCGGCAGCCAATAGTCTTGACCTCGTACGGGCACTGTCTTCGGAGACGCTCCTGTACACGATCAAAGAGATTGGAATCGAAGACGGCGTCGACCTGCTTGTCTTGGCGGCTCCTGAGCAGGTGCGTGACATTGTGGACCTGGACTGCTGGCGTAAGGACAGCTTGGATGACGAACGCCTGATTAATTGGCTCATGCTGCTCGATGAAGGCGGCAGCCGCAAAATTGCAGAATGGTTTCTGCACGCTGATATCGAACTGTTGGTGCTCCTGGTGAAGCGTTACTTCGAGGTTGTGCGTCAGGCTGATATTGAAGAGGATCCGGATTTCGATCAGGCAAAATATTTCACGTTTGACGATCAATATCTGCTCCGTTTTCGTGGCGAACCGGAGCCGATTTTACACTTGCTGATCGAGCGTGTGCGAGAGTTGGACTACAGGATGTATCTGTATGTCCTTGAAAACAGCCTGTTCGAACTCGAAAGCGGCCTTGAAGAAGCGGCCTTCCGCTGGCGGACTGCCCGGCTGGAGGACCGCGGCTATCCCAGATATGAGGAAGTTCAGGATCTCTTTCGCTTTGTCCCTCCGGAGTCCTTCAATTTACAGCTGTATGAACGTGCGGCAGGCCAGATGCATTTTGTTTCAGGAGACGAAGTCGTTACGCCGCCTGATCATGCGTTGGCCCTCTTGCCACAGACTGGTTCATTTTTTTCCCGTGTCTTGACGGCCCTTCCACCTGCATCTCTCGAACAGATCGGGCAAGAGTTGGCCTACCTGACCAACAGTATTGTCACAGCGGAGGCACGAGATACCGGAGATACCAGAGAAATTCGCCGTTGTGTAGAAATGGCACATGACCATGTCAATATTGGTCTGGCTTTTGCCGCCAAAGAGAATGAAATAGAAGCGCAACACCTGCTCCGGTTGACGCAAGTCCGCCCGTTTTTCCAAGTGGGCCGCGGCTTGGTCCAACGTCTCCAGCATCAGGCGAATCAAATGGCTGCCCAGTTGCATGAAAACGGTCTACCGGAATGGGAAAGCTATCTTGATACACCGTTTCGGGAAATGGCCGTCGGGGTTCGGAGGAGGATGCCCGTCTTCTTTGTCGGCCTGGAGACTCCGGGCGAGATCGTGTCTCGACACTTTGGACTGTTGTCCGAAGTCAAACAGGTGCAATCCTTGCTGGCACAGATTCCGATTTGGCTCGGAGTCCTACAGCGGTGGGAACTCTTGCCCGCGGGAAAAGCGTCTGGGGGTGTCACGTTGGCCATGCTGTGGAATACGGCGTTTGCCCACTGGGTCCTCGAAAGCCAGGTCGACGTTCGTGCGCTGCAGCGTCAAGAACTCGAAACCTTGCACGATCAATTGCCGCATGCCTCGTTAAAAGAACGCTGGAAAGCTTTTCTTGTCTTTGCCGCTGAGCAAAATCGATTGACGCACAAAGAACAAGCCGCACTCGAAACGCTTGCCCGGCATGCCCGAGATAAAATCGGAGAAGTTCTGGTTCTTGATGCCAAGACTGTGGATCTACGATTCGTTGAAGGACTCCTTGTCGCAGACTAGACAGGGCTAAAAGGACTGAGGGATTGCAGCAGGATGGAATAACTTGCGGACAAAGTGGCCGTTATCACTGGTGGAGCAAGTGGGATTGGACTGGCCTCGGCGCATGCACTTGCCAGCCGAGGCGCGCGGCTTGTGTTGGCAGATGTGGAAGGCTCGGCCTTGGATCAGGCGGTTGCTGAGCTGTCTGCAAATGGGACGACGGTCGAAGGCGTGGTGTGCGATGTCGGGGACTTGAAGGCGGTGCAACACCTGGCTGATGTCGCATTTGAAACAATGGGTGCGGTTCACATTGTGTTCCATAATGCCGGGGTTGCCGTTGGTGGCCCGATCACTGAGA
>CAZXFE010000244.1:0-5815 GCA_964639795.1 uncultured Enterobacteriaceae bacterium | reverse complement strand
TTCGAGCCGCTCCTGGACAATCTCCATATGTAACAAGCCGAGGAACCCACACCGGAATCCAAAGCCGAGAGCGAGCGAGGTTTCTTTCTCATACGAAAAGGCGGCATCATTTAGGCGGAGTTTTTCAACCGCATCGCGCAATGGCTCGTACTGCGTTGATTCGACGGGATATAGCCCACTAAAGACCATCGGTTTCGCTTCCTGAAAGCCGGGAAACATATCACGAGTCGGACGGCGGGCTTGTGTGATCGTATCGCCCACCCGGGCTTCTCGCACTTCTTTGATCCCCGCCATGAGAAAACCGACTTCTCCGGGCCCAAGCTCCGTTACTGACCGTGGGTGCGGGGCAAAGATGCCAATCTGTCCGACCTCATACTCCTTGCCACTCGACATGAGCTGAATCGACATCCTGGGCTGCAAGGTCCCCTCAAACACGCGCACAAGGACCACGGCGCCTTGATAGGGGTCGAACCAGCTGTCGAAGAGGAGGGCTTTCAGCGGCGCGTCCGGATCGCCCTGAGGAGCCGGTATCATCCGTAGGATACCCTCCAAGACTTCCGCGATTCCCCGTCCCTCCTTTGCACTGGCTAAAACCGCATCGTTTCCATCCAGGCCGATGATGTCTTCGAGCTGTTGTCGCACCCGTTCAGGCTCTGCACTTTGCAGGTCAATTTTGTTAATGACGGGTAAAATTTCAAGCTGGTGGTCAAGGGCCAGATACGTATTTGCTAGCGTTTGAGCCTCAACTCCTTGCGTCGCATCGACGACCAAAATAGCGCCTTCGCAAGCATACAGGCTGCGTGAGACTTCATAGGAAAAATCCACATGACCAGGCGTGTCGATCAGATTCAGATAATACTCGATACCGTCCTGTGCGCGATACTGTAAGCGCACGGTTCGGGCTTTGATTGTGATTCCACGCTCCTGCTCCAAGTCCATCGTGTCGAGGAACTGCGCTCCGCTCTCCCGCTCACCAATCGAGCCGGTTTGCGATAAGAGCTTATCCGCCAAGGTCGACTTTCCATGGTCGATATGAGCGATGATGCTAAAATTTCGAATCCGCTGAATATCCATATTATTGTCGGAAGGAAGCCACCGTTCTTTTCAGTCCCTCGTCGAAAGGCGTTGTCGGCTTCCAACCCAAGATGCGAGCGGCACGATCCCAGGCCAAGACGCTGCGGCGCTGCTCGCCCGGCTTCGCCGAGCCATACTCCGCGCGGTCCGGCCTACCAGGGATAATGCGCTGCAAATGGGCAGCCAGGGTGTTCACATCTATTTCTTTTGCTGTGCTGATATTTATTGGACCAGTATAGTCCACGGACAGAGCGGTCATGTTTGCCTGAGCCACATCGCCGACAAAGACATAGTCTCGAGTTTGTTTGCCATCCCCGTTGATGGTGATGCCTTGTCCTGCCAAAAGCTTCTGGGCAAAAATTGCGACTACGCCAGCTTCTCCGTACGGATCTTGGCGTGGCCCATACACATTCGCATA
Organism: uncultured Enterobacteriaceae bacterium; assembly: GCA_964639795.1. Taxonomy (GTDB): domain Bacteria; phylum Desulfobacterota; class Binatia; order Bin18; family Bin18; genus Bin18. The sequence continues at coordinate 4,323 of CAZXFE010000244.1, read as the reverse complement.
CCGAAGCGCCACGTAGGGGAGACCATACGCGACTCGATAGAAGTGCAGATACAGCTCCCCGGTTCGCTTGCTGACCCCGTAGGGGCTAATCGGTTGTGTGAAATGATCCTCGGAAGCAGGAAACGTCTCTTGTTCACCATATACTGTTCCACCCGAAGACGCGAAAATCACACGCTGACAAGATGCCAGTCGCGCACCCTCAAGAACGTTCAGCAAACCAATAATATTCACCCGTGCATCAAACAGCGGATCAGCCACGGAGCAGCGGACATCCAGCTGGGCAGCGTGATGATTGACCACTTCAATGCGTTTGCTCACAATCAGCTCACGGACTGTCGCATCTCGAATATCGGCCTGAACGAAATGAGCGTGCGCCGGGATGTTGGCTGTCCTTCCCGTTGATAAATCATCAACAATCCAGACCTCATGCCCGGCTGCGAGGTAGGTATCAACGATATGGGATCCAATAAAGCCAGCCCCGCCTGTCACCAGCGCTCTCATACGATTCCTCCTGTGCGATCTTTTCCTCCGCAGCGCTCAAAGGCCCGCCTTACTCGATTTCCAGTTTCTTTCGGAAATATGCTATCGTTTTGTCGAGTCCATCTTCCAGCGACACCTGAGGTTCCCAACCCAGGATATCGCGAGCGACACCAATGGCGGGTTGACGCACTTTGGGATCGTCAGCCGGGAGGGGCTGAAAAACAATTTTGCTCGGGCTGTCAGTCAACCGCAAAATCGTGTCAGCAAATTCTAGCACCGATAATTCATGCGGATTCCCCACGTTGACCGGTTCATTCCGATCAGAACGTAGGAGCCGTACGATGCCCTCCACAAGATCGTCAACATAGCAGAAGCTTCGCGTCTGACTGCCATCGCCATAAACGGTGAGATCCTCGCCACGCAATGCCTGGCCGATGAAGTTCGGCACGACCCGCCCATCTCTCGACCGCATGCGTGGGCCATACGTATTGAAAATCCGTATAATCCGCGTCGCAACACCGTGACTCCTATGGTAGGCCATGGTCAAGGCCTCAGCAAAACGTTTGGCCTCATCATAGACACCACGTGGTCCGATAGGATTCACATTTCCCCAGTAATCTTCTTTCTGGGGATGAACCAACGGATCCCCATACACTTCCGATGTTGATGCCAGCAGGAAACGAGCGTCTTTTACTCTCGCAAGTCCCAGCCCTTTATGCGTCCCGAGCGAACCGACCTTAAGGGTCTGAATCGGGAGTTCAAGATAGTCTATAGGACTGGCTGGCGAGGCAAAGTGGAGAATCGCATCGACATGGCCACTCACATAAATGTAATTGGTGACGTCTTGAGGTATGAAAGAAAATTCCGGCTTGGCGAAGAGGTCGGCTATATTATCCGCATCCCCGGTGACTAGATTATCTAAGCACAATACTTCATCGCCTTCAGCAAGGAAACGTTCACACAAATGCGAGCCGATAAAACCCGCCCCGCCGGTAATTAAAATGCGTGCGATGGCCGTTCTCCTTTCTCATTACTCGACCAGCATGGCCGCGTTGTGGGATTTGCGAAAGTTATGACCACAGTGCGTCTTTGATTATTCTAACACGTCCCTAATCCAATAGGCGTGTTTGTCCTGGCTCTCATGGTAGGTTCGGACCAGCAGTTCTCCGATCAAGCCGGTGGTTACAAACTGCAGGCCCATGACCAGGAGAAGAATGCCGAGCAGCAGTAATGGTCGCCCGGACAATTGAACACCAAAGATGAGTCTTTGCAGACCCAAGATAGTGGTGATCCCACCACCGACAAACATAGCTATCAGTCCAAGAAAACCAAAAAGATGACTCGGCCGGGTCGCGTAGCTTGAGAGAAATTTAACGGTCAATAGATCGAGCACGACCCACATCGTGCGCGCTAGCCCATACTTCGACGTGCCATGTTTGCGGGCATGGTGCGTAACCGGCAGCTCCGCAATCCGTGCGCCCATGTCCCCGGCCATGGCCGGGATAAATCGGTGCATTTCACCATAGAGTTTGAGCCCTTTTGCCACTTCCTTTCGAAATGCCTTGAGCGTGCAGCCATAATCATGCAGCTTCACCCGCGTCGTTAAGGAGATAATACTGTTCGCAATCTTAGACGGCAGCCGTCGAGATAAAAAAGGATCTTGGCGATTCACGCGCCAGCCGTTGACTAGATCGTAGCCCTCATCGAGCTTGGCCAGTAAGCGGGGAATATCAATCGGGTCATTTTGCAAGTCCCCGTCAAGCGAGACAATCACTGCACCATGGGCATATTCGAACCCAGCCGCCAGGGCCGCCGTTTGACCGAAGTTGCGGCGAAAGCGTAACACTTTGAGCTTGTCATCCTGCCCGTGCAGTTCAGCCAAGAGCTCACTACTGCCATCAGAGCTGCCATCGTCAACGAGAATGAGCTCATACGTCCAGCTCTTCGCAGCAAGCACCTCGTGCACGCGTTGGCACAGCGGGCGGAGATTCTCCACCTCATTATAGATCGGCACGACAACAGAAAGGTCCATAGGAGAAATACGTAATCGACCGTATGCTTAAAACGTCGTCAAGCTGACAAACTCGCGGTACCGCTGCTCGATGTCGCCACGGGTGAGGGACTGCAACCGGCGCAAGCTGAAATCTTCGACCGTAAACGAAGCCACAACACTTCCGTACACGATTGCTTTCCGCAGCCCCGCCTCAGACACATCGTTGGACTCAGCCAAATAGCCGAGAAAACCGCCGGCAAAGGAATCGCCAGCTCCTGTCGGGTCCCTGACCTCTTCCAAAGGATAGGCAGGCACGGCAAAAACAGACTGCGGAGAAAAGAGCAGCACCCCATACTCCCCACGCTTGACCAATAGCATTTTGGGCCCCATGGTCAGGATTCGATGCGCCGCCCGAACCACATTGTGGTCGCCGCTTATCATCTGCGCTTCTTCCTCATTGATGATCAACACATCAACGCGCTTCAGCACGGCTTCCAGGGCTGAACGCTCATTCTCAATCCAGTGACTGATCGTATCACAGCCGACGAGACGCGGCTGGGCGAGCTGATCCAATACACGACTTTGCAGACCAGGGTCGATATTGCCCAAAAAGACAAAAGGGGTCTGGCGGTACGGCTCAGGTAGCTGCGGTGCAAAATCAGCCACCACGTTCATTTGTAGGTCGAGGGTATCACGCATATTGAGGTTTTCATAATAACGGCCTGTCCAACGGAACGTCCGCCCGGGGTACACCTCAAGCCCGTCAAGATTAATCGTCGGGGATACCAAGGTCGCCTTCGCCTCTTCGGGGAAGTCTTCGCCAACGACGGCTACCAAGTTAACTGGTGCAAAATAGCTGGCGGCAACCGCAAAATACGCAGCCGATCCACCCAAGACCTCATCGGCTCGGCCAGACGGTGTTTCAATCGAATCAAGGGCAACGGAGCCAACAACGACAATACTCATGACATCCAGTCCCATATTTACCCAACTTCGCTTTCGATATATTTGCCAATAATCGGTTCAAGTTCGGCTTTCACGCTTGCCGGGATCAGAGACCGATCCGTAATAATGGCGTGCTTCAGTGCAGTTTCGCACGAACACAAGCGATCTGGTGAGAGCCGTCGCGTCGAGCTATGCACAACCCGTTTGGCGGTTTCAACATTCTTGTTCAATACAGCGAGCACGTCCTCAATCACAACATCGCCAGCTTCCGTATTCCAGCAATCATAATCCGTAGCCATGGCTAACGTCGCAAAGCAAATCTCAGCTTCGCGGGCGAGTTTGGCCTCCTGCAAATTCGTCATCCCGATAATATCCGCCCCCCAACTGCGGTAGAGAAAAGACTCCGCGCGCGTGGAGAATTGGGGGCCCTCCATACAAATATACGTCCCACCCTTGTGGACTGTGATACCAAGTTCTTGCTCTTGGCTCGCCTCGAATAAAGCTTGCGACAAAAGGGGACAAACGGGGTCGGCAAACGCGACATGCGCAACAATGCCTCGGCCAAAGAAGGTGTCTATGCGTCCACGCGTACGGTCGATGAACTGGCCCGGAATCACCATCTGCCCCGGCACGATCTCTTGTTTCAAACTACCGACCGCACTTACAGCGATCAGTCGTCGGACACCTAGCTTTTTCATCCCATAAATATTGGCCCGAAAATTCAGCTCTGAGGGCAGAATGCGATGGCCCCGGCCATGACGCGGCAGAAACACCACATCTACGTCATCCAACTCGCCAACAAAATACGCATCGGATGGTGCACCAAACGGCGTATCCACACTAACCCACTCGCCGTGCTCTATGCCCTCCATCTGGTACAGGCCACTGCCACCAATAACACCCAG
>CAZXFE010000243.1:0-5822 GCA_964639795.1 uncultured Enterobacteriaceae bacterium | reverse complement strand
TCCATGCGGGCGATCAATCCACGAGCCGCAGCCTCAGGCTCAATCAGTTGACTGCGGACGCTCTCAGGGAGGTCGGGAACCAGCGAGGTATTCACCATTCCAGGATGGAGTAAGGCAACAGTAATCCCTTGCTCTTGGAGGTCTTGAGCCAGAGATACGCCCAGCATATTGGCTGCAGCCTTGGACATACGATAGCCATACAGCCGGCCGGAGGTATTGTCGGTAATCGACCCCATCCGACTTGTCACAATTCCCACTTTGGAACCCTGGTCGAAACATGGCAGTAGGGCATGAATGACACGTAGCGGCCCCAGCGCATTCACTTCAAACTGTCGTCGTACATTTGTGAGATCTAATTCACCGAGGCTGTCATCAGCATAGATTCCAGCGACATTGATGAGAACATCCACATGGGTCCCAACCATTCGCTGCGCAAAGGCTTGGACCGCAGCGTCAGACGTAACATCGACTCCACCTTCAATCTGTGCGCCTTTTTCCTCCAAGACGGGCGAGTCTTCAAAACACACGGCAATGACGTTCTCCCCTCGCCCACACAACTGGAGACACAGCGCTTCGCCTATCCCCCGATCTGCGCCTGTCACCAGATACGTTGCCATTTTTTCCTCCGCAAGAAAACTTGAACTTCGCTCACCCTAGCGCTCACCAGGCTGGGCCGCAATCGAAAACACTTTGCAAAGTGGGACAGGGCCAGGTAGACAAGAACACGCCTACAGCCGGACAACGCAAAGAGGGGGCTATATGAAATTTGGTATGTTGAGTCTCTTGGATCACTATGCGGAGGACAAATCCGAACAGCAGTATTACAAAGACTTCTTTGCGGAGGTCGACTACGCGGAGGAGCTAGGCTTTGACTCCATCTGGATCGGTGAGCATCATTTTTGCCGATATGTATGCCCATCGCCACAAATCCTAGCGATGGCCATTGCACAGCGCACCAAAAAGATGCGGATCGGAACAGCCGTTACCTTGCTGCCGCACCATGACCCAATTCGGCTGGCAGAAGATTACGCTATGCTCGATCTGCTGAGCGGAGGACGACTGGATTTCGGCGTCGGGCGGGGGTTTATCAAACTCATCTATGATGGCTTTAACCAATCAATGGACGAGAGCCGTGAGCGCTTTGGCGAGTCTCTGGAGGTCATAGAGAAAGCCTGGACGAGCGAAACGTTTTCTCATCGGGGGAAATTCTACACTGCCAATAATATCAGGCTCCTGCCACGCCCACTGCAAAAACCCATGCCGCCGATCTATATGGCTGCCGCCGCCAGTCCGGAATCCTTTGTTGCCGCAGGGGAGAAAGGCCATTCGCTCTTACTCGCCCTGTTTACCATGCCAATGAGTGCCTTCAAAGAAAACGTGCAGCTCTACAAAGAAACGCTCAGCCAAGTTGGCCTTTCCTCGAAGGACATAGAGATCGCCGGCGCCTATCACTGTTTTGTTGGAGATACTCCAACGCTGGCTCGCCAAAAGTGGGAGAAACACTATATGCGCTATTTGAACTTTGTCGGACCACTCATTGGTCCGCCTGAAAAGATCCCAGGCAAGCAGTACGAAGCCTGGAAACAGCTAGGCAAAAACATGCGCCATGTCACTTTTGATCAGATGTATCCCGACCTGGTGATGTGTGGCAATCCAGATCAGTGTGTGGAGCGCATCGCACTGCTTCAGGAGGAACTCGGGTTGACAAATTTAATGGTTTATATGGATCTAGGCGGGTTGGATCAAAAAGAGCTAATGGGCTCCATGGAACTCTTTGCCACAAAAGTGATGCCGCAGTTTCGTTAGCACTCATATTCCTCCGGAATAGTTCTGCTTTGAAAGACCCGCAAAAATATGGCTCAAACTGATAACATCAAACGCAAACTCGCGGCCATCCTCAGCGCCGACGTCCAAGGCTATAGCCGACTGATGGGCGATGATGGGATGGCAACGATCCGGACCCTGACCACCTATCGGAAGCTGATGTCCAGGATCATTCAGGAGCACAGCGGCCGTGTCGTGGACTCTCCGGGCGATAACTTGCTGGCCGAGTTTTCTAGTGCGGTAGATGCTGTGCAATGCGCGGTTGAAGTACAAACGGAACTGGCAATCCGGAATGCTGAACTTCCTGAAGACCGCCAGATCCATTATCGCATAGGCGGCAACGTGGGCGATGTCATTGTCGAAGACGAGCGCATCTATCGCATCTATGGCGACGGTGTGAATATTGCGGCGCGGTTGGAGAGTCTAGCTGATGGTGGCGGTATCTGCATCTCAGGCACGGTGTACGACCAGATTGCGAACAAGCTCGACATAGCATTTGAGTATCAAGGCGAACAGACCGTTAAGAACATTGCAAAGCCAATACAAGTCTACCGTATCCATTTAGAGCCTGTCGGGGCAGAGACGCGTGTCCACCCTGTTTCTACCCCTGAAAAAACATCCGCCTTGCCCGACGACCCGGCGCGATCAGGTTACGGATCGCTTATCACCCTCGGCCTTGTCATCTTTGTTATTCTCGGCATTGGCACGTTCGCCCTGAAAGACTGGTACCCCCTGATCTCATCACCAGCATTCTGGAGTCCACCAACCCTACCGCTACCCGACAAACCCTCTATTGCCGTGTTGCCGTTTATCAATATGAGCGGCGATCCTGAACAAGAGTATTTCAGCGACGGCATTACGGAAGATATTATTACTGATCTGTCGAAAGTTTCAGGGCTGTTTGTCATCGCCCGTAATTCATCCTTTGTGTACAAAGGCCGAGCAGTTGATGTTGAGCACGTCGGGCAAACGTTAGGCGTCCGCTACATTTTAGAAGGCAGCGTGCGGCGAGCGAATGACCGGGTGCGTATCAACGCTCAGTTATTAGACGCAACGACCGGCGGGCATGTATGGGCTGACCGTTACGGTGGAGAGATGCAGCATATTTTTGCGCTGCAAGATCAGGTGACGCAGCAAATCGTACAGGCCCTCCAAATCAAGCTCACGGAAGGAGAACAAACCTCCCTTACACACCACTATACCGACAACCTCGAAGCATATGATTTGTACTTGCGCGGAGAAACCTATTCTTGGCGTCTGACGAAAGAAGCGAACATCCAAGCCAGACAGCTGTTCGAGCAGGCTATCTCACGAGACCCTCAGTATCCTGCGGCGCATGCCCAGTTAGGGTTTACCTATCTGATGGAGTGGGCTTTCCAATGGAGCCAGTCCTCACAAACTATCCAAAAGGCCCGCGAAATTTCACAAAAGGCAGTAGACCTCGATGAATCTCTCCCCATAACCCATCAGGTGCTGGGTTATATTGCTGTCTTTCAAAAGCAGTATGAACAAGGCATTGCCGCACTGGAACGTTCAATAACGCTTAATCCAAACTATGCTGATGCTTATCTCTGGCTCGGAGATACGATGAATTTCGTGGGAGAGCCACGCAAAGCGCTTAGATTGATACAGCAAGCCATGCGCCTGAACCCGCACTATCCTCCACGTTACCTCTTTTCCCTAGGCCATACTTATCGCATCCTAGGCCGGACTGAGGACGCAATCACCGTTCTGAGACAGTCACTTGCCAGAAATCCTAATCTCATGCCATCTCGTTTTCAACTCGCTGCAGCTTATAGTGAAGCTGGGCTCGAAGAAGAAGCCCGTAACCAAGGAGCAGAACTTTTACGACTGAGCCCCCATTATTCTGTGGAACAGGCCAAACAAACTATTCCGTACAAAGACCCAGCGGTGATGGATCGCTACCTCACCGCCTTACGCAAAGCAGGGCTAGATTAACCTAGATTAATAAGGAGACCCTCATGTCAAGCCTCAACCACCGTTCCATTGAAACCAACGGCATCAATATGCACTTCGTCGAACAAGGCGAAGGGCCGTTGGTCATCATGTGCCACGGCTGGCCGGAGTCGTGGTATTCATGGCGGCATCAATTATCGGCCTTAGCGGAAGCTGGATTTCATGCGGTTGCACCGGACCAACGTGGCTATGGCCAAACCGATAAACCTGAAGCGATTGAGGCGTATAATATTCTGCAACTCACAGGCGACATTGTCGGTCTTGTCAGCGCACTTGGAGAAGAGAAAGCCATCATTGTCGGCCACGACTGGGGCGCGCCAGTGGCTTGGCATTGTGCCTTGCTGCGGCCCGATATCTTCTACGCTTTGGGTCTGTTGAGCGTGCCCTACCTCCCCCGCATTCCCGGAACCATGCGCGCAACAGAAGCTATGTCTCGTATGGCAGGCGAGCAGGAATTCTACCAGCTTTACTTTCAGGAGCCAGGCAAGGCAGAAGCAGAGTTCGAAGCTGACGTACGGAAATCCATGGTCGCCTTTCTGTATTCTGCCTCAGGCGATCCGCCGCCCGAACAGCGCTGGCGTTTCCTGTTTGGCAAGCATGAAAAATTGATGGACACGGTCACTGTCCCGGACACACTTCCCGACTGGCTGACGGAGGCGGATCTCGATTTCTTCACCAAAGAATTTGAACAAACAGGCTTTCGGGGAGGACTGAACTGGTACCGTAATATCGACCGCATGTCAGAACTGACTCCATTTCTGATTGGAGCTAAAATCCAGCAGCCTACGCTCTTTGTTGCAGGTGAGATCGACGCGGTAGTGCTGATGTACGGCGAGCAGATCAAGACATTAGGACAAAATATTCCGAATCTAAAAAAGAAAGTCATGATCCCTGGTGCGGGGCATTGGATTCAGCAGGAGCGACCAAGTGAGGTCAATGCGCAGGTGATCGAGTTTTTAAACGGCCTGTAAGTATGTAGGTTGCTGTCTGGTTACGCTCAGCTGACCCGACCTACGATACACGCAGGACCGATTCATCTCCTCGGCACGATCTTTCATCGTATCCGTCCCCTCCTTTGGAGGGGTGACACCTAGCGCCGGGGCGGGTCCCCTACATGGGCAGCCCGGTCGTCTCAGGTAGGCTAAGCATCAAATTCAAACTCTGGATCGCCACACCACACGCACCTTTGCCCAGGTTGTCGAGCAGGGCAATCAGTAAAATATGCCCTGACGGGTGCGGAGCAACATAGATTTCTAATCGGTTGGTATCATTGCACGCTTGCGGATCGAAGCTATGCTCGTTGACATGTAATGGCTTCTCATTCGGCATGACGGTGACAAACGGCTCATTCTGATACCGCTCATTCAGCACTTCCCAGACCGCATCCCCATCCCCTCGTTGTAAGAGACTGGCATGCAGAGGAATTTGAACGCGCATGCCACAACGAAACGGACCAACGGCCGGCACAAACTGCGGCTCATGCTGCAGCAGACTATACTTGGTCATTTCTGGCACGTGTTTGTGCACCCGTTCAAGTGCATACGGAGCTTCGTACGCCAACGCGCCTAACGCCAGCTTAGGGTCCTCCCATTTTTCAATCAGCTTGCGTCCTCCACCCGAAGAGCCGGACAGGGCATGCACCGAGAGAGCTGCATCTTTCTCAATGAGCCCAGCATCAATCAGCGGCCGCGTCAGCAAAAGAAAGGCCGAAGGGTAGCAACCAGGATTGGCAACGTATTTGGCTTGACGAATGGCGTCACGTTGGTCTGGGTGTAATTCCGGCAAACCATACACCCAGCCGTCTTGCACTCGGTGGGCCGTGCTCGCGTCGATTAGACGTGTGTTCGTCTGCTCCGCCCACTCTGCCGCCTCCCGTGACGCATCATCGGGAAGACATAGTATGGCCACATCAGTTTCACACAACAGCTCACGACGTGCATCCCGACTCTTACGCTGCTCCTCAGGCAGGGTCAGCAACTCGACATCGTTCCGCTCTGCCATCCATTCTCGGATACGCAGTC
>CAZXFE010000242.1:0-5853 GCA_964639795.1 uncultured Enterobacteriaceae bacterium | reverse complement strand
GGAAGCGTTGCGAATGAACTTCTGCCACGGTGAGGCACTCGGTGCAACAGGCTTCTCTTTTCCGAGGAGAATCCGAACGCGTGGATTGGCGAGCAGGTAGAGATCTTGAGGATCTAATTTCAACGCGTTCGACAACTTCTCAACGACTTTCTGACTCGGATGACGCATGCCGCGTTCGAGATAGCCCACATAATTGGCTCGGACGCCGACTTTTTTGGCTACCGTCTCTTGCGTCAATCCTAACTCGCGCCGTCGGTCCTCAATTACGCGTCCAAAATTTTTATCCGCCATGAGCTAGACTCCTCCCAACTCGCCTTTTTTCAATTTGAAATGAGCTGCCACCTGTAGCATATTTATTTCGAAGGCGCAAAACGGGGGCGAGGCCCCTTAGGAGTGAGTATTCGCGGTGTGAGAGATATCACTAATGAAGTGTTATGCACAGGAAAAGCCTGAGCGGGGAGGAGCAGAGACCAGGCTGCCATGCAGACCGAGGGTAAAAAAGCCCGCTGAGGTGCGGGCTTTTTCATGGTCGCACGGTGACTCGAACACCGGACCTCTTGCATGTGAGGCAAGCGCTCTAGCCTGCTGAGCTATGCGACCGTATGCGGGTTTCCTAGCATGGGAAGTCAGCCTGTGTAAGAGGGGCAGACTTGGGGAAAGTCTCCTGCGCTATGAAGCTGAGGAGTTCGTTGATTTGGACGAGCTAGTTGTTTCGCTGGAACTCTCTTTTTTTGAAGAAGAAGAGGAAGAGCCGGAATTCTTGGATTTACTCTTTGCATCGCCGCTCTTTGCATCGCCGCTCTTTGCATCGCCATTCTTGGTATCATCCGATTTTGATGGCTTCTCCCCATTTTTCCCGTAGTCGGTGACGTACCATCCACTGCCTTTGAGATGAAACGAGGAACGGGAAATCAATTTTGTTACAGAAGTTCGCTTTGCGCAGTACGGACAAAGATAGCGTTTTAACGTTTCGTCGGTAATGCGTTGTGAGACTTCGAACTCTCCATCACATTTTTTACAGGCATATTCATAAATCGGCATAACCACGGGCCTCTTTCCCACAGGTTCTTAACACGGAACGCTAATCGTCGCCCCGTCGATTGTCAAGACTGGCTGAGATACTGTTCGAGTTGATGAATAACCGTTGTTGGGTCGGGTGAAATAATCCGCACTCGTTTGCCTCGGATTTTTCTTCCAGATTCAAGAGCGACTGCAGAGCGGGGAAGCTTGAAGCGATGGGATAGAAATGAGACCAAGGCAGCATTGGCCCGACCTTCAATCGGCGGGGCGGTCAGGCTGATTGTGATCGCATCACCATGTAGGCCGACCACATGATTCCGTGCGGCCTGGGGTTGGAGGTAAACCCGGAGTGAGAGACCCTCAGGAGTCTGGCTCCAGGGTGTCGTCGCAGCATGGTGTGTCATCGCGGTCAGCGCAGGGCCAGGGCCAGGTCAAACAGGCTTTGGACTAAAAAGATCTGGAGAAACTGGACAAAGAGCATCACCAGCAGCGGTGTGAGATCCAGAGAGCCTATTATTGTTGGAAACGGCAGAACGCGCCTGCAATAGTAGAACACTGGGTCTGTTACAGAAGACAGAAAGCGGACAATCGGGTTGTAGGGGTCTGCGTTGCCCCAGGACAGCACGACTCTGATGAGTAAGACCCAGAAATACACCCATAACAAAGAGCCCAGAATGGTGGCGACAGCCTGAAGAAGATTCCCGAAAACGAACATACGGCAATACCTCCTACTTCTACCCTTTTCCCAATTCGCTCGAACGGCGCGATGCGGCCTCGACTGCTGCGCGCACAGTCTGAAAGAATCGGCCCTGTTCCAAGCGTGTCAGACCGGCCAGCGTTGTACCGCCTGGTGACGTCACCATTGCGCGCAGCTCTTTGGGGCTCTGTTTGGTTTCCTTAAGCATGGCCACCGCGCCCTCCAAAGTCTGAAAAGTCAGGCGTTCCGCTACTGCTGGGCTTAAGCCCTTCTTCACGCCGCCGGCAATCAAGGCTTCAGCAAACAAGTACACATAGGCTGGTCCGCTGCCGCTGAGTCCGGTCACGGGGTCCAGTAGCTTTTCGTCCTGCACGGCTAAGGCATCTCCGACACCACGAAAAAGGGTAAGAGCGAGTTTTTCGTCCGCAGCCTTTGCCTTCTTGCCGCGCACGACTACGGTCATACTTTTGCCGAGTAATGCTGGCGTATTGGGCATAACGCGGATCACCCTGGCCTCTCCGCCTAAGCCTTTTTCCAGGCGCTTGAGCGTGACGCCTGCGGCGATGGAAATAAAAAGTTTACTTGTCGTCACTTCGGACTGCATGTCAGCCAGCACCTGATCAATGATCTGGGGCTTCACGGCTAGGACAATGGTCCTGGCTTCGCGTATGACCGTTTGGTTCTCTTTCGTCCCTTCGACCTGATACTGACGTTTCACTTTTCGCAACTGCGCGGGTAAGGCATCACTGACTAAGATCTCTTGCGGCGTATAGAGTTTCGCCTTGATGAGCCCTTTGATAAGAGCACCTGCCATATTCCCCGCGCCTATAAACCCAACCTTTTTCATCCGCATCCCTCCCCAATAACTATCTTCGACTATCTCCGTTCGCCAAAAACAGCGCGGCCAACCCGGACTATGGTCGCGCCTTCTTCAATAGCAACGGTAAAATCGTCGGTCATGCCCATCGAAAGCTCGTGCAATGCCATGGTAGGAGTCTGTACTGTAGCATAGCGTTCGCGAAGCTGCGCGAGGGTGCGGAAATACGGACGGGCCTGATTGGGATCTGATACCGGGGGTGGGATAGCCATAAAGCCTTCAAGACGCAAATGCGAGAGCTGGCTGACTGTTTCTAAAAACGCCTCTATGCCGTTCGGGCCGTCAGGGGCAATTCCGCCCTTGGTGGCCTCTCCAGCGAGATTGACTTCAACCAAGGCAGATACCGGTGTCCCGAGTTTCTCGGCCTGACGGTGCAGCTCTTTGGCCAAGGCCAGGCTATCCAGGGAATGAATCAAATTGAAAAGCCGGACTGCGATTTTTGCTTTGTTCCGCTGCAAATGCCCGATGAGGTGCCATGTCGCCGGCTCTGGAAGAGCAGCGATTTTGGTCTGGGCCTCTTGAATGTAATTCTCTCCAATATCCGTTGCCCCGGCTTGCAGGGCCGCACGCACGAGCTCGGGACCCTTTGTCTTGGCCGCGCACACCAGGGTAATGTCTTGCGGACGGCGTCCTGAGCGTTCGGCTGCCCGCGCTACCTGCTCAAACACCCGTGCATAATTGCTCGCTACATCAATGATGTCGTGCATGTCTTGTATATCTTGGGTCTTTTTCTTTGGCGGAATCTCTTTACGGAAAAAGTCCTGCTCTGCGCACCGCTGCTCTTACCTCGTCCATAGGCAAACCGATGACATTCGTCAGCGAACCCGTAACATGGTCCACAAGGACGCGCCCCTTCCCCTGGACTGCATAGGCGCCCGCTTTGTCAAAAGACTCACCTGTAGCAAGATAGGCATCAATCTCCGCGTCTGTGATGCTCTTAAAAGCGACCTCACTTGTGACGACCTGCTCCGCAGCCGACTGTCCGGTCTCGTTTAATAAAATAAAAGCTGTCATGACTTGGTGGGCTTGACCCGAGAGCTTTGCCAACATCTTTCGGGCAATTTCAGAATTGCCTGGCTTACCCAAGATGTGGCCATTGAGTGTCACAATCGTATCCGCAGCTAAGACCCAGAATCCTGGCTGCTCTTGAGAGACGGCCCGGGCTTTATCTGCGGCAACGCGCTGGACATAGACTACGGGTGTTTCTCCAGTGCGGTGAGTTTCATCTGTTAGGCTGGGAACCACGCGAAAGGTAATTCCGGTTTTCTGCAAGAGGTCACGCCGGCGTGGCGAGGCCGAAGCAAGAATGAGACGATGGGGGCTTGCCGATTGCTCCATGTTCTCTAAAGGGTGGGTGGTCTGTAGACAACCCTATAGCGATAGCTATCCGTTCGCCTTTTTCGCTTTATAGCACTTCTTACCGGTAAACAGATCAATGACATCTGTGCGTTCTTGAAATCGGGCCGCATGGACCGTTCCGGCCGGAATATAATAACCATCGCCTTGCCGATATGTTCGGGTCTTTCCGCCGATGGCAAGGTCCGTTGCGCTATCCACCACAATACCCCACTGCGTGCCTGCGCGTGAGCAGCGACCTCACCGGTCGGGGCAATATTCATTAACACGACCTGATTATCTTTCGCGTGCGAAATCCAGCCTTTTCCGTCTTTAACGCAATATCCGCTTCGGGCAGGTCTCGGATCATTTTGGCCATACAGATACTCCTTATGGGGTTTAGGGATTATGGGATCGGCATTGGGGAGCTTACTTCTTAAAGTGCGGAATCACCTCAGCGCCGAATTGGCGGATGCAGGCCACCACGCGCTCTGGCGCCGTACCGAGCGGTAAACGAAAACGCATGATGATGTAATCAGCGCCGACCACATCGCGCCACATTTCAAGTTGTTCAATACATTCGCTGGGTGATCCCATCACTAAATATTTGCTCAACTTCTCAACCGTGAAATCTGCCTCTGAGGTGAACTCTTCATTTGGAGATAAGAGGTTCCAGCGCCAGTAAAAGAGCATCTCTTTGACCCAGAGCGGCCCAAAAGTTTCTTCCGCTTCCTTGCGCGTGGGGGCAACCCAGCCATCACGCATGAGAACGACTTTCGGTTTGCGGCTGTGCTCGGCTGCACTCTCGCGGTACTGGTCGGCTTGCGCTCGTAAATTGGGAATGGGGTCCCAGAAAGGCAGAATTCCCCACGCATCCCCAAGGCGTCCCGCCCGCTGAATGGCTTCCGGATAGGCTGCGCCGATCCACAGCCTGGGGCCACCCGCCTGATAGGGCTTAGGCGTTAGCATGACATCGTCGTATTGAAAGCGTTTGCCGTGGTAAGAGAAGGGCTTGTGGCTATTCCAGGCCAGTCGGAGAATATCAATGCTCTCTTCAAAACGCGAAAAGCGCTGTTTGTAGGGTTCGTTGAACAGTCGAAAATAATCGGGATGGTAGCCGAGTCCAACGCCCAATACGACGCGGCCTTTTGACATCAGGTCTATCATGGCCACATCTTCGGCCAGGTGCATGGGATTGTAATACGGAGTTTGCAGGACGAACGTTCCCAGATCTACGTGTTCAGTCCGTGTGGCGTAGCCGGCCAGCATCACCAGTGGTGGGGGAAACATTGTCTCCGTACGATGATGCCGTTCAGGCAAAAAGATGCCGTCAAAGCCGGCCGTTTCGGCCTCAATGCCTTCATTCAGAAGTTGGTCGCAGAATGCAGCTGCGGCTTCAGGCGAGGGTTCGGGTTGATTGTACGGCCCGCCATGGGTATCGGGCATATAGCCTATCTTCATAGGTCTTCCTGTTATCCTTTCCGCTCTTTTCCTCAGTACGATTTCGGCAACCCTAATACGTGCTCGCCAATATAATTGAGCACCATCTCCTGGGAGATGGGAGCGATGCGGAACAGGCGCGCTTCGCGCCAATAGCGTTCGACATCGTATTCCTTGATATAGCCATACCCGCCATGGGTCTGAATGGCTCGGTCTGCCGCCTCGCAAGCTGCCTCTGCAGCCATGTATTTGGCGATATTAGCTTCTTTGCCACACTGTTGGCCTCGGTCATATAAACTGGCGGCCTTTTGGACCATGAGCTCGGCGGTTTCGAGTTTGGCAAAGGATTCGGCCAGTGGAAACTGAATTCCCTGATTTTTTCCAATCGGACGACCAAAAACCTCACGCTCTTTGGCATACTGGACAGCCTTCTCAACCGCTCGCTTACCCATGCCGACACACTCAGCAGCAATCAGAATACGTT
>CAZXFE010000241.1:0-5871 GCA_964639795.1 uncultured Enterobacteriaceae bacterium | reverse complement strand
ACGGCCAACGCCTGGGCACCGGTCGACACGCCGCCAACACCAATGACATCGAGTTCTCCCTCAGACGCTTCAAGAATAGCTTGTGCCTGGGACGGTCTGCCGTCAACAGAAGCGTTGTGACACATCGCAACCGGAATCTTGTTGCGGACTAAAGTACGGGCGATATCCAAAAGTGGAAGCGGCATGGAAGACGGCAGCTTGATGGCAAGCGGGGCGGAAATTTTGTGGCGCAGTGTTGAAACAACCTCGTTCAAATGTTCAACAGACTGAAACGGATCAACGTGGTTATGCACATGCGGGTCGTTCAGGTTAATCTCAATGAGGTCTGCGTCTGCATTGGTCACTGCTTGGGCTACTAGAATGAACTCTGTAACTGTCAGTCCCGCAACACTGGCGATCACAGGTTTGCCCCATTCACGTAACTTGGGGAGGACCTCGGTATAGTAGTCGATGCCAGGATTTTCGAGCCCACACTGCGCACCGGGATCAAGAAACGACGTTGGTGTAATGGACTTGGTCACCACGGCGCCGCTACCGGAACGTGCTTGGGCGAGCAATTCTTCGCGCGTGGTGGACAGTGCGCCGGCCGCGTTCATCAAACAAAACGGAAAAGCTTTACCCGCAATAGTTGGAGTCGTGAGCATCATCGCGTTCCCCCTCTCATAAAGTTCAGCACGAGCTGATTAAATTCCACAGGGTCCTCACAGCGCGTGGCCACGATCTTTGACCACTTGAAGGCGTAAGCCCGGGATATTGCGGTGGAAAATGTGTGAGCCGCCTTGGCCGATAAAGTCTTTTTCTCCGACAATGACGAAGACCGGACACGCAATCTCTTGGAGTCGTGGCGTAAACGGGTTTTGGTATAACCCGCGCATACACGGCGCCGCTTTCGCAAAGCCTGGTCCATGCGGAGCGATGACACCGGGCTTGTCCTTGAGACCTACTGCTTTCAGTATAGCCGGTCCGCCTTCTTGCTGTGCCTTTTGGCCAAGACGTTCGTCATTTCTCGACGCTTTCTTGTTTGCCTCACTAGCCGACCCCACCAGAGTGAGGCTTTTGCCCTGCTGTGGATACTGCAGGGCAAAATGGGTAGAAATTGCTCCGCCAGCGGAATGACCGAGAAGACGCGTAGATGGAATCTCCAGCACCGTGAGGAGGCGATGCAAATCACCACTCCGGTCATTAGTCGTCCACTCGCCCGCCGGACTGTCTGACTTGCCATGCGCCAGCAGGTCCCAGGTGAGAACCTGATAGTGCTGCGTGAGCTGGTCAGTTTGCGTTGCCCAGGTGCTACTAGAATCTCCAAGCCCATGAGTGAGGGTGCAATGCAGGTTATAGCCGCCGACATCAACCTGCATGATGCTCAAGGGCCTGCATAATCATGTCTGCTGCCCCGTCTTCTCCCCACACCCCGGAGTCAAGCTGTAGATTATAACAGTCGGAATCGCGCCAGTCGGCCTGGTAAAATTTCCGCACGTAATCGGCCCGCAGCTTATCCATGCCGCTGATCCGCTGCTCGGCTTCTTCATGAGTGAGTCCCTCCACTTGCATCACACGTTTCATGCGTGCGTCCAGCGTGGCAAACACAAAAACGTGCAACGTCTTGGGTCTGGGCGCCAAAATACAATTCCCTCCACGGCCGACAATAACGGCGTTGACGTCCTGGGCTGCATTCTCGATAAGCTGTCTGGTCAGCCGAGCAAGCTGGCTGTCCTTGAGTCGTAACGGTGCTGGGATATTGTACGCTCGCTCAAATCCACCGACTCCAAAGGACTCGACAACGCGTTCCATTATAGACCCCACTCGTTCGTCCTTGGTGTCGACATAGTCCTCCGAAACGTTCTGCTGGGCGGCTATGGTCTGGACAATCTCTTTGTCCCACACTTTCCAGTTCAGCCGTTGACCAAGATCGCGAGCAATGAGGCTTCCTCCGCTGCCGTACTGATGCGACAAAGTGAGAAGGGTAATCGGCGTATTCATGTCATCTCCTTATCCAGTGTCATACCGAGATAGGGATATCATTTAGACTTTTGGACTCTTTGGAGCAAGAGACACCGAGCGCGCATATTCTAGGGGGATGCAGACGCAGCTGTCAATTCTCACCATTTTCATGCGGACGACAGGAGCTTATGCGGAAAGGGGGAATTCCGGCCTCTTGGCAAACAGGAAGCAGATCCCCCCTAAGAAGCCGAATCCAGCAAGTATCAGAAAGGCCGTCGTATAATCCCCGCGTGTGTCTCGCATCCAACCGGCAAAGGGCGGGGCCAGCAGCATCAATATATTCATAGGAACAGTGGACAGCCCCAGAATCTTACCAAAAGAGGCCTGACCAAAGTAATCGCCACGAATCGCCACTGTAAGCGGATTCCGTCCACCAAAGCCTATGCCAAACAGGATGGCGAAAAGAATCAGCATGTGGGTCGAAGTCGAGAAAGCTAGGACGACCACTCCAGCCGCTTGCAGAGAGGAAAAGATAAACAAGGCGATGCGCTTCGAAATCCGATCTCCCAGGTATCCCCCAACGAGCTGAAAAACCATTGCAACGGCTGTGTAGAGAGAAACAAGCCACCCAGTTGTCTGGACTGAGAAACCTGCGTCTTCCATAAGCAGCCCTAAGTGGGCCATGATGGCTAACAGGACCATTGAGGTAAAACCGTGCCCGAACGAGATAAACCAGAAGGCGGGTGTTCTCAGAGCCTGGGCTGCGGTCCAATCGGCATTTGGGGCTGGATCTTCGCGCTCGCCAGTAGCGGTATTTTGCGAGATGCCCGGAACGGTCGAGGCCCGGGTTGGCTCACCGTCGGGTAGGAGATTGTAGTCCTGGGGTCTATCGCGGATGAGGCGCGAAGTCGGGACGGCGACAATCAGGGTAAAAATCCCAAGCAGGATGGCCGTCGTTCGCCAACCAAGGCGGTTGTGGTCCGGATCAATTGCCCAGGCAAGGCTTGGCACTAGGAATAAGGCTCCCAGCCGACTTCCGACATTGGCCCAGCCAATCGCCATGGTACGCTGTCGCACAAACCAGTGGTTTAACATCGTCATAAGCGGGAGCCAGCCGCTAAAGCCTTGGCCAAAGGCCATGACGACATAGGCTAAATAAAACATCCATAAGCTCTGGATCTGGCTAAACAGGAGAAATCCTGTGGCAAGAAAAATGAGACCCATGAGGACCATGCGACGCGTGCCGAGGCGATCCGTCAGATATCCTTCAAGCGGTCCCATCAAACCACCCTCAATGCGGGTGAAGGTGAGAGCCAGGCCCAGCTGGGTTCGACTCCAGCCAAACTCCCGCTCCAGGGCGACTGCCCACACGCCCATGGCATGAAAGAGGGGCACATGGGCAAGCATCATGACAAAGCCACTGACGGCCACCAGCCTCCAGCCGTAGAAAGTGTCGTGTGATCGGGGGGGAGGGGTTTCCATAGGAGATGATTGTGATTCTGAATATGAATGCAGTTGGGCCTGAGAGCTGCCGACTGTATCGTGTTGGAACGGATCGCAACAAGTGGACCCCGCTTGTTGACGGAATTTTGGACAAGACTTTGGACTGGGTTTTTTGGGAAAGCTGCGGAAGAGAAGATACTTTCGGACTGATTGCTGAACATGTATGATTGCGCTAAATAGCCGTTGAGAAGTACGGCGTGTTTCTAGACTCTCGAAAGGTTCGACTCGCCCGTTGCGACTCAGCGCTTGCATCGGACGCTCACAGGCTGACGTTTCAGAACGTATGATGAGGCTGAGGTGTTTGTTCCACTTGTTGCTGTTCTGTGTGGATTAGTGTGGGGGATGGTTCACGGCTATATTTGGCTGCAGCTGAGCATCCCGTGGATGGCAAAGACTGCACAGTACCTGCAGGGAATACGCAAGAGACCAAATCGACGGACCACAGACCCGCGGCCCACCACCTTTAGTCCGTGGCAGCTACTTCTTGGCGCTCTGTTTGGAACGGGAGTAACAGCTGGGATCTTGGCCCTCTTTGTCTCAGATTCGACTTTTCTTGCTCCGTATGTCGTTGGTCTGTTCGCCGGTTTTTCTCCTGCCTTCATCAAGACCTACTGGAGGCCGTTGGCCTTGGTCGGAGTCCTCCTGGTCGTCGGCGTGACGGGTTTTCAGCTGTACGATGAATATGGCCGTGGTGAGTCGGTCGGCGCCGGGGACGGGGATTCCGAATCGTCCAACCAGGGCAGGCGGACGAAGGGTGAAAGTAGCGGGGAGAAACAGCCGCCCCCTCCGCCGTCGTTACCACCGCCGCTTTCATCAGAGCCGCTTTCATCAGAGCCGCTTTCATCAGAGCCGAAAGAGATTATCCTCCGTGGCATCCCTTTTGAGTTCAACGCGCAGCAAATTCAGCCTGAATTTCTAGCGGTCTTGAATGAGACGGTCCGGATTCTTCAGGAGAAGCCGGATGTGACCGTGCTGATTGAAGGCCATACTGACGCTGTAGGATCTGGGCGAGCCAACCTGAGCCTGTCGAAAAAGAGAGCTGAAGTGGTGCGGAACTATCTCATGGGGCAGGGGATTGCTGCAGAACGGCTCCACGTGGTCGGGCGAGGCGAAAGCGACCCCCTCGCCCCGAACACCAAGACGGACGGTTCAGACGACCCTGATGGCCGAGCTATAAACCGGCGCGTGGAACTCTCAGTCGAGTAGCCGCGGTTGTGTCAGTCTGTAGTTGGTTCTGTTTGTGCAGGAGTCTGGAGTAGTGTTTCCGCGCAGTTGTTTTGGCAGGCAGGTTTCCCCACAGAGCCAGGGGACGCACTGAGCTGCTTGGACCGCTGCGTTTCCTCTTGATACTGATACATGCGCCGCGCGTCGTGCTGCGCTCGGTGCAACGATCGACTCAATGAGCGCATGGTCGATGTGGCACCGCCCGGACCAAATGCTTTAGCACTCACTAGATAGGTTGCCGGCAGTGTGATGCTGGCGACAACGCTAAGCACAGTTTTTCCAAAAGTATGCATGGGGTTCTCCCCTTTAGGATCCTTTCAGCTACCAACGGCTTATGTCTAACTCAATGGTTTCAAACGGCTCGGCCTGCACCTGCTGCGCACCACCATCTGATAGATTGGAAAAAGAGGAAAAGAGTTATGGTCGTAGTGAGAAAGACTGGGGGCTATCTTTTGGCAATCTCAATCGTTTCCGCCAGTTTTGGAGTTCTCCCTTCTTCGTCTGAAAAGCGTCCCGCGGCAACGGTGTCGTCGTGCGAGAATGACACCCACAAGTCCTTTTCTTTCGCTTCGGCATAGAAACGTTTTTTGGCCGCGATAGTGACCAACGGGTCAGTGTCATATGCTGCGTTCCAAGCCAGACGAAGATGAGAAGTGGTGGGAACAATATCGGCCAAATGAATGAGGCCGGTGCCGCCTGCTTCAACAATGATACACTGGTGCGGGCTGGTGTGCCCGCCTGAGACAGCAGTTCGGATGTGTTCAGTCAGGGTTGTATCGCCGTCGATCAGTTCGATGTCCTTGAGCGGTTCGAGACACTCGGGTGTATGTCGGTAAGCTGCCGCGATACGCTCGTTTTGCGGTTGGGTTGCCAGGGCCCATTCTGCCTTTTGTATAATAACCTGGGCATGAGGAAAGACGGCTGTCACCGTTCCATCGTCTGCCTTATCAATAACGCCTCCCAGGTGATCGAAGTGCAGATGGCTGAGTATCACCTGGGTGACGTCTTCCGGTGCAAAACCGAGCGTACGCAAATGGCCGACAAGGCCGTCTCCGCGCTGGGGGGTGAAAAATTGCCGTTCGCGGTCACTCAGTCGGTTGCCGATTCCCGTATCAACCACGATGAGTTCCTTGCCCGTCACAATCAACGGACAGGTTAGACTCAGGGTAATCCGGTTGCGTTCATTGGGTTTCTTTTCCTTTG
>CAZXFE010000240.1:0-5875 GCA_964639795.1 uncultured Enterobacteriaceae bacterium | reverse complement strand
CAAGATCACACAGAACATCGTGAGTGGCTTCCCGCACAGTCGTATAATCTTTGCCTTGCGCTGTGATCTCTCGATTTCCTGCCAGACCATTCGCCAGGAGCACCACGGTATCATTCGTACTTGTATCCCCATCCACCGAGATGGCATTAAACGAGTCGGGCAGGGTCTGATCAAGTATACGTTGGAGGGCCTGCCTGCTCAGCACAGCATCGGTGCACACGTAACACAGCATGGTGGCCATATTCGGATTGATCATGCCCGCCCCCTTGGCCATGCCTGCAATGGTCACCGTTCTGCCGCCCACTGTGACCTGACGCAGCACGGCTTTGGGAAAGACATCGGTCGTCATGATCCCGGCTAAAGCGTTCCAAAAACCTCGTGCAGACAAGGCCGCGGCTGCGTGTCGAATGCCGGTCTGCATATTGCTCCACTTCGGTAGAACACCAATGACGCCGGTAGACGAGGGCAGAACGAGACGTGGTGATATCCGCAGCTCACGCCCAACCAGCGTACAGGTATCCTGGGCAAGTTTGAGGCCGGGCCGGGCCGTTGAGGCGTTCGCATTTCCGCTATTGACGACAATGGCCTGGAGGCGTCCCGTCTTGATGATCTCTTCCCCGATTAACACCGGAGCAGCTTTGACGCGATTAGTAGTAAATGCGGCAACCGCCGTGGCCGGTACGTCCGAAACAAGCAGAGCCAAGTCTTTTTTACCACTAGGTTTGAGCCCACACGCTACTCCGGCAAACCTAAATCCGGGAATGACGATGGGCGATTTTTTGACCTTCACCTTCATAATTTCTCGTTCGAACGGTTATACATCAATGAGAACGGCTACGCCCCATGGCATTTTTTATATTTCTTTCCGCTTCCACACGGACAGGGAGCGTTACGCCCAACTTTCGGTGTATCGCGAATGGCCAGCGCAGGTTGGGCAGCTTGGCTAACTGGACCAGCTTGAACATTTTGAGCAGGTTGGGGTTGGAGGAGTTGCTGGCGTTGAGGGCCGGATTGGAGTGACATCGAGTCGCCATGGCTCATCCGAAGAGAACGCCGCGGGGCAGCGCTTGCTTCCATGCGCTGGACATCTTCCTCACGCGCGACCTGTACCGTATACAGCTTCTCTACCACATCATCCTGCATCCGGTCGGAGAGCTCTTCGAACAACACAAATCCTTCTTTCTTGTATTCTTGGAGCGGATTTTTCTGGGCGTATCCACGCAGTCCGATCCCCTCTTTGAGATGGTCCATGGCTAAGAGGTGATCCTTCCAGAGATTGTCCATGGTTTGCAGCATGATGACCTTCTCGAGGTAGCGCATGACAGGCGGAGTGAATGCCTGCTCGCGTTCTTCATACTGCTGCAACACTCTTTCCCGCACGAGATCGTACAGTTCTTCGGCCGCCAGGCCCGCTTGTTGCCCCTCATTGAGGTTAAGGCGGAAGCCAAATTGGCGAAACACTGCGTCATCCAAGCCCTTCGGGTCCCACTCTTCGTCTGGCAGTCCGGGATCAGCGTGGTTTGCCGCAGTCTGCTCGACTACACCTTCAACTATTTCGAGAATCTCCTCCTTCAGATTCTCGCCTGCGAGAAATCCGCGCCGTTGCTTATAGATCACCTCACGCTGTTTGTTCATGACATCGTCATACTCCAGGAGGTGTTTACGGATATCGAAATTGTGGCCTTCCACTCGCCCCTGAGCATTTTCAATTGCGCGCGAGACGAGGCCGTGTTCGATCGGTTCACCCTCCTCCATGCCCATACGGTCCATAATTTTTTGCACCCGTTCTGCGCCAAAAATACGCAGCAAATCATCTTCAAGCGAAAGATAGAAACGAGATGAGCCGGCGTCGCCTTGACGCCCGGATCGTCCCCGCAACTGGTTGTCAATCCGACGCGACTCGTGGCGCTCAGTGCCAAGAATATGCACACCTCCAGCAGCTACGACTTGTTCGCGCTCTTCGCTACACGTCCGTTCGTACTTCTCAAGTCCCTCTTTGAAATTCTGGCTATATAAGTCCGGAGTTTTCTCAAGTTGCTCGCGCACCTCTTCTATCACCAACACGTGTTCTCTCCGCTTTTCCTCGTACAGACTTTCTGCTTCAGCAACAGCTTTCTGATACGGCTTGCGTTCTTCTTCATAGCGCTGATCAGCCTGCTCGTACGCGTGCTGGTTATCTTCGTAAGCTCGGCGTGCTTGCTGGTATTCTTCCTGCACACGCCCATCATCACTCAAAGTGTATTCTGCCATCTGTACAATGGACTCGCAGTAATTCTGTAGCCAACGCTCATAACGGCCCCGCACCAGGCCAAATCGTTCAGATACCGCTCCGGTTGAAACGGTTGAACCATCTTCAGTCAAAACGGTGAGAAAATCATTGCGCGCGGCTTCATACTCATGCTGCTGCTCTTCATCCAGCGCAGGTCCAATAACCTTGTCGTAATCAGACAATGCCTGTTCATAGGCCTCGCAGGTCTTGCTATAGGTGTCCATTTGCTCAGCTGAGAGACCGCCATCCACAGAGTCAAGCTTCGCGGCTGCCGACCCATGATCAGCCCGGGCCTTTTGCAATGTTGCGAGTAGATAGGGCCGATACGTCTCCGTCATCCGTTTCAGAGCACCATTGCGTTCCTCTTCAAAAGGTTTCCAGGCAGGTTCATATTTTTCCTGTGCCTGGGCCATCGCATCATTATATTCCGTGCGGATTTCTTCAAGCCGCTCCTCATAACTTTTTTCTGTTTTCTTCCCCTTCTGTGCCCGAGAAGCGCCCGCTTTGTTCACCCATCTTTTCTCGACCTCGGACCGGGCCAAAAACTCAGGATTGCCGCCCAGCAATATGTCGGTTCCACGCCCTGCCATATTCGTGGCAATGGTGACGGCACCGAAGCGTCCAGCCTGCGCAATAATATTCGCCTCGGCTTCATGATTGACGGCGTTGAGAACATTATGCTTGACACCTTTACGCTTAAGCATGCGACCGAGGTGTTCTGATTTCTCGACTGATATTGTTCCAACTAAAACAGGCTGGCCGCGACCGTGGCAGTCCAAGATGTCTTCAATGACCGCATCAATTTTTTCCCGCTCCGTTTTATACACTACGTCCGGAAAGTCGAGGCGGACCATGGGGCGATTGGAAGGAATAACGAGAACATCAAGATCATAAATTTTCTTGAATTCGACCGCTTCGGTGTCAGCTGTTCCTGTCATCCCGCCGAGCTTACGGTACATGCGAAAGTAGTTCTGGATGGTAATACTCGCAAGTGTCTGATTCTCCTCACGTATACGGACTCCCTCTTTCGCTTCTACCGCCTGGTGTAGGCCATCTGACCAACGACGACCGGGCATAAGACGTCCGGTGAATTCGTCGACGATCATCACCTCGCCGTCTTTGATGACGTAGTCAATATCACGTTTAAAAAGTGCGTAAGCCTTGAGCGCTTGGTTGACGTGGTGCAAGGTACCGATTTCAGTTGGATCGTACAGGTTACGCACACCGAGAATGCGCTCAACTTTGGAAATCCCTTCTTCAGTGAGTGTGGCCGCTTTCAATTTTTCATCAATAGCGTAGTCAGATTCTCTCTGCAGGCGGGGAATGACCCGGTTGATATTGTAATATTTCTCAGTCGATTCCTCAGCCGGTCCAGAAATAATCAGCGGCGTACGCGCTTCGTCAATGAGGATATTGTCCACCTCGTCAACGATAGAATATTGCAGCTCGCGTTGCACATAGTCGTCGAGGCTGAACTTCATATTGTCGCGCAGATAGTCAAATCCGAACTCATTATTCGTGCCATAGGTGATATCCGCTCCGTAGGCTTCCTTGCGAGTCACCGCCCGCAAATTCATATACCGATAATCTTTGACCACATGCCTCGGATCAAAAATGAAACTCGTATCGTGTACAATAGAACCCGTAGACAGCCCAAGTGTATGATAAATTGGGCCCATCCATTGCACGTCACGTCGGGCGAGATAGTCATTTACTGTCACCAGATGTGACCCGCGTCCCAGGAGCGCGTTCAAATACAGCGACAATGTGGCAACCAAGGTTTTTCCTTCGCCAGTTTTCATCTCAGCGATTTTGCCCTGGTGGAGGACAATGCCCCCAAGGAGTTGGCTATCGAAGTGTCGCATGCCAGTCACCCGTCGCGAGACTTCGCGGACTGTCGCGTAGGCGTGCGAGAGAATTTCATCCAGCACCTCCGCTTCTGCGACATGTAGCTCTTTCTCTAGCTCTTCGCCTTCCTCCTGAAACTCTTCCCGCCCTTCTCGATCTTCAGTTTCGAGGGCCAGCTGAGTGACTTTCATCAGCTGGGAGCGCGCAGCCCGCGTGGCCTCCTGGATACGGCTCCGAAAAGTATCGGTCTGGGCTCTCAGCTCTTCGAGGCTGAGCTTTTGCAATGCCGCTTCGAGCTGATTAATTTCTTCTACAAGCGGCTGCATACGTTTCAGATCGCGATCATTTTTACTGCCGAAAAATTTTTGGGCAAGGCGTGATAACATGATGGGTTCACCTACTTCATTTGTACCTGCGGATACCTGACGCAGAAGATGTGGGTCTCATTATACCAGAGGCCACTCGTGTGAAGACCATGCCAAAAGTGCATGCTCAATACTCGAACTTCTCGCCCTCACTGGTTAACGCTCAATCCGAACGGCTGATTCAACAACCTCGCCCAGAAAGCGGGCACCGACTTTGACAAACCGGTCAGGCACATCCGTGACAAAAAAGCTCGGCTCTCCTTGCGATTCTCTCTGTACGTTGTGCCGGATTAGATCTTTGCTCAGCAAGGTGGCTTTTACAACTTTTGCTGTTTCCTCAGCCGAGTCCACTAAACGCACCCCGTCCCCAAGGAAGCCGGCGATCACATTCCTCAATAATGGATAATGGGTACAGCCTAAAATCAGGGTATCAATGCCGCTCCGTTTGAGACTACCAAGATAGGCTGCCACAGTTAAACGTGCCACCTCGTTACCTACCCAACCTTCTTCTACGAGCGGCACAAATAACGGACACGGACGTGTATAGACCTCAACACCAGGATCGAGCGTGCGCAGGGCCTGCGTGTAGGCACTACTCGCAATCGTTGCTTCCGTCCCTATGACCCCGATTCTTCGTTTCTTACTACAGTCCGCTGCCGCCTGCGCACCGGGCTCGATCACCCCGATTACCGGCATCTGGCAGCGTTCGCGCAAAGCCTCCAGGGCAACTGCAGAAACCGTATTGCAGGCGACAACCAACATTTTTATGCCGCGTTCAACCAGAAAGTCACTATTCTCGCAGGCGTATTGCGCCACGATATCAGGAGATTTCGTTCCATACGGACATCGTGCCGTGTCACCCAAATAGACGAGACTCTCCTGGGGAAGAAGATGGGCAATCTGCTGCAAAACCGTTAGCCCGCCGATCCCAGAATCAAATATACCGATGGCCGCATTCTTTGGCACCAAACGTACTCCTTAGTGTGACTACTTAATCAGCATCTTGGCCTAGGGCAAGAGCATAGCAAAATAGGGCAAAAGCTGAGGCACACTAACAACCTGCTTCTAGCAGGGCTCCTTTCCGGGAGAAGGTCCTCGTGTCTCCCGGTTTACACCTCTCGCCCTGCAGAAATTGCACCTCAAGTCCGTATCCCTCGGCGAGCTGACCAAGAAATTTCACTGCCGTGGGGAAAAGACCAAGCATCCTTTCCTATCGTCGACAAAGGTCGCAAGACACCACAACGGTATCATTATGGCCAACTCGTTCGCACCTACCCTGTTGTCCTCGGGCAGAAATCAGGCAAAAAATTATACGAAGGTGATAGACGTACCCCAACCGGCCCGTACATGATTATTAACAAACGACACCAACCGCCTGCGTCCCGTTTTATCC
>CAZXFE010000239.1:0-5935 GCA_964639795.1 uncultured Enterobacteriaceae bacterium | reverse complement strand
GCAAGCTGACTTGCTCCTCTACTCCCGGTAAATGGTAGAAAGTTTGTAAGGACACTAGGACCTGATAGCCCACTCCGCCGACATCGACAATGAGCTGCTCAGGCGTCTTTTCGAGTAGCACTCCGTGTAGACGCGCAATCATAAATGTCACCGAATGGGGCTGTTAGCCACGCTTTTTCTGTTCAGCTGCCAACATTCGGCCAACAGTCCGCTCGGTAAAAACGTCACGCAACGAGCGGGAACGTGCTCCACCCGTACGCCGCTCATGAACGCCGGCCTGGCGTAATATATCCGGTATGCCCGCCGCCCCGCAGTGACAAACCGCCGCAGCCAGGGCATCTGTCGCGTCCAGACTTGACGGGAATGCCCCGCCCTCTCCGTCCGCGTGGCGGAGTTGGGCAAAGACGGATTTCTGGATCTGCATTTTGTCGGCACGTCCATAGCCAGCCACAGCGGTTTTTATTTCCGTAGGATTATACTCCGCAATCTGCAGGCCGGCTTGGGCCGCGGCAAGGAGGATGGTTCCGCGTGCCTCGCCAAGACGCAAGGCACTTTGCACATTATGGGCAACAAAGGCTTTTTCCAGACTCAAGGCGTGCGGAGCCCAGCGATCAATAACCGCGACAATTTCCTCATAGATGACACGTAATCGCTCAGGCAAAGAATGAAAGCCTTTGGCAGAGACTACGTCTCCGGCGCGGAAGAACAGGCCACGGCGCGTCCTCTCGACCACGCCCCATCCCGTGTGGAGCGTTCCGGGGTCTATACCCAATACGCGCAGCTGGGTACCGGCAGGCCCAGATTCACGGGACACACGAGATTTGCGGGATTCGATAATTTTCCCTCCTTACGCCGCGCTTAATTTTCCAATCTCTTCTTCAGCAATTTCGACATTTGCGGAAACCGTCTGAACATCATCAAGCTCTTGAAGTGCATCCAGCAACCGTAACGTTTGCTCTGCTTCCTTGCCCGCTAGGCTCACCGTGTTTTGGGGCACCATGATCGCTTCTGCAGACACCATCGCAATATTGGCATTTTCAAGGGCCTGCCTCACATCTTCGAGACTGTTGGGCACCGTCACCACTTCGATCATGTCGTCGCCAACTGTGACATCTTCCGCCCCGGCATCAAGGGCAATCTCCATCAGCCGATCTTCATCGGTCTGATCTTTTTCGATGCTAATAATGCCTTGTTGGGTAAACATCCATGCGACTGAATTAGGTTGCCCTAAGCTTCCCCCGTTTTTCGTGAAGAGATGGCGCACCTCGGAGACGGTCCGATTCTTATTATCTGTGAGCGTCTGCAACATAATGGCGGCACCACCTAGCGCATGGCCTTCGTACGTCACTTCATCGTAGCTGACGCCTTCAAGCTCCCCGGCGCCCTTTTTTACCGCCCGGTCTATGGTATCGCCCGGCATGCTTGCCCCTTTTGCCACCGCAATCGCCGTGCGCAGGCGTGGATTCGAGGTCGCGTCGCTCCCGCCCATCCTGGCAGCCATGGTGAGGTCCTTAATGAGTTTCGTGAACATCTTCCCACGGCGGGCATCCTTGACCGCCTTCTTATGTTTAATCGTGCTCCATTTGGAATGGCCGGACATGGCTGTCTCCTCGCAGCAGTGGACTTATTCATAGGGCTAACACATTCCCAGCATGGAGTAAACGCACACAGGCCGCTCAGAGTCCAGGCCTAACCTAAGGTAACATACCGCAGAAATTAGACTTTCAACAAGCAAGACGAAAAAAAGAGGCGAAAATATTCCGCCCCCTTTCTGTCCAAAACGGCCCTTTGGACTTCAGCGAAACAGTCTCTACGAAGAGAGCTTTTTCGTTTTTTGTTCGTAGTATTTCTTGAATACCGGCATAACCTCGTTTCTAAATAACGTCGTATGCCTCAACGTCTGCCCGCGGGTTGCGTTACCAAGGCCGGCACCGGAGATAATATATCGAAACCCGCCCAAATACTGGTAGTCCGCGATCAGCTTGTCGAGTACCGTCTTCGGGATTCCGGCAATGGCGGAGCCTAAAGACCTCTCTCCCACTGCTAAAAAGCCTCTGAGCGACTTTTCCGCCACATAGCCGGGCGGAAAATTGGAAACAAAAAATGAGGCGAAATCTTAAACACTTTACTCAAAAAGGAGGCGCTATGGGTGCTCGGCTGATAATTCGATGGTTTCCGAACTCCAGACCCATGGCAGCTAGATAGAAGGATAGGGTTTAGAGTACGGTCGCGGCCAAATGTTGACATAGCGGTATTGATAGTGCCTGCACAGATGCTCAAAGGGCCCGGGCTGGGTCCAGGCCCGAACGAGAAAATCGTGCTCTTCGTAAAACTTCTCCCGCGAAAAGATGAGATCGACGTCGAGCGACAAAATCTCACACCCAATGCCGCGCACGAATCCTGATATCACTCGCCCTCGAGTCACCACGTCAGGCATGGCAATCTCTTCGGCTACCCGGAGTGGATTTGCCCGCAGCGGCAGCATCTCCGCAATCCCATTGGGCGACGGCATCAGACCGTAAGCATTCTGATGGTGCTCGCTCACACAGATGCCGTCATAGCCTAAGGTGTCGACATATTCGAACTAATACGGTCTACGCAGGCAGACCTCTCCTTTGTCTGCATGCTAGTATCCGGCTTCAGAACCGTTTTGCAAGAGTATCTGCAGCAGCATCCGAACATTCTGTATAGGAACCAAAGACAACTGGGGGAGTGGTCGGATACGGAAAAACACGCTACACCCGAGGATCGCTCACATACAATGCTTCTTGTGCATGCGATTCTTTTTTGTAAAGGATATTTCTCCCTGCGACTCATTACAATTCTTGCCCATGCCGGGGTCGTCACAGGCCTCGCAGGATTATTCTTTGGTAGCCTGGCATGGATATATAATTCTCCCTTTGGTCTAGCCATCGCGGGCGGGGGTCTGGTGCTATGTGGCGCCGGTGGCCTGCTAGGTTGGTATTACGGATTTAGTCCGATGTGGCAGCCGCGTGGGTGGGAAGAGAACGCGACCGGAACCGATCAGCACTACATTGTGTCAACTCAGCAGTATCCGCCCTATCTGTGCCGGCAGGCAAAAAAATGTGGCGGCATGCAGTTTGGGACGGGCGTGTATACGCTCCTGGAGGAAAAGGGCGAAGTAGCGGATGAGGCCCAGGCGGTCTACGGCCTGCAATGGAGAGGACCTCAGGAAGCGCAGGAAGGGCATCAATGGGTCGTCCAGGTCCTGAGCGATGGGCGCCTGACTGAGCTTGAAGGTTTTCGTCCGATATCAGACGATGGGTAAATGCCTATCCGCCGATTACACAGACTTCTGCTAGATTTCAACACACTGGCGGGCTGTCACCCTTGGACGTTATTTTCTAATCAATACTACCGGCGCTCGATCAAAAAGATTCCGCAGTCTCAAAAGGTATCTGCTTTCGGACCTCCTGCTGATAGACTGCACGAGTGAAGAAGAGTAGTTTTCGACTCGGTTCCCGTAAATTCTGGTCAGCACGCGCTTCGTTTACTGTGAGACACGCCCGCTCGGCATATGCAATAGGTTGACGCACTTTTTTGATAGAGTTTGACAGTCTGCGTACCGTTGCAACGGACAGACCACTGGATTTCAGCCTTTCGAGCAGGCTTTCAATACTACAGGTCATACTATCAAATGCACTAAACTCCGGGTCTTCAAAATAATCAGGACAGGCCGAAAAATTGCGTCCGTACAAGGCCCGGATGCCTCCTTGCGCAGTTATGACCCAAAAAGGTTGTCATTTCCGTGAAAACGGAAATCCAGGGGGAGAGGCGGGGACGCTGCTCCTGCGCTCCAGGCGGTTTTGTTAGGTGCTTAGACACTCTAGCCTATGGAAGCTGGAGACCAATCGGAGAGAACCTCCTACGCATACCAGCGTTATTCTGCGTTATGCCACAGGCCGAAATTTAAGAACAGAAATCTCCCCAGACCAATCCTCAAAGGTGACAGTAACCGGCATGCCGATACTGACGTGCTCTGGGTCACACTCAACAACATTGCTCATCATTTTCGGCCCCTCGTCCAGCGTCACTAGGGCCACGACATACGGCACGTCTCCGGCAAAAGCTTTGGTCACCGGGCGATACACGATCGTAAACGATAAGATGGTTCCCCGGCCGGACGCAGTCACCCATTCAACCTGGTCACTCATGCAGGCCATACAGTATAGGCGTGGATAAAACTGATGCTGACCACAGGCCTGGCATTTCTGAATTCGCAGTTCATGATTGTGACAGCCCTCCCAGTACGGCTGAGTCTCGCTAGTCGGAACAGGGATTTGCTTTTCCACAGGTATCTCTTGGGGTGTCGCCATTATCTTGTTTCCTTTTCTATTGTCCACTGCCGAGAATCAGGGAACAGTGAGTGGACATAATCCCGCCCTGTGCATGCACAAGAGCAATTTCCGCATCTTTGACCTGACGCGAACGACAGTCGCCACGCAGCTGAAACACTGCCTCAGTGACGGAAAACATCGACCCGGGATGACCGGGATGGCAGTGCGACATCAGTCCCCCGTGGGTGTTGATGGGCAATTCGCCGCCAAGTTCGATACGGCCATTCTCAACAAAACTTCCACCTTCACCCTTGGAACAAAAGCCCAGGTCTTCCAGCTCGATCACCACCACAGGCGTGAAGCAGTCGTACAATTCGGCCACATCAATGTCTTTGGGCCCTAAGCCGGCCATAGCATACGCGCGCTCGCCCGCCTCTTTTGCTGCAGACGTTGTTAAACTCTGCGCCTGGCTAATATGCTCGTGCGAGTGCCCCTCGCCTGCACCAAGAATATAGACCGGCTTATGCGGAAAATCCTTGGCGCGCTCGGCGGAGGTCATGATAATAGCCGCGCCGCCATCTGAGACTAACGAGCAGTCCAACAGATGGAGTGGCTGGGCAATCATTCTTGAGTTGACAACATCGTCAACAGTAATCGGAGCGCGCATTTGGGCTGCCGGATTCATCGACGCGTGTTTCCGGCACGCCACCGCTACTGCTGCCAGTTGTTCACTCGTTGTGCCATAGGCGTGCATATGCGCCTGGGCAATGAGGGCGTAAAAAGCCGGAATCGGCGGGCCGTAGGGACGTTCAAACTGGGCATGGCCGGCCGTGGACATGGCTTCAATCGCTCGATTTCGGGACAAGCCTGATAGCATATTGTCGGCCATGGTGATGAGCACGGTATTGGCCATGCCGTTGGCAATGGCCGACGCAGCATGATGCATGATGGCTAAGGTGGTCCCGCCGCCGGTCGCCACATTCAGACAATAGCGCGGAAAGATCTGCATATACTCGGCTATCATTTCAGCGTGATACATATACGGCTCAACAAACGAGTTGCATGTAATCAACCCGTCTACATCATCTTTTGTGATACCAGCATCTTCCAACGCTCGTTTGGCCGCATTGACATACATTTGTGTCGTACTGAACTGCGGCACCACACCAACGTCGGTGTCCGCCGCGCCAACAATGGCTACCTTCCCTCGTAGCGATTCCATGCGCTCCTCCTCGCCTCGCATTTCTAGGTGTCCCGAGAGGCCCCTTTTTTTGACATCATCTCCACGTTCTTGCAAGGTGTAGTCTATTTTTCCCGAGCAGCATCGGACGATACTGTCGGGCAGCAAGACCCAACGGAGAGGATAGTGGGGGAAAAAGAAAGGCTCGGCTTTACCGTCCAGGCCCTTAGAATCTGTATAAACTAATTCTCATTTCAAAGTGGATGCGATATTTGTCGAAGATCCCAGACCCACGTCGCCCTCGAGCTTCTTTTAACACAGGACACGTTACACCTGAATTTGCTAAATATCCCCAGAAAGGGACCGTACAAAGCCCCCTTTCTGGTTCTAAACCTCATCCGCTCGTTCGCGCAGGCGAGCTCTCATCCTATCTGGTTAAGCTCGGATTATTGTTAGG
>CAZXFE010000238.1:0-5980 GCA_964639795.1 uncultured Enterobacteriaceae bacterium | reverse complement strand
TAGAGGCTTTCTTCCTTCTCACATTGACAGCTGACATAATGGCACTTCTGGCACAACGACAGAGGCCGCAGACCGGGGTGGGAGATGCTTTGTCTGGGGTCCACAAAATTTGTTGCAGCCTCCAAGTCTATTTCCATCAGCGGTCTCTTGGCGCATAATATGCAGCCCTTGGTCCTGATGCTATTTTCAATGCACAAACGCAAAAGCCTTGTGGATCGGCAGCCTATGGTCCGAGAAGCCTCCATCCCAAAAAAATGAAAGCCCGTGCCATGCCGATTAGTGACATAATCCAACCGCGTTCCTTGTAGATGCTGGGCGCTAGTGGGATCCAGGAATGCCGTCATCCCATTCTGCACAACCACCGCGTCATCCGCGCCGGCGGCTGCCTCAAGGTTCAGACTATACTGGAATCCTTTGCAGCCTCCGCCCGCCACGGTCATACGGATACCGCCGTTTCGCATTCCTTTCTGCTGCATTGCCTGCTGAATCATCTCTACTGCTTTGTCGGTAAAGGAGAGTCGTGAGTCCTGTGCCTCACCTTGCTTCTCAGACTGTTGATCTTGACCCATATTCCCTTCCTTTTTTAGCCAGTGCAAGTGTTAAGCGGCACATGATGCTGCGAGGCTAGACAATGCAACTCGGCGCCGACCTTCGCGTATATCATTCCGATCGAAACCATTAGTGAGATATCCGAACGAGATACCGGTTGCCGGGTCGGCCCAACCACTCTGGCCACCAAAACCAGGATGTCCAAAGGCTTCGGCTGAATTGGTGCGTCCAAAGCCGCGCATATTGGCCTTCCCATCCCCACCGGCAACTGCAATGCCTAAAGCACGATGTGCGCGGTGGCCTAGAAATTGGTCTCTGAGGTCGCCGGTTCGGACACGGCGCGCCTCACCCAGCATTTCGGGCTGCCAAACCTGAGCTCCGTCATGGGCGCGGCCATCGTGCAACAAGGCCTGATAAAACAGCGCGATATCACCAGCAGTGGTAATGCCGCCAGCCGACGGTGATGCCGCTTGTCTGGTTACAGTTTCGTTGAGCTCCAACACCCCTTCTTCATTGATCGCGTTCGTGGTAGCGCCGTAGCCTTTCATGCCCATCTTTTCGTAATCCTCGGCAGTGAGAGCTTCTCCGACCCAGACCAGATCTGCCACTTGGTCGTTGCCGGACGGTGGAAGTCCCAGCCTCAGATCTGGCAATCCCAGGGGATCCGCGATACGGGTGCGGATGAATTCACTCAGATCTTGGCCACTGATTTTTTCAATAATAGTGGCCACCGGCCAGAAGTTGGCGGAAATATGATACACAAATTTCTCACCTGGCGTATGGTCGAGCCGCCACTGGGAAAAGCGATCTAACCGTTTCTTGTGGTCGGCCCATTCCTTTTGCCAATGCGGGGCATACGGGATGGCCGAGGTATGGACGAGCAATTGTTCAACGGTCACAACGTCTTTGCCGTTGGTACCAAATTCAGGGATGAAGTCCACAACGCGGTCTTCAGGGCGCAGTTTCCCCTCCTGCATCAGAAGCCAGGCTGAGGCTGAGGTGAACGCTTTGGTCGAAGACATGATGACAAAGCAGGTTTCGTTGGTGGCAGGCTTCTCCGTTCCTCCTTGTACCGCACGCCCGAAGGTTTGCATTGCACCGATCTTGCCGTTACGCGCAATGGCCACTTGTGTCGCCGGCAGTAAACCTTCTTTGACTTCTCGCTCGGCGCGTGTAAAGAGTGCCTGAACTTTCTCCGGATCGAGACCGACCTCTTCAAGATTATCTGCAAAAAAATGGGCTGCTAGCATCTGCGGGTCCCTCCTTATATACTCACGCGTAGGCGGTGCGGATCGCACGTGTCTGGCTAGGTCTACCACATTCACTTGCAAGACCCCAGACCTAGACTTGGCTTTGACCCGACTTCGGCCAGACTTTGATTTGCAGAGGCATATCGATCATCGCCGCAAAAGACGGAAGGCGATCTCAGATGACAATACCTCGCGTTTAACACTGAGTACAGGAGGAAACAGCATGGCACTCACTTATGACAATATTATCGACGCAGACGGACATATCCTCGAACCCGCGGATGCATGGGAGCGCTATATCGATCCCGCCTACCGTGACCGGGCGTTGCGTATTTGCAAGCACGACGGTCGGGAAGTCCTAGAGATGGATGGTAAGCCGTCGCGTTTCTTCGATGTTCGCACGCTGTCTGGCCTGGGCGGTATGGGCAAAGACACCAAAGGGCTCGAGCAGATGATGGAACAGCCTTACCCGGGCAGTGCCCCGTTTGGCTCCATGGACCCCAAAGAACGCGTCGCCCTCCTGGACAAAGAAGGCATTGCCAAAGCCGTGCTGTATCCCAGCCTGGGTTTAACCTGGGAAGCTGAGGTCGGCGACGCACAACTCTCACTTGCCTATGCCCAGGCATACAACCGTTGGATTTGCGACTTCTGTTCAGACTCGGATGGCCGGTTGATTGCCATCGCGCATATTTCGCTGGCTGATCCGGTCGCGGCTGCCGCTGAGCTTGAGCGGGCAGTACGGGCCGGCGCCAAAGGTGCATTTGTCGCCCCGTATACGCTCACGCGCATACCACACGCCCATCCCGATCACGACACCTTCTGGGCCAAAGCCGAGGAACTCGATGTGCCGGTCGCCATCCACCCCATGGCAGAAAACCCCAAGATTCGCACCTACCAGCGCTTTGACGGTATGGGCAAGGCGCGTTGGATGCAAAACGCCCTAGGTATGCAGGGACCGCAGCAGGCATTGTACGGCATGTTTCAGTGGGGTCTATTCGATCGCTTCCCGCAGATCAAAGTCATTCTGCTTGAGTCGGGCGCGGGCTGGATCGGCGCAGCCCTGGATCGCATGGACACGACGTACGAAACCAGCTTGGGCGATGGGGTGCCGCTCAAGGAGAAACCCAGCTTCTATTTTAAGCGCCAATGCTGGATTTCGGGAGACCCGGATGAGCGGGCGCTGGCTCATATTATCGATTACGTTGGCGATGATCGTTTTTTCTGGGCAACCGATTATCCACACTTTGATCATCCTGGCAATTATATGGAAGAACTCGAAAGCCTAGTGGAACCTTTGTCTGAGGCCGCGCGAAACAATCTGCTCGGCGATAGTGTGGCCCAGGTGTACGGGATTTAGAACATGCGGGACGATCCTCATGACCGCCCCGACACACAAAGCATGACCTCCGCACTCATCCTTCACCACTACGACTTCTCAAATTACTCCGAAAAGGTCCGCCTCGTCCTGGGTCTCAAAGGGCTAACGTGGCGCTCGGTTGAGATCCCACCTACCCTTCCCAAGCCTGACTACATTCCGCTCACTGGAGGCTATCGACGCACGCCCGCGCTGCAAATCGGGGCTGATGTATTTTGTGATACGACGCGGATAATTGAAGAACTTGAACACCGTTTTCCGGAACCCACGATATATCCCGGACCGGATACCGCAGCGCAACGGGCATTCATTGCGGGCCTGGAGCGCTGGACTGACTCCACATTGACACGTAATACGATCAATTACATTTCCTGTGAGCATGCCGACGCCGACCGTTTCACTCCAGAATTCTTAGCCGACCGTGCGGCATTGTTAGGAAAACCTGAACCAGGCCTCGCCCACCGCAATGCGGCGGCACATAGGAACTTAACTCAGCTTCGTCCCCAGCTGGGTTGGATCGGCGATATACTAACTGATGGACGAACATATATCTCTGGAGAGACCATGTCCCTGGCAGACTGTGTCATCTACCATCCGCTGTGGGTGATGGATCAACTCTCTGGCCAACGTGCACCCGTCGTCCCAAATCAAATCCGGCAATGGATGGATCGTATTGCCGCACGCGGCCACGGCGACGTCACACCTCTGACGGCGCTTGAAGCTCTCCAGGTAGCGGCGGCCACTAATCCCGAACCGCCGCTGCCGAGTGACACACTACAGGGCGACCCTAGTCTTGGGGAGAACGTCTCCGTTACACCGATTGACTATGGCCGATCCAATCCTAGCATCGGTACGCTGATCTCTATCGACGCCACGCGGATGGCCCTCCAGCACAACAACGAACGTACGGGACAGGTCAGCGTACACTTTCCGCGTTTCGGCTATGGCGTACGTGCGGTTGCGAACTAATCGTTCATAGAGCGACGCTAACCCCACCTACCGGACACCAGCACTCTCTGCGCAAGTGTATGATCTTTCACACGGGAAATGTAGGGGGCACGCTAACATCGCCAGTATCGGAGTGGCGAACCGAGAGACTTCTCGATATGCGCTCAAGCTCCCTTCCACAAGGTATACAAAGCCATTTTTCTTGCCAAAAAGCCTCTCTTCTTACCGAGACCGGCCAACAGGTATTCGGCCTACGTCTTGCCTGAATTTTGGACCGGTTAAAGAAAAGGAAAGATAGGCCAGTACTGTCCTGCCGTACCGTACTGGTTTCAACTTTACCCTAACAAAATAGAGAAATGGTGTAGGAGATAGATGTTAAAAATGTCTGGAAAAAATAGCCGGATTATTTCTGTTTCTTCCGCAAAACCAGTTTCTGGGCTCTTTTTTACTTTACTGCTCTTGGCAGGCTCTTCCATCGAGACAAACGAAGTCAAATTCTTGGTTTACAATATCCAAAGCCCAGACTGGTCCCAAGAGCGCAGGCAAAATATAAGTGAAATCATCCTCGGTTATCTTCCCGATGTTGTTGGTTTGAATGAATCCTCCACGAATCGCAGCGTCGAAGCCGGTGAGGATTTAGAGGTGAGCGGCAATACCGCTTATACTAGCTCTGCTGAGTCCACGATATACATTCGGGATGCTGCCACTTTGACGTATTGTGGAACTAACCAGTAGGTCAAACGTTTGCGTATCTAAACGGGAGAATCCGTATCAGCGAAAACAGGACCATAAACCGCATGACTGGCCGGCGTTTTCCCGGTGACGGATCCTTTCAATACACAATTGATGCTGGCAACGGTGGAACCGATACGGCCACCGTGACGGTGTCGATTCTTTAAAAAGAAGGGGAGGTATTATGCGGCCACCGTCATGGACGGGGAAAGTAACCAGCCTCTTTAGCGCTATTTTCGCTGGGATGTGTCTGGCGGCAGCGGTTAGCTATGGGGGAGATAAAGCAGATATTTCTCAGCCTTTAGCCGGTCTTTCCGGCCCGCAGCTCGGCTCGCGCGAGGCGGGGCCAGAGGAGTTCCCGCGACACTTCCGCACTCGGGATGGGCTTGGGCCACAATTTGATGAAAACTCGTGCCATTCTTGCCAAGATAAAGCAGGTATTTCTCAGTCTTTAGCCGGTCTTTCCGGTCTGCAGCTCAGCATGTACGAGGCTGGGCTAGAGGAGTTTGAGCGACGCTTTCGCACTCAGGATGGGCTTGGGCCGCAATTTAATGAAAACTCGTGCCATTCTTGCCATCGTCAGCCGTCCGTTGGCGGCGCAGGTCCTCGCTATCGGAGTAATTTCAACTTTGCGCATGGTAGCGATCTGCTCGAACTCGAAGGAGGACCGCTGCTCCAAGTAAGAGCCATCCATCGGGAACCAAGAGAAATTATTCCAGCCGCAGCAACAAATTTCTCGCTGCGCAAAGTTCCTCCGCTCTACGGCCTAGGCTTGGCTGAGGCCATTCCGGACAGTCAAATAGCAGCCGTCGCCGCCCGAAACGGTGGAAAGAGTGTCTTCACTGAAGACGGCGGCATCCAGCGTTTTGGTTCACAAAATCAGGTTGCGAGCCTCAAACGGTTTGTCACGAATGGATTTGCTCTGGAACTTGGCATTACGGAAGGCGAAAATCCTGAGATCGCTCAATCTATACAAAACGTTGTCAGCTTTATCCGCTTTCTCGCTCCACCTCCACGTGGAGAAATAAACGAAGACGTTCTGCTTGGCGAACAAGTCTTCGCAGAGATTGGATGTGCGGACTGCCATACGCCTGCATTTACGACTGCGCCGGGTCCGTTCACCACG
>CAZXFE010000237.1:0-6053 GCA_964639795.1 uncultured Enterobacteriaceae bacterium | reverse complement strand
CGCTTTTCGACGTCCGCTTTTTCCGCCTCGGTCATGATCAGCCCCGGAGTGGCTGCGAGCGGGCCGTGTTGAAGGTCTTCAATCCGACGCTGCAGTAGCTGCGCGACCTCCGGATGCCGGCTGACGAGGTTGCGCTGTTCCGAAGGATCGTCCGACAAGTGGTACAGTTCTGCCGGCAGGTGTGGGTTGTGGGGCGCATAAACATACTTCCACTCGGAGGTACGCCAACCGACTCGTTGGTCACGCTGATCTGAACGTATCCGTAAAAACGCCTCGACATACGCCTCCAGTCCGAGCTGGCTATCATCCAATATTGCTGGTTTGAGGCTCTGGGCGTGGATTTGACTCGGAACCGGAATGCCGACAAGGTCTAACGCTGTGGGCAAGGCATCAATCTGCCGTGTCAGTTGGGAAATCCGCTTTCCCGTGGGTAAGGACAGGGAAGCCTGCGCGTCTATTTCGTCTTGTCCATTCTGCTCATTTTGTCCATCCCTCCCATCTCCGAGCACGCTAAAGACTAGTGGAACGCGTACCAGGTCTTCTGACACGTCCATTTCATGGCCTTCACGTTTGAAAGTCTTCCGTCCGGCCAGATCTCGGATGAGGCGATACAGCCGATACTGAAAGTCGGTTTTCACTACATGTTCGCCATGATCGCCGTGAATGACCACGAGCGTGTTGTCCGGGAGAACGGCCAAGAACCTGGCCAATTCAGCGTCTAGCGAAGAGAGCGCTCGTTCGTAGCGGTTGCGGCCAAATCTACGACTCCGAAAGGCTGGCAGGATATGACGACGGTGATGGAGCTCCCACAGATGCAAAAAAAGAAACCAGGGCTGCCGAAACTCTTCGTTTTGCAAACGCTGTCGAAAGTCGGTGCCCCAGGGAGTAGACAGATACGCCGCTCCTTCACGAAAGTTATAGGTGTTAAATCCGCGATCGAGATTAGTTTCCGGAAAAAGCGGTCCACTCACCTCAGCGGCGGTGTAATAGCCGTGTTCGCGAAAAGATTCGACCAAAGAGGGTATGTCGGGGTTCAACTTTAAGCCAAAGATGGAACGCAGGCCGTGTACAAAAGAGTAGGTGCCGGTCAGCAGACTCGCCACGCAGGGTGTGGTCGATGAGGCAGAAGCAATGGCTTGGGTGCAGGCCACGCCGGAGCGAACAAGACGATCTAATGTTGGCGTGTGAGCTCCCCGGTCTTGGCCCAGCACGGCATCTGCACGCAGACAATCAATGAGCAGAAAAAGAATATTTGGACGAGACATGCCAGTACGCTGAATTTATACGCTTTCTTTGTGATCCAATATATGCTGCGCAGTCACAAGCACTTGTCTTGGTGTAATACGTTGCATGCAGGCCCGGTTGATTCTGCACTGTCGGACATAACATGGGCTACAGGCGGCTGGCCCACACTGAACAAAGTCCTCTGAACCCCATGGGGCTGAGCGCAACGGGCTGGTTGCCCCCCAAAACGAGATTACAGGTGTTCCAACTGCCGCTGCAATATGCATAGGACCTGAATCCGGCCCGATCGCAATGCGAGCACGTGAAAAAATACCAATCAAATCGCGCAAGCTCGTTCTGCCACTCAGATTCGTAGCGGTCGTTCCAGTTGTTTTGAGTTCAGCCGCTACATCTGCGGCAAATTGCACCTCACCCGGTCCTCCGATCAATACGGTGCCCATACCATACTCTCGCTGGAGGTTTCGTGCCACCTGGGCCGTCGCGTCAGGAAACCAAAACCGGCTCGGCCAGCGAGAGCCCAGAAAAAATGCGGCAAAAGACCTGGGCGTACTAGCCAGGAGCGCCTCTACCTGTTGTTCTTCTTCTACACGGAGCCGCAAATCGAAATGTACCCCATCATCGGGCAAGCCGAGGGCGTCGGAAAATTTGAGGTATTGCTGGATTTTG
Source organism: uncultured Enterobacteriaceae bacterium (assembly GCA_964639795.1). Taxonomy (GTDB): domain Bacteria; phylum Desulfobacterota; class Binatia; order Bin18; family Bin18; genus Bin18. The sequence continues at coordinate 4,142 of CAZXFE010000237.1, read as the reverse complement.
AGGGAAAAATCGGGCACGGGTGTAATCGTATGCGTGTTCAAGAGCCAGTTGCCTTCTTTGGTATTATGTCGATGAAATCCGAGCCGGACCGGAGCCCGCGACCACACGCTGACGAGGCCACTCTTGGCATGCCGCTGGAGGTCCAGCACAAGGTGGAATTTTTTCTGACGGATGCTTTGCAAAAAGGGCCAGAACTGCCGTGCGCCTTGCGCACGGTCATACAATAGTACCTCGTCGATAGCCGGGTGGGCGTCGAGCAGCGTGGCCGCCGCTGGCTCAATCGCCCAGGCAATATGGGCGTGTGGATATCCGCGTCGCAGGCGCGTAAGTAATGGCAGCGCGCGCGTCACATCACCAATCGCTCCGAACAGGACGATGAGAATGCGCTGAGGTGGTGTTGAAAAATGAATCTGAGTCATGGGTAGTTATCGTTTAGATGCTGCTCGGCATGTCTTGGCGGACTGAACGTCACTTGCCATGTCTGCGTTGTTTCTTTTTCGGCTCTTGTACAGGATGTCAAGATCAGTTCCCGGTAAATTGCTTTATGGACTTCTGGACCGATGTGTTGGACTGAGCTTCTGCAACGCCCTCGATGAGGCGCGAAACCGCACGCAAGACTGCAGGTTTATGGCCACGCAATTCAGCCACATGCGCTTGCGTGTAGACCTCGTTCCACATTCTATACGATGTTTCAAGCGGGACGGGGTTGATGGTGTCGTTGATCTCTAACGCGATTGGCTCACCAGCTATGAAAACGTCCCGAATCCGGGATTTCTCCTGCAACACCGAAATATCTTCGAGCGGATCGCCGTCTACAATGAGAATATCCGCTTGCCGCCCGGCTTCCGGTATGCCTACCTCGGCTGCATTGCGCACAAAATGTCCATTTGTTTGAGTCGCGCAGCGCAGGGCTTGAGCGGGTGGGAAGCCAAGATACTCTACATAGTATTCGAGTTCGCGGGCACTCCATTCTCCGTATGGGGTGATAGCAAAACCACAGTCACTGCCCACCACAAACGCCACCCCGGCTTCTCGGGCTTTCGTCAGGGAGACCTGCGCAGACTTAAGCTTGCGTTTGCGGGCGTCGAGGAAGCATGGAAAATTTTTATCCGTGGGCTGGGTGAACTCGATATCATCAATCCCCAGGCTTAATGTGGGGCACAGACGACTGTCGTTTGCCACAACAGCCCCCAGACCCTCATTGTCTATCCACGAGGTGTGCAGGATGACATCGATCGCGGCCCGTGCTGAGTCGAGTGCGCCCTCTGCACCACGCGCATGCACGACGACCTTTTTTCCCAACCGGGGGGCGTCTGCCACCATGGCGCTGGTTTTCGCCTGATTATACCCAGCAATAAGCCCGGTAGCGGTATTCATGGCATCCCCCCGTCTATTGCGAACTTAATGAAGTCAACGCCCCGCTTTGCCTGTTGTCGGATTTCGGCAATGCCTTCTTCCGCGGTAGGGGCCAGGGCTCCGATAGATGTCTCAGGCACCCCTATCTAGGTCGGATACCAGTCTGATAGTCCTTGCCGAATGGTGATCTGCCGCCCTGAAGTTGTAACCGTGGGTCTGACGAATAGCCCAGACTGGATGGCGTCCCGAATCGCCAGACTGACGATACGGGTGGTGGTAGGATCTACCAACGATGTAAAGCCGCCTTTAAGCACCTTCTGTGCGGAATGCATCTCTCGCAGGGCGCGGTATTCGACCGGCGCAAAGAGGTCGATGCCTTCCTCGGTTTTGGCATTCCTACATGAGAGGTGCACCCGGGTATCGATTAAACCTGGTATGACAAAGGAGTTGGAGTAATCTAAACCTGTGTCTTCTGCCGTAACGGGAGGGGCTTCAGCTGACGGCCAAACGTACGTGATGGCGCCGTTTTCTATCCTAAGAGTTTGGCCGCTAAGTGAGGCATCTTCGGTTCCCGTAAACAGCTTGCCGCACTTGATTGCTGTACTCATAGCAGTGTCCTCCACGGTGTATCTTGGGAATACGAAAACTATGCAGCGAGGCTAGTACAAGCTGAGTGATCAGTCAACGATTCAGCGATAGTACGTGCAAGGTGCGATACGGGCGCTTGCATGCCGTCCATATTGCGGAGTTAGGGCGCCTAGCACAATCGTAACATTTAGAGAGAACGGCAAACATCAATGCGGGTTCACTTCATCCCGCAAACGATGGTCTCGATATATTCTTCTTACCTACTCAGACACCGGATGATCTTGATAATCATCACAAAAATATTTCGTTTGCAGGTCATGATATTCTTGCCATGGAAAGGGGTGCTCCGCTGGCATAACGGAGAATGGTAGCATGGATGCCACTGACAAATCAGCACAGGTGAATTGCTCCCCAACCAAATAGTGTCGCCTAGGGATCTTTTTCTCTATCTCATCCAGCGCAGCATCGAATGTGCGTCTGGTTTGTTCGACCCGTGCAGCAGAAATCACATATGCTTTTTAAATTTCTGACTGCAAAATCGGGTAAAACAGACGGAAAATTATCTGCTCGAGTCCTGGCATTGGGTGGGTAAAACAATGCGGGATATAGTCGGGGTACGCCAGTAATCTATCGTACAAAATTCGACGAATATTTGCTCCAAGTCTTTCGTCCATCCAGTGTTCAATTTCTAGACAAGTTTGCAGCTGGCCGGCATCCGTGGGCGTCAAGGAAGGCGAGGGAGAGTGCTGTTCGAGGTAGGTGATAATCTCGTTGGAACCTTCGACTACTGTGGTACCGCTCAGTAATACCGGAACAGAGGTATTAGGTGTGCAAGTTGCACACTGTATGCATGTGAAATCCAGGCCTGATCGCCACCGCCTGGAATGATATGGCTTTATAGTCGAGTGTCCAGCCCGCTTTCTCGCAATAGTGTGAGTGAGGGAACTAAAGTAATTTCATATGTGGATGACACCGGGCCTTAACGCTCTATACGTTTTAATCCCTATTGCGGAAGGCCGCGAAGTCTTTTTGCAGGACCGAGTCAACAGCGTTGACGGACGGCCGTTCTCCAACCATTTTCAAGTACTCGCCAAGTCCGGGTACTTCGTCGGTAATATCCCAGTCATAGACTGTTATGGTGTGCAAATTGGTAAACCGCAGTTGAAAGTAGGCAGCGATATCGGCAAACGTAAATGTAGCTCCGGCGACATAGGGCTCGAAGCGTGCGAAGTGCTTGAGTGACTGTACGCCTTTCTCAAGCTCCGGCCGGACTCGTTCATATGCGGTCTGGTCGACCGGCGCACCAAAATACACGCTCGGGAGATGTCGTCGCGCGGGGGAATCGAGATAGAGCTCGACGACACGGATGAGTTCTTTCACTTTAGCTTTTGCCCAGGGATCGGTCGGATAGAGTGCCGGCTGTGGCTGAATCTCTTCGAGGTAATCGAAGATTACGTTGGTCTCGGTTAAGATTTTGGCGTCGACCTCAATGTAAGGCACCTTGCCCATGGGGCTGACCACGAGAATTGCGGACTCTTGGCTCGGGAAGATCGGGACTTCCTCGAATGGAACTGCTTTCTCGACAAAGGCAGTTTTCGCCGTGCTGAAAAAATTACTAATGCTCGTGCCGTATAATTTGATCATATTACCGGTCCCTCAAACGATGCTCCTCAATAAATCACAGTAATTGCCATATTGAGTCGTTCCAACTCTTTTTTACTGGATCGTTCTCCCTTGAAGTCCGCATCCGCTACGGTCTTGCCTATCATCTCCCGAATAGTGATACGGAGCTCGTCTCGTGTTGGCAGGCCAACGAAGTACCACCCATTGAAAATTCGGTGAATGGTGAGGTCAGGTAACAGCGCGAAGGTAAAGGGAACGGGACCGTGGCGCTTATCTGTCGCCTCGCGGATACCGAGCTCGTCTGTGAGCGTCAGCTGGGCGTCACTCAAGAAGGGGAATTGGCCGCCCAGACCCGCCTTAAAGGCTGTCTGGGCTTGGGGTGGATCAACGAAAACAACTGCCAGCCGGCAATGCGCAACTTCTGTACGTTCAGGGAACTGGACCAGTTCCCGCAGTTGCACCTGTCATTTCGGTGACCACGGTCCTCGGTAGAAAGTCAGGGTCAACGGCTGATCCTCTGCCACCTCTGCGATCGACACTCCCTGCTCCCGTTCATCGATCAGGCCCAGCGAGGG
>CAZXFE010000236.1:0-6068 GCA_964639795.1 uncultured Enterobacteriaceae bacterium | reverse complement strand
TTCATTCTGCTTACTTACGGAAGCATAGGGCTTCCAATAGCCTCGTAAGATATCTGTATCATTTGTCCCACTTGAGTAAGTGCCAGTCAATGTCTCTGGGCAGTGTCTCTCGTCTTGAAGGTCGCTTAGCGAATACAAAACACGGTGATTAAAATTCAACGTCATAAAAAAGGCAAGGACAAGCAGGACAGGAAAAAGGAGGATCGAGTAAAGATAACGAGAAGAGTTTTACTCGATCGGTCTTACTACTTCCCACTGAGCGCCTGACGGAGCGCCTGGAGGTAGGGGTGGGTATCCATGTAAATCCGTAGCACCTTGAACTTCCCGTTTTCAAACGTCCAGAAGTTCAGATTGTCCATCACAAGAGGCTGACCGTCTGTGGTCTTCCCCGCAAGATGAAGCGGGGCCACGAGTTTGTTGCCGTCGATAATGATGTCTGTAGCGGCAGCTTTATAATCAACAAGGCTGGAAGTCAGCTTTTCATAGAACGTGCGCAGAGCAACTTTGCCTTGGATGCCCTCTTCACCGGTCACGGGGTTAATAAGCTTTGCATCATCGGCAAACAATTCGAGGATGCCGTCCACATCCCCATTAGTAACCCGCTCGAAGTAGGTGTGGGCCACGGCTGCCATCTGTTGTTCGGTCGGACTTCGTGACATAAGACCTCCTCTTCGCTCAAAACCTTGAGTGCAGAGGGTAGGCTATACAATACGATACTTCTCCGCTAATTGGGTCGCTTCTCGCGTACCAATGAACTCATTAAATTCATCCCACGAGGGAGTCCGCTGAGCATAGTCGGCAACGGTTCCGGTTGCTTTGAGCTCTTTGGCCATGTCGCGCACGGCTTTATACGTGATGAACAAGGACTGAATGGGGTAAATGCCAACCTTGAGTCCGGCTTGTTCGAGCTCTTCTTTCGGCGTGTCAATCACCACATTGAGCAGCGGCTTCGATAAAGCGTCTACGGCCTTTTTTGTATCCTGAGGCTCCAAATACGGCAAGAAAAGCAGGTCGGCACCCGCTTCAGCATAGGCGTTGACGCGTTCGACTGCCTCATCAAACGTGGACACATTAATCGCGTCAGAGCGTGCAATGATGACAAAGTCGGGGTCCGTGCGTGCATCAACAATAGCCTTAATACGATCAACCGCTTGCTCTTTGGTACACATACGGTCTTTGTGACCGAGGAAGTGTTTGCCCGGAATGAGGTCTTCGATATGCATGGCAGCCAGTCCAGCTTGCTCAGCCAAGCGCATGGTGCGCTGTGCGTTGAGCGGGGTGCCACCAGCGTCGTCAATGTCAGAGATGATGGGGATCTCGACAACTGCCGCCACTTTGCGCGCCTGGTCGAGTAGCTCAGTCATTGTGATCAGCGAATGATCGGGAATACCCAGGATACTAGCCGAAGTCGCAAAACCACCCAGATAGAGTGCTTGGAACCCTTCGGCTTCAACGATCCTGGCCGTCATGACATCGTGAGCACCAGGTGCGACAAGCATGCCTGGCTCCTGCAAGAGTTGGCGCAGTCTGGTCGTTCCTTTCATACCAGATCCCTCCTTTGTAGCATTGCTGCCTCTATTTATTTTTCGTTCAAAACCAGTCGTTTAGGTGCTAAGTGAGACACCTTTCATCATTCTCGTCATTCTCGCTCGCCTTCTCATACAGCGGGCTTCTCTTGGAGGTACTCTTTCAAACATTGCGCTGTATACGACTTCTTGGCCTTCTTGATGAGCTGCTTTGGAGTGCCGCTAGCGACGATATTTCCGCCGGCCGCGCCGCCCTCGGGCCCCAAGTCGACGATGTAGTCAGCTTCTTTGATGATATCGAGATTGTGCTCGATTGTCACAACCGTATTGCCCTTATCGATCAGGCGGTGCAGGGCATGAATCAGTTTTTCAATATCGACAAAGTGTAGCCCGGTGGTCGGCTCGTCTAATACATAGAGTGTTTTTCCATGTGAGCGTTTAGCTAACTCGTAGGCTAGCTTAATGCGCTGGGCTTCGCCACCCGACAGCGTGTTGCTCGCCTGACCGAGCTTGATATAGCCCATGCCGATATCATTCAGGAGCTGCAACGGTCCAGCAATCTTGGGCAAGCCGAGGAAAAACGTTGCTGCCTCTTCGATAGTCATTTCGAGCACGTCGGAGATATTCTTGGCGTTATATGAAATCTGCAAGGTCTCTTCGTTATAGCGTCTACCGCCACAAACATCACAGGTAACATACACATCCGGCAGGAAACTCATCTCCATCTTGATACGGCCCTGCCCCGCACAGGTTTCGCACCTTCCGCCTTTGACATTGAATGAGAAGCGGCCCGGTTTATAGCCGCGTAGCCGGGCCTCGGGCAGCATGCAAAAGAGCTTACGTACTTCGTCCCACAGGCCGACGTAGGAGGCTGGGACGGAACGCGGTGTTCTCCCAATCGGGGACTGATCGACTTCCACAACACGCTCGATAGTGTCGGCATTCTCTAGGCTGTCGTGCCTTCCCATGCGGCCCGCGTACAGACCTAGTTTACGCCTCAGCGCATTGACCAGGACTTCCTGCACCAACGAACTCTTACCCGATCCCGACACACCAGACACACACACCCAAGTGCCAAGAGGGATATCAACGTCGATATTCTTCAGATTATTTTCCTTCACACCACGCAGATACAGTGTGGGGCGATCTTTGAGCGATCGCACTGGGCCAAGACGCGGATGAGTAGAAGAGAGAAATTGTCCAGTGAGAGAATTTACATTCTTACGCAATTCATCTGGCGACCCGATTGCCACGACATGGCCGCCATGCACCCCCGCACCCGGTCCGAGATCTATTACCACATCGGCATTTTCAATCGTCTGCTCATCGTGTTCAACAACGAGCACGGTGTTGCCACGCTGTTGAAGATTGCGCAGGGTCTCAATCAGCCGGGCATTATCACGCGGATGCAGCCCAATTGTCGGCTCGTCCAGGATGTAACACACCCCGCACAGATTAGAGCCAAGCTGGGCTGCCAGACGGATACGCTGGGCCTCTCCCCCCGACAAAGTATTCGCTCGACGGTCTAGCGACAGATACGACAGACCAACCTGATTGAGGAAAGTCAGCCGTGGCGCGATCTCCTTGATAATCGGCCCACCAATAAGCGCGTCCCGCTCCGATAGGGGCAGCTCCTGCATATGACTGAGACAATCATCATTCGACAAAGCCATGAGTGCAGGAAGCGATTGACCGTACACGCGTACGGCCCGCGCACGTGAATTCAGACGGTCGCCGTTGCACTCCAGACACGCCGACTCGCCCAGGAATTGTGACAGCGAAAAGGATGAAGCCGTCCCGTCACCATCTTCAAGCGTTTCATTCAAAATATCGAATACACCCCGGAGCCCGTTCCCATCGCCCGAAAAGACGAATTCGCGCTGTTCCGCGCTCAGTTCACGGAATGGCCGATCCGTTGGTATGTTGAGCTTCTTGAGGCCGCGCAGGAGTTTGTTCTTTTCCCGTTTGAGTTCTGAACGAGTGAAAGGCAAAAGCGCGTCTTGTTTGAGGGATTTGCTTTCATTCGGGACAACAAGCGCCGGATCAAATTCCCATAAAAAGCCAGCGCCTGTGCATTCGGGACAGGCACCCTGACGACTATTAAACGAAAACATACGCGGGTCGAGTTCCTCATACCCAAGCCCACACGAAACACAGAACAACTTCTCACTATACGTACGCTCATCTTCACCAAGCATATGCACAGCACCATTTCCAACTCGCAAAGCCGACTGGAGCAGAGTCTCGGTGTCGCTCCCAGTCCCATTCACCCGCGTCTCACCAATAATAAGATCAATGTCGTGCTCTTTATAGCGCTGTAAACTCAGGCCCGGTTTGAGCGTCGTCTTCTGGCCATCAATACGCGCTTGCTTAAAGCCGAGCTTGCGCGCGCCGTCCAGGATGTCTTTGTGAAACCCTTTCCGTCCGCGCACCACTGGTGCCAGAAAGGTGGTCTCCTGACCCTGAAAATCGGCCTGGATACGGTCCAAAATTTGGCTTCGGCTCTGGGCAGCCAAAGGCTCATCACAATCCGTACAATGCTGCACCCCAATCTTGGCATACAACAGCCGCAGATAGTGCGAAATTTCTGTGACGGTGGCAACGGTCGAGTTACGTCCGCCCCGACTCATGCGCTGCTCAATCGCCACGGTGGGAGGAATGCCGGTCAGCAGATCCACATTGGGTCGCGCCAGCACTTTAATAAACTGGCGCGAATAAGCGGACAGACTATCGATGTAGCGTCGTTGTCCTTCCGCATAGACCAAATCAAAAACCAAAGTCGATTTCCCTGACCCGGATAACCCCGTCACTACCACCATCTTGTCGCGCGGAATATCAACCGAGATGTCCTGCAGGTTGTGTTCCTTGGCCCCGACAATAGCTATTGATTTTCCGCTTCCGACATCGGCACTAATAGGCTGAGCCGCTTTCTTTGGCTTTTGACTTGCGACTTTTGACTTGCGATTTTTGACTTGCGACTTCGCGCCCAAAACGGCATCGAGATACCCACCAGTATGTGACGCCTTGACCCGAGCGACCTGCTCTGGTGTCCCTTCTGCAATGACCTGTCCGCCACCGTCTCCACCTTCAGGCCCAAGATCAATAAGGTGGTCCGCATATTTGACCACCTCAAGATTATGTTCGATGATTAACACAGAATGACCACGTACGATTAACTGATCAAATGCGTTAAGGAGTTTTTGAATATCTGCAAAGTGCAGCCCAGTGGTAGGCTCGTCAAAGATAAAGAGCGTCCCTTCATCTTTCCCCCGGGCGGCATCTATCGGACGCTCTCTGGCAATATGCGTCGCCAGCTTGAGTCGCTGCGCCTCGCCACCGGACAGCGTAGTCAGCGATTGGCCTAGGCGCATATACTCCAGCCCTACAGCAGCCAGTGGGGAGAGTCGGCGCTTGAGTTCTTTTTGCTCGCCAAAAAATTCTAGGGCTTCAGTCACCGTAAAATTGAGGATGTCGGTTAGGCCCTTGCCATTATAGGTGACTTCCAACACTTCTGCCCGGAATCGTTTGCCGTGACATTCAGGACACGGGACATACACGTCCGAGAGAAACTGCATCTCCACCTTCTCAGCGCCCTCGCCTTTGCATGACTCGCAGCGCCCACCTTCAACGTTGAAAGAGAATGTACTCGGGGTGTAGCCGCGCACACGGGCTAGTTCTGTTTGCGCCAGTAAGCGTCGTACCGTATCAAACGCCTTGGTATAAGTGAGCAGATTAGCCCGCGGCGTCGTCCCTATCGGAGACTGATTCACAAAAATAATGTCAGCGAGCTGATCGCCGCCGCGGATATCGCGACACGGCCCAGGTAAGCCAACCGGATCGCCACGCTGTTTTTTTAGTCCGCGATACAGGACGTCTTCAACCAGCGTCGACTTTCCCGATCCAGATACTCCGGTCAGACACACCATGCAGCCGAGCGGGATGGTGACATCAATGTCCTGCAGATTATGCGCGCTCGCCCCACGGATGGAGAGGCCATATTTTTTTCGGACCGGACGACGTTTTTTCGGTAGCGGAATAGTCATACGACCCGACAGATATTGTCCGGTCAAAGACTTCTTGTCTTTGAGCAGCCGCGCGTACGATCCATCAAAAACAATTTCGCCGCCCTTTTCGCCCGCCAACGGTCCCAGGTCGATCACGTTATCAGCATCACGGATAATCTCAGGATCGTGCTCCACCACGACAACCGTATTGCCGTTGTCTCGCAGGTCCTGCAGGATCCGGACCAAGCGTTGGCTATCACGAGGATGCAGGCCGATTGATGGCTCATCCAGGATGTAGAGGGTGTTCACCAGGGCCGAGCCAATCGCGGTGGTCAGATCGACGCGTTCCAGTTCGCCGCCGGACAACGTTCGGGATTGCCGATCCAGGGTCAGATAGTCAACACCTACCTCGACCAAATAGCGCAGCCGCTTCCGAATCTCGTCAAGGACGAGATTCGCGACTTGATCTTGGAAGGCGGTCAGTTTCAGCTCACCAAAGAACGCAGCACACGCGCCGATACTCATCAGGTTGATATCG
>CAZXFE010000235.1:0-6081 GCA_964639795.1 uncultured Enterobacteriaceae bacterium | reverse complement strand
GGATATGACACCCGACATGTTAAGTTTGGCCGAGAAATATCGCCATTCCGTTGGTGACCAACTCGGTTATCACAACGTCGAATTTCACCGCGGCAAGATTCAGGATCTACGCACAGACTTGGACGCGGCAGACCATTATCTGCGCCAGCATCCGGTCTCTTCAGTCGAAGATTTTCAAGCTTTCGAAGCCAGCATGGCTGAGCAAAAGACGCTCCGCCCTCTGATTGCAGACGATTCGGTTGATGTGGTGGTCTCCAATTGTGTGTTGAACCTGGTCCGCGACACGGACAAACGGCAACTGTTTAGTGAGATCTTCCGCGTCTTGCGTAAAGGCGGGCGTGCAGTCATCTCTGATATCGTCGCAGATGAGCTGGTACCCACTCAGCTGAAAGAGGACCCAGAACTCTGGAGCGGCTGTGTCTCTGGTGCGATGCAGGAAAAAGAATTCAACCAAGCATTCGAGCAGGCAGGCTTCTACGGCATGATCGTTCTCAAACGCGACGAGCAACCCTGGCGCACGGTCGAAGGCATCGAGTTCCGGTCCATGACCTTGGTTGCGTACAAAGGCAAACAAGGCCCGTGCTGGGATCGGAATCAGGCGGTCGTCTATCGCGGTCCGTGGAGTGAAGTCAAAGACGACGACGGCCATACCCTCATCCGCGGCGTGCCCATGGCCGTATGTCAGAAAACGTTTGACATCTACGCCAGAGACCCCTACGCCCAAGAAATCATCCCGATTCAACCCTTGACTCCAATCACGCTGGAAGAAGCTCCGCCATTCGACTGCAGTCGAGACAGTGTGCGCAACCCACGCGAAACCAAAGGCCACGAATATCGGGCGACAACAGAGGCTTCAGCGTGCGGTGAACCAGGAGAGTGCTGTTAGTCGGAGTAGTGGGGAAAAGACCATGCAAGCTGCTGAGCAACCGTTTCAGCCCTTTACAGATCGCGTCCGTCAGGAGCGATTCCCTCTCAAACGGACGGCTCTTGAGATCGTCCAAATCAATGTGGGGAAACTATGCAACCAAGCATGCCTGCATTGTCATGTGGACGCCGGTCCTCGACGTACGGAGATCATGGATCGCCGCACAGCTGAGCTAGCACTCGACCTGACGCGGACGGCCAATGCGCAAACTGTTGATTTCACTGGTGGTGCACCAGAGCTGAATGCCTCTTTTCGTTTTCTTGTTGAGCAAACGCGCCGAGACGGTCGGCATGTCATCGACCGCTGCAACCTCACCGTCCTGTTCGAACCAGGTCAAGAAGATTTGGCCGAGTTTCTGGCTGAACAGCGTATTGAAATTATTGCCAGCTTACCCTGCTACTCAGAAGAAAACGTTACTGCCCAACGCGGCCAGGGTGTTTATGACAAGTCGATACAAGCTCTGCGGCGCTTAAATGCGCTCGGCTATGGCCAAGCGGGATCAGGACTGCTGCTCAACCTGGTCTATAATCCGGTCGGCACGCACCTGCCTCCGCCTCAGGACCAATTAGAGACAGATTATAAAAGGGAATTGGGCCAGTGTTTTGGTATCTCCTTTAACAGTCTGTACACCATTACCAATATGCCGATCGCTCGGTTTGCCCACAGTCTTGAACGAGAAGGAAAGCTCGCCGCGTATATGGAGCTGCTTGCAACCTCCTTTAATCCTAGTACGCTCGATAGTCTGATGTGCCGTCACTTGGTCAGCATCTCGTGGGATGGGTATCTGTTCGACTGCGATTTTAATCAGATGCTCGACCTGCGGCTGGAAAACGGCCGGCCACTACGGCTGGGTGACCAATCTGCGGACGATCTCGTGAATCAGCTTGTAGGGCGAGACATTCGACTCGATTCGCACTGTTACGGTTGCACCGCTGGTACGGGCAGTTCGTGCGGTGGAGCATTGACTGAGTAAACCCTGCCTTTGAGAGAGAACATGGGCCGCGCTATCCGGACTGCTCTTAGCGTATTCTGGTTTCTTGGGGTATTTCTCCCACGAATGCGTCTTTCGCAGATCCCTTGAATGGGCATGTCATACTGGCCGGTTCTAGTACTATTCAGCCAGTGGCCGAAGCGACGGGGCTAGCATTTGAAAAACAGTACTTCGATGTTCGCATTGACGTTCACGGCGGAAACTCTTCGGTCGGTATTACCGCACCGCAGACCAGGCTAGCCGACGTTGGCATGGTCTCACGGCCTCTACGACACAATGAGACGCCCCACCTGACATCGACGATCTTTGCCCTGATCGCGCATACGAGCAACCCAGTCAATGATTTCAGTACACAGCAGATCGTCGACCTCCACACCGGGGCTGTCGCTAACTGGTACAGGCTCCGCGGTAACGACACTCAGATTGTTGTGGTGAATAAAAAAGAAGGCCGAGGGACACGTAATCTTTTCGAACAGGATTTCGGTCTTGCGGGGCAATTCGTTTCGAGCGCGCTTATAAGGGGAGTCAGAATCTTTCTGACCGTTTCTCCTTCGCTCGTGGAAAAGAGGATAGCCCGTCCCTTTTCAGCCAACAATTCGATTTTGATGGAGAAAGACCGACGACCTTCGGATTTAATATACTACTGGCTCGGTCAGTTTCGGACGGGATGAGTAGAAGCTTGCCACTCTCCAAGTCCTGTCGAAGCGCTTTTAAACACGCCTCAAAGTTGCCTTCAACCAAACGCCCGCCACTATCGAGCATACCGCACTGCATCATGAGATTGATGGACGTGCCGAAATCGTCAACCAACAGAAACCCATCTGCATCAACCTGCCGTCCGTCCGCCAAAGTTTTCAAGCTGCACCGGCTCTGCACGTACTCTTTTGCAGGGATCAGACGATCAATTTAGCCATACGTGGGTTTGCCCAGTGCGTTTCCATACCCCAACTCATACGCAGTGCCGTCATCGATCAGCGCCCCCCGAAAGGCATTGCAGTTGGCAGCAACAATGTCGCAGGCCCGGATTTGACCGATATCGCTACGATAGATCTTCGTAGCCGTACGCATCGAACTGTCCTCAAGATCCACATTGTTGTCCATCGGATGTAAGCCAATGAAGCCGTACTGCTCGCACAGACCGCGCTGTTTCCGTGCATACTCAATAGCATCGGGCCGAAAGACTTCCGGTCCGGCGAGGTAGAGTTTGGGGGGGATTGGTTCGACATAGGAAGACACCAGAATCAGAAGTGTAGTCTGACGTTAAGGGAATGAGGTGTTTATCCCCTTGGGACGGCGAGCCAGAAGCTACGAAGCTTGACGCCGCTCATGTCCAAATACTATCGCATCAATGTACTGTTTCGTAGCATAATCGGAATCACCTCATCACAATCAGAACACTCCTCACATTCTACTTAAGGCGCAACGGTTTGCCCGCCGCGAACTTCGAATTCCGGATCTTTTTTGATCAACCAGATTTTCTGATCTCCGCATGTTGGACGAACACCTAGCTGAGTTTTCATGTTGTATTCTTCTTTGCCGAAATAAGGAGGTGCTAATTTTTATTCACTCATGCAACAATTGCTCAACCTATCTCGTCCGGGCAGTCTTCTTAGATCTAATGCAGTTCCTTGCCTACCTTGGCTACGCTAATGACTGAGGGCGGACACAAGACCCCCCCCCTACGACATTTCCACCCCACTTAGGCCAATAGGGATTCTGGCGTTGACTGCTCCGCCGTCATCTGACGCCGTACCCGGTGGATTTTATCAGCCAGTGCCCACATCGCCTTATTGGCTATCGTGGCGTCCCAGTATCGCACGTACACCATGTTCGGCAAAGAACCAAATGACTCGTAGATCTCGTCCTGCGTAGTGTCCACCACCGCGTTGGCAGCCGTGTGGCGAATATCGGCAAGTTCTTGGGCGTATTGTTTACACTGTTCCATATTTTCGGGCTTGACGTATTTGCGATAGGCCGGTTCTCCAGGATGTGGGTCGCGGACGTATACCACTCCTTGCGCTCCGTACTTGGCCTTGAGTTGGTCTATTCGGGCAACCTGCCCCAAAAAGCGGGGGCAAGTGATGGCACCAAATTCCAGCACCACAGCCTTGCCACGCAGAGACGATAACGATTCCGGCTCGCCAGTCGCAGTCTCTAAGATAAAGTCCGGCGTCTGGAAACCAATATGCAGATAGTCCGCAAAATCGGCAAAGGAATGGCGCATTTCAGGACCAAACTTTCTTTAATGGTTTAAAAAAGATTGATCTTGAACATATCCTTCAACATAGAAGGCGGATTTCCCTCATAGTCACCCTGAAACTGTATGGCTTCTCCTATATCACAAAGAGTTTCCTTCATTTGTTGATAAATAGACTTAGTAGTCAATTAAAAAACACGCAACTTACGTCAGGAGTTTCCAGAGAATTTTTCCACATGCACGAAACTTGGCGTTTCTCGGGTTGACTCACTGCAAGACACTCCATATGCATAGACCACGTGGTCGACTCTATTTCTGTTCAGAAAGGAGAATGTGTATGAGCGGTCAAGAAGCCGGGCTCAATAATGAGCTCAAGCAACAAATCAAGGCATTTCAAGAAGAAATGCTCCCTAAGATCCCCAAAGAGGTCGTGGATGTGCTATTGCGCACCACTGAGGACCAGGTGAAGTCGGGCGTTGCCAACAAAGCCCTGAAGGTTGGAGACAAGGCACCCAATTTTACCTTACCCAATGTGAAAGGCGAGTCCGTCTCGCTCTCCGACCTTTTGGCCAAAGGCCCCGCCGTGGTCGCCTTTTACCGAGGCACCTGGTGACCGTACTGTAACCTGCAGTTGCAGGCTTACCAAAAACATCTGGCCGAGATGCAAGCCGAGGGGGCAACGCTAATCGCCATTTCTCCGCAAACGCCGGATAACTCCCTGACGGTTACGGAAAAGAATGACCTTAAGTTCGAAGTCCTCAGCGACGTGGGCAACACCGTTGCCAAGCAATTCGGTCTCGCCTTCCGGCTCGTGGATGAGCTGCAAGCCACGATGTCAGCCATGGGGATTAAGCTGCCCGACTTTAATGGCGATGAGGCCTGGGAGCTGCCGATTCCCGGCACCTACATCATTGGTACAGACGGAACCATCAAGCTGGCCTATGTCGATGCGAATTATACCACCCGCCTGGAGCCGGGCGATATTCTGGGCAATCTCCAGAGTCTGAATTAAGTACGTACCACCTGTCGCTCGGGCGCGAGGCTTTCCAGGAATGTGAGCATAGTCCTTCGCGCTTCGAGCAACCGCTTAACGTTGTTACGTACGGGCTGGGCGCCATAAGTAGAAAAAGGGCAATGTCACGCGCAGGAGGCCAGGATATAAGTACACCTTTCTTTTGAATCTCAGCTAGTCGTTGTGACAAAATCGGTTGCGCTTGGGTAAAGAACAGATCTACCTCTTCGGTATTGACTAACGGCGCGGCCGAGTTCGGCTTTGTTCTTGAAATACAAATACAGAGAGCGTTTGGGGATTGCTGCCTCACTCGGAATCTCGTCCAGACTGGTCCTACGAAATCCCTGCCGGAGGGGTAAGTCAGCAGCAACGCGAATGAGCTCACGCTTAGTTTGCTCACACTTCACAGGGTGCACCCTTTGCGGAACTGGCAAAGGAGACGTTTTCTTATGAGCGCCCATACGGAGTTGTTCTTTCGTCTATAGAAAATACTTT
Organism: uncultured Enterobacteriaceae bacterium; assembly: GCA_964639795.1. Taxonomy (GTDB): domain Bacteria; phylum Desulfobacterota; class Binatia; order Bin18; family Bin18; genus Bin18. Next base: position 461 of record CAZXFE010000235.1, on the reverse strand, counting down.
TCCCTGCCAAGTAAACTGCAGAATGCTCGACCGATTATAGCAAGTCTGCGTCTTGACCGTCATACACCAAAAGCCACTCCCAAAATTCTGTCTTGTTCTGTAAGCCTAAATACCTGCTTACGCAGGTATGACACAAAAAGGATCGTCATTATGGGCTCTGGCGTATAGCTATTGCAGTAACTATCTGATGATCAACTTTCATCAGGAGGAAAGGAAGATATCACGCATTTCATTGCAAATTGTTGAATCCAGGCAAGGGCCGGTGAAAGAGGACGCCGCCACGCTCAAGGAATCCCTCGGTGTTGTCCCGAATAGTTTGCGGACCTACGCCCACCGTCCGAAAATTGCGATGGCCTTTGCCCAGCTGGCGTACGCAGGCTTGGGAACGGACAGTGTTAATTCCAAACTCAAAACTACGGTTGCGTATAATGTCTCGACCACGAATGGATGTCCCTAAGGCA